>JACCQZ010000064.1 GCA_013813875.1 Gemmatimonadales bacterium | reverse complement strand
GCGCGTCCGCTGCCCGCCGGCGGCGCCGTCCTGGTCATCCACGATCTCACCGAGACCCGGCGGCTCGAGACCGTGCGGCGGGATTTCGTGGCCAACGTCTCTCACGAGCTCAAGACACCGCTCACTTCCATCTCGGGATACGCCGAGACGCTGCTCGGCGATACCCCCGACGCCGAGACCACTCGGCGGTTCCTCAGCACCATTCTCAGCAACGCCCGCCGGATGCAGCGGCTGGTGGACGACCTGCTCGACCTTTCGCGCATCGAGGCCGGCCGCTGGCAGCCGACCCGGGTGCCGGTGGAGGTCGCGGCGGCGGCACGGGAATCGTCCGCGGCGCTGGCCGACCGGGCGGAAGCCCAGGGCATCCAGCTCGGGATCGAGATCGGCGTGGACGCCGAGACGGTCTGCGCCGACCCCGAAGCGCTGCGCCAGGTGCTCACCAACCTGTTCGACAATTCACTGCGCCACACTCCGGCCGGCGGCCGCATCGTGTGCGCCAGCCGCCGCGAAGGCGATGGCGTGGCCATCAGCGTGCGGGACAATGGGGCGGGAATCACCCGGGAGCATCTGCCGCGGATCTTCGAGCGGTTTTATCGGGCCGATCTCTCCCGCTCACGCGAAGAAGGCGGCACCGGCCTCGGACTGGCCATCGTGAAGCACCTGGTCGAGGCGCATGGCGGCCGGGCCTACGCGGAGAGCGAGCGGGGACGGGGCACCACGGTCTCCTGCTGGTTTCCCGACATGCCGGCACACACTTCCCGATAGCTCCGATCCAACCGCTCGATCTCCCCCTCCCAGGTGAGCGCCTCGGCGGTGCGGCGAGCGCCGCGGGAGAGTCGCTGGGCCAGGCCCCAGTCGCCGGCCAGCTTCATCATCGCCCGCGCCATCGCACCGACGTCGCCCGCGGGGCAGGCGAGGCCGTTGTGTCCGTCCCGCAGATGATCGCGCACGCCGCCCGCGGGCGTCGCCACCAGCGGGAGACCGCTCGCCATCGCTTCCAGCAGCACCAGGCCCAGGGTCTCGGTTACCGAGGCAAAGGCAAAGGCATCGCAGTTGGCGTAGAGATCCGGCAGGCGTCCACGGCGCTCCAGAGTGCCGAGGAAAGTGACTCCGGGCGGCGCTGACGCGCGGAGCTGGTCCTCGAGGGGGCCGGCGCCGGCCACCACCAGGTGAATGACGCCGCGAGGAAGCGTGTCACTAGCCACGCGGAACGCGTCGAGGACCTGCTGCGGCCGCTTTTCGGCGGCCAGCCGCCCCACATAGAGGAAGGTGTACCGGCTCCCTATCCCGAGGGCCGCGCGCATGTCCTGGCTGCGGCGGCCAGGATGGAACACCTCCGTGTCCACGCCCCTGCCCCACACCTGCACATTGGACACACGCAGCCGCAGCAGATCCTCGCGAGAGGCGGTGGAGGGTGTGTAGACCCGCCGGCTGCGGCGATGGAACCGGCCCAGGTACGATGACACGGTGCCCCGGAGCCAGGGCGCGCCGTAAGCATCGGTGTAACGGGCGAAGTCGGTGTGGTAGGAGGAGACGGCCGGCACCCCGGCGCGCGCCGCCGCCAGTTGCCCCATGCGTCCGATGCTGAACTCGGTCTCGCAGTGCACCAAGTCGGGGCGGAAGCGGCGAACCAAGTCGTGCATCCCGGCAGCCCGCGGCAGGGCGATACGGATCTCGGGATAACCCGGCAGCGCCACACTCTGCAGACTGACCAGCTCGGTCGGGCCGTCTTCAGCCAGCCCCTGCCCACCCCATTCCGCGTGCACCGAAGCGGGATAGCTGGGCGCTGCGACGGCGCACTCCCATCCCAGCCGCGCCAGTCCCGCGACCGACACCGCCGTCACGATTGACACCCCGTTCACCTGCGGCGGGTAGGTATCGGTGCAGTAGAGTACGCGCATGACGGAAGCTGGGTGCCGGCCGTCACGGTCGGATCAAGACGCGGTCTCGATTGGTTTGTTCCGGGTGGCGGGTGTGTCACCCTGAGCGAAGCGAAGGGGCCGAAGCGAAGTTATGGCCCTTCGCTCCGCTCAGGGTGACTACAGCTTGTTGGCGTAGCTGAGAAATTTGAACCGCCCATCCCGCTGGATGATCTGGCTGAACAATCGTTCCGACCGAACCTTCTTCTCGCCGCCCCGCCAGCGCACGACGCAGGGCCCCCAGATCGTATTCTCACCCTCTCTGCTGGCCCGGTCCCCGCAGTCATAGCCGAGCAGGTGCATCGGCTGCCCGCCATAGCTGCGGAGAGCCCGGCGAAGTCCCAGGTCGCTACGCTCGAAGAGCAGGAACCACATGAGGCCCGGCTCGACGTCGTAGGGAGGAAAGCCCTGGGGCGACGTCGGGTAGTACAGATAGCCGAACTCCGACCGGGTGACCGCCATACGTGCGAGCGCGGAGGTATCGCCCGCCGCCAGAGCGCGGACAAAGCTCATCACCAGCTGGTCGCGGCTCCCGGCTCCGCTTTCCAGACGATCGGTCGCCGGCAGATTCTGGCGGAACCGGCGCAGCGCCTTGGCGCGGGACATTGTGCTGTCCACCACACCGGCGGAAACTCCGGACTCCGGCGGGCCCGCATCCGCCCGGCCGCAGGCGGTGAGCATTGCGCCAAGCCAGAGGGCTACGGCGTACCTGACGAGTGACATCCTGTCTCCTTCCCTGATAGACGTGCCGGCGGGCAGGCAGCCGGGGCACTTGCCCTGAGCCACCTGCCCGCCGAGGTGTGGCAATCAATCCGTTGCGTAGGCGGT
>JACCQZ010000060.1 GCA_013813875.1 Gemmatimonadales bacterium | reverse complement strand
TTTTTCGGAGCCGAGAATTGTCCGACCACGCACACGCGCTGCACCTCGAGACCTCCACCGGTCTCGACAACCGGAAGCTGGCGATCTGGACCTTTATCGGGTCGGAGTGCCTCTTCTTTGCCACGCTGATCTCGAATTACATGGTCAACAAGGGGAAGAGCCTGGTCGGACCCCTGCCGCACGAGGCCTGGACCTCGCCCACCGGCCAGGTCTTCGAGCCGATCATCGAGATTCCGCTGGTCACCGTGGGCACGGCGCTGTTGCTCTTCAGCTCGCTCTTCGTGGTGCTGGCCCTGGCGGGCGCGCAGCGGGGCGACCGCAAGGCGCTGCTGCTCTGGCTGGGGCTCACCCTGGTCTGCGGCTTCTTCTTCGTGGGGATGCAGGTATACGAGTTCACCCACTTCTACCATAAGGGACTCACCCTCAGGACCAACCTGTTCGGCGCCAGCTTTTTCACCCTGACCGGGTTCCACGGAACTCACGTGACCCTTGGAGTGATCTGGCTGCTCACCCTCTGGATCGAGGCGTTCCGGGGAAAGATTCCAGCGGCCAAGTCGCTCAATCTGGAAATCGCCGCGCTCTACTGGCACTTCGTGGACGTGGTCTGGATCGTGATCTTTCCCGTAGTCTACCTGATCAGGTGAGGCCCGCACCCATGGACGCCCACGCTTCCACCCGCACCGCCACCACCGCCGCCGCCGCCGCCGACGCCGACGCCGCCGAGCACAGCCATCCGACCGCGGGCATCTACGTCAAGATCGGGATCGTTCTCTTCGTGCTGACCGCGCTCGAAGTCGGCCTGTACGAGATGACCTATGGCGAGCGTGCCGGCGCCTTCGGCCGGGCGGTCGAGCCCTTCTTCGTCGCCATCCTTCTGCTCCTCTCGGCCGCCAAGTTCGCCCTGGTGGCGATGTACTACATGCACCTGAAGCAGGACCACAAGCTCTTCAGCGGGGTCTTCGTCTTTCCGCTCATCATCGCCATTTTCGTCGTCGTGGGACTGATCCTGCTGCAGGCGTACCACTTCGCCTTCGCCCGGTCGGGCTGATGCCGCCGCCGCTCGCGCCGCTGCTGGATGAGCGGCCGCGACCAGTCGTCCCGTACGAGTGGAGTTGGTCGCTGCACCCCTCGGTCTTCATAGGCACCGGACTTCTCGGTGCCTTGTACTTTTATGGGATCGGGCCGCTCCGCCGGCGGTGGAACCTGGGTCCGCCGGCCGAGCCCTGGCAGGTGGCCTCGTTCTCCGCGGGGCTCCTGGTTCTTCTGGTATCGCTCAATGGGCCGATGCACGACCTGAGCGACTACTACCTCTTCTCCGCCCACATGGTGCAGCATCTTCTGCTGACGCTGCTCCTGCCCCCGCTCCTCATCGCGGGCATACCCGGGTGGCTGCTGCGGCCCCTGCTGCGAAACCCGGGGGTGCTGAGGGCGGCGCGGATGCTCACCCGGCCGGTGGTCGCCGCGCTGATCTACAGCCTCACCATCGCGGTGTGGCACCTGGCGCCCTATTACGATCTCATGATGCGGAGCCACAACGTCCACATCGCCACCCACCTCATGTTCATGGTGGCGGCGACCATCATGTGGTGGCCGGTGATGAGCCCGGTGCCGGAGCTTCCCCGGCTCCCCTACGGAGTCGGAATGCTCTACCTGTTTCTGGTTGGCATCCCGATGCAGGTGGTGGCGGCTCTCATCACCCTGAGCGACCAGGTGCTCTATCCATGGTATGCCTCCGCCCCTCCCACCTGGGGACTCTCGCCCCTAGACGATCAGCGCCTGGGTGGGCTGCTCATGTGGGTGCCCGGCAACCTGTGGATGTTCCTGGCCATCGGGGTGCTCTTCTTCAAATGGGCCAAGGAGACCGAATGAGCCGATTCCTTCCGCTCTTCCTGGTGGGGCTGGCGGCGGCACAGCTGACATCCGGTACCGGGCCGGTTGCCGCTCAACAGCCCGCTGCCGGCCGAACCCCGGATTTCGACGCGCTGGCCGAGGAGACGACGCGGCGGCTCGCCGAGTACCTGCGGATCAGGACGGTGAATCCGCCGGGCAACGAGACCGCCGGCGCGCGCTGGCTGCAGCATGTGCTTCGGGGCGAGGGAATCGAATCGGAGATATTCGAGTCGTCGCCCGGGAGGGGCAATCTGTACGCCCGGCTTCGGGGCAACGGGAAGCGGCGCCCCATCGTGCTGCTGAGCCACATTGACGTCGTCCCCGCCACCGCCTCGGCCTGGAAGGTCGCTCCCTGGGCTGGGAAAATTCATGACGGCCAGGTGTGGGGCCGCGGCGCGCTCGACATGAAGGGAATGGCGATCGTCGAGCTGATGACGTTGATCGCCCTCGAGCGGCGAGGCGTCCCCCTCTCGCGCGACATCATCCTGATCGCCAACGCCGACGAGGAAACCGGCTCCACCGGAGCCGAGTGGTTCGCCCGGGAAAAATCGGAGCTGATCCGGGACGCGGAGTTTCTGATCAACGAGGGAGGCAGCAACCAGCTCGGCCGGGACGGCAAGATCGAGTATTACGGCGTGGCGGTCACCGAAAAGCTGCCCTACTGGCTACGGCTCACGGTGCGCGGCTCACCGGGACACGGCTCGATTCCCCGGCCCGACAACGCGGCCGCGCGGCTGGCGCGGGCGCTCGGCCGCATCGCCGGGCACGAGACTCCGCTCCAGGTGACGCCGCCTGCCGCGCAATTCTTCCGGGATCTCTCCACCCGGGAATCGGACCCGCAGCGCCGCCGGTGGCTGGCCGACCCGGCGAGGGCTCTCCGCGAGCCTGAGGGCCGCCGCTTCTTTACCTCCAACCTGTATTTCAACGCCCTGCTGCGAAACACCATCAGCGTCACCGTCATGCAGGGCTCCAACAAGACCAACGTCATCCCGCCGGAGGCCAGCGCCGAGCTGGACGTTCGCCTCCTTCCGGGCACGGCGCCGGCGACGTTTCTGGCCGAGCTGCGCCGCGTCATCGCCGATACCACGGTAGAGATCACTCCGCTCCGACCCGACCGCGAGGCGTCCACCTCGCCGCTCAGAGGCCCGCTGATTGACGCCATCCGGGAGACGGTGCAGGCGATGGACCCCGGCGCGCTCATCACCACCCCGATGCTGGCGGGCTACACCGACAGCTACTACTACCGGGCGCTTGGCATAGGTGCTTACGGGCTGGACCCGTTTCGGGTGACCGAGGCGGAGGATCAGACGGTGCATGGCAACGACGAGCGGGTGAGCCTGGCGAACATCCGGTTCGGGGTGGAGTTCTTTTATCGGGTCGTGGAGCGGGTGGCGAGGTAGGCGGTTGTCATCCTGAGCGAAGTGAAGGGACCCATACTGAATTATGCCCCTTCACTCCGTTCAGGGTGACAGCGCCCGGCGATGATTCCAACTCACGTGCTCGTACGCCCTCTTGCACCCCACGCCCCCACCCCCAAACACGCCCACCCCGCCAGCAAAGCCACTCCCCCGACCGGCGTGATCGCGCCGAGCCAGCGCACTCCCGTAAGCGCGAGCGCGTAGAGGCTGCCCGAGAAGAGCAGGGTCCCGCCGACGAAGAGCCACCCAGCCCACCGCGTCAGGGGTCCCGGCCAATGGGCCAGCGCCCGGGCCACCGCCAGCAGCCCGAGCGCGTGATACATCTGATAGCGGGCCGCCGTCTCGAAGACGGCGAGGAGCTCCGGGGTGAGCCGCGCGCGCAGCGCGTGCGCGCCGAACGCGCCGGCGCCCACCGCAAGCAGCGCGGAGAAGGCGCCCAGGGA
>JACCQZ010000043.1 GCA_013813875.1 Gemmatimonadales bacterium | reverse complement strand
GAGATCAACGCCGTCTCCGGCATCGGTCCTGCCATCGCGGAGGCGGTGGCGGCGTTCTTTGGCGAGCCCAGGAACCAGGACCTGATCGAGCGACTCCGCCGCGCCAAGCTCACCTTTACGGAGCCTCGGGCATCGAGCGCCGACGGGCCGCTCGCCGGCAAGGCGTACGTGTTGACCGGAACGCTGCCCACGCTCAGTCGGACTCAGGCGGCGGAGCTGATCGAGGCGGCCGGCGGCCGAGTAGCCGGCAGCGTGAGCAAGAAGACCGACGCGGTCGTAGCCGGGGAGGAAGCAGGAGGCAAACTGGAGAAGGCGAAGTCGCTCGGAGTGGAGATCATTGACGAAGCGGAGCTCTTGCGTCGCCTCGGCCCCACGGCCTAAGATGCACCACCTCTCTCAACCAGACGGCTCATGACTTCCCACCAACCCCGGTCCCACCACACCGGCCTACGGCTCGGCCGCCGCGTCATTCACCAGCTGCGCGCCACGCTGGAGCGCGACGCCGGCCCCCAGGCGTCGAGCTACCTGCAGGAAGCCGGCTTTGCGGGAGGAGAGGAGCTGTACACCGAATTCGCCGACTGGCTTCTCGCCACCCGCGGCGTGGAGCATCCCTCCGAGCTCGACATGCAGTTTCTGGGAGAGGTGCTCTCCGAATTTTTCGCCGAGCAGGGCTGGGGCTCACTCGAGGCCACCCCGCTGGGAGCTGCCGTCCTGGCCCTCGAGTCGCGCGAATGGGCCGAGGCCACCGATCAGGTCCGGAGCGAATTTCCCTCCTGCCATCTCACCTGCGGACTGCTCGCCGACTTCCTGGGCCGGCTGTCGGACGGGCTGGTGGCGGTGATGGAGGTCGAGTGCCGCTCCCGCGGCCAGGCCCGGTGCCGCTTTCTGGCCGGCGCCCCGGACACTCTCGGTGTACTCTACGACCGCATGGCTCAGGGAGCAGGCTACGTCGAGGCCCTGGGGGTCAATTCGGATTCTTGAGCAACTGCACTTCGCCGGAGCCGGTTTCGATTGATACGGTTCCATGCCCGTCCCCGATCCGCCCGATGAGATGATCCCGGGAGTGCCGGGTTACCTGGAGCGCAAAGTCGGTCTCGATGTCCCCGCTCGCCGTCTCCATCTCGACCTCGGCGCCCAGCGACGCCGGCGCATGAACGGAGATGTCTCCGGAGCCGGTCTCCACGCTCAGTGAGCGCACGTCGGCACGAAGCTCGGCGGTGACCGATCCGCTTCCGGTCTCCAGCGAGGCCGCCGGCGAGGAGAGCGCGGTGAGCCCGATATCGCCGGAGCCGGTCTGGATAGAGAGCTCGGTGGCCTGGAGGGCGGAGCCGGTCACCGCGCCGGAGCCGGTGTCTATGGAGAGCACCCCGCCACGGAACTGCGAGACCTCGACCCCGCCGGACCCGGTGTCCACCGTCAGCTCGCCCTCCATCTGACTCACCTGCACCGAGCCCGACCCCACGTCTATGTCCAGCTCCCCCCGGCCGCCGGTGGCCGTCACCGGGGCGCTGTGAGCGTCAATGAACAACCTGCCGTTCACGTTGGCCACTGAAACCTTGCCCACCGCGAGGTAGATGGAGACCTCCTGTCCAGCGGGCACCTGTACCCGGAGGTCGGCGTGTGCCGCGAGACCGCTGCCGCTCCCCACCACCTTCATCCGCCGGCCATCGGAGTCGCCCCGACCATCTCCGTGATCCCCGAAGGTCCCGTCGTCGCGTACCGAGAACTCGGTGGACGAGCCGCGCTCCAGGCCGGCATAGACCACGCGGTCGCCGGGATAAAGAACGCGCAATGTTTCCCGGCCCTCTATTTCCCCCCGCTCCACTCGGAGCTTGCCCGCGTCGGCGCCGCCGCGGGTGAGCCGAACGCCGACCGGCCCCTGACCCGGCTCGACCCGCACCTCCCCCGCGACGTTGTAGATGGCTACCCCGTCACCCGAGAGCGAGAAAGTCTCCGCCTGCTGCGCGAGGAGAGTAGGTGGCAGAGCGAGGGTGAAGATCAGGGGAAAATTCGGGACGGCCCGCATGGTTGGCGCTCCTGGGAGGGGATCGCCGTTAGACAGCGACTGGGGAGAAAGGGTTGCAGCAGCCGATCAGAGCCTCGCGGCATAGTCGGGACGCATCACCAGCTCACCTCCCTGGATGATCTCGCGATCCCAGGGGAGAATGATGAAGTTCTCGGTCTCGAAGGCGTGAAAGTCAGGGGCGTACTCGCCGGTCTTGAAGGAGACGGCGGAGCGGACCTCGTCCGGGCTGAGCGCGCGCACTTCACTGAGCGCGAGCTTCATGGTGCTGCCGGTGTCGCAAGTCTCGTCCACCACCAGCACCCGCCGGCCGCGGATGGTGGCCGGCGGGCCGGAGACGAGCACCGGTGCCGCGCCCGCTTCCCGCCGAGTCACCGCCATGGAGGCGAACTCACACTGAAGGATTGACGCCACCACCACCCCTGGAATAACCCCGGCCTTGGCTATGCCCAGCACGATTTCGGGTTGATACTCGCGGGCTACCCGCAGCGCGAGGGCCCGACAGATCTCGCCGAAGAACGGCCAGTCCACCTCGAGGACGCCTCGAGGTCCGGGCGGAGGACTGCGACGCATGCGGACTCCCAGTGAAAGCTTCCCCAACCTACGCCGGTTCCGGCGCACGAGCAACCGACGCGCGGGCGCGGCCGGATTTACACTCGCGTTGCGGCGTCCGCCGGCGAGGACTATCTTTGCGGCATTCCAAAGTGTTGTCCCCGTTGACTTTGCTCGGAGAAGTCTCCGACATCATGAGCTACTGGCAACGCCTGTTCGGCAAGGAGAACCGGGAGACGCTGCATCCGCAACGTCTCGATTACCTCAATGAAGGCCTGGCGCTCGAGCGGCAGGGCGACTTCGAAGCGGCACTCACGTCGTACCGCCTGGCCTTTCGCGACAATCCCTCCGACTCCCGGATCCTGCTCAACATGGCCATCGCGTTCACCAAGACCGGCCAACCCGAAGAAGCCATACGGCACTACAAGCGCGCGCTGGAGCTTGATGAAGCGTTGGTGGGCGCGCACTACGGAGTGGCCTTCTTACTGCTCAAGCGCGGGGACACGCAGCAGGCGGCAGAGCACCTGCGCGCGTTCCTCGCTCGACCACCCAAGGGCCCCGACGCCGAGCGCTGGGTGCGGCACGCGGAAGCCACCTTGCGCGACATCGCGAGCACTTCGGCGAGCGAGACGCGGTGACCCGGTGGGCCGTTCTCTTCCCGCTCGCGGCCGCTCTGGGCTGCAGCAGTCTCGATGAAGCCGAGGGCGGGGTCGTCGCCTTGGAGCTGCGGGTCCCCTCGCCTGCCACACTCGAGGTGGGCGAGACGCTCCAGCTTTCCGTCCGTCCGCTCAACAGCGACGGAGACAGCGTGGCGGCAGCGGTCACCTGGCTCACACCGGGCGACGTAGTCACGGTTGATCAGACCGGCCTGGTCACCGGCGTGGCGCCCGGTACCGGCCAGGTCCAGGCGAGAGTCGGCTCGCTCACGTCGGGTCTCGTCAGCGTCGGGGTGCTCGCCCGGGCTGATACGCTCATCATCGTGGGAGATTCGATCTTCACCGTGCCGCTCGGCCAGAGTGTCTCGCCCGCACTGGTGGTGCGGCTGGAGAGTTTTGCCCCCGTGGGGCCGGTGGAATCGCGCCCGGTGGTCTATGCCGTCGTCACGCCGGTGCAGGAGGTACCTACCCGAGTGCAGCTTGCCGGCGGAGTGCTGGTGGACACGCTGGTGACCGCCGCCGACGGCACCATAGGAACGGTGACGCTCGACCGGGTGGCCGGCGTGACCGGTCCCGACAGCGCCGTCGTGGAAGTGCGCGCCACGCGAACCCGGGGCGCCGCGGTGCCGGGTTCGGGGCAGCGGTTCATCGTTCGGTTCGAATAGGAGGAGCCCACGTCGCCCACCCTCAACCACATCTACTTCGGGGCCCTCGAACGCTTCGGCGCGCACCCCGTGGCGATGCGCGCAAAGCGGAGCGGCCAGTGGGAGGACGTGAGTTATCGGGAGCTCGCCCAGCAGGTCCGCGATCTGAGCATCGGGCTGCTCGAGCTGGGGGTGCGGCCCGGAGACCGGGTGGCCATCCTGTCGGAAAACCGCCCCGAGTGGGCCATGGCCGACTACGCCTGCCTGGCCGCCCGCTGCACCGACGTCCCGATCTATCCCACCCTTCCCGCCAAACAGGCGGAGTACGTGCTGCGCGACTCGGGGGCGGTGGCGATCCTGGTCTCCAACCGCGGCCATCTCGACAAGATCGAAAGTCTACGCGCCCGGCTGCCGGCGCTGGCGCACGTGATCACACTCGATCCCGAGCTGGCGGGGCCGGGCGTGCTCTCTCTCGACCAAGTCATGGCTGGAGGCCGGCGGGCACTCTCGCGCCACCCCGATTGGCAGTCCCAGGCGCTTCGAGTGGAGCCAGGCGACCTGGCCACGCTGATTTACACCTCGGGAACGACAGGCGAGCCCAAGGGGGTGATGCTCACCCACGGCAACATCGCCTCCAACGTGCTCTCCTGCGCCAACCTCTTCACCATCAGCGACCAGGACGAGTGCCTCTCGTTTCTTCCGCTCTCCCACATCTTCGAGCGGATGTTCGGGCACTACTCCATGTTTCACCGCGGGGTGACCATCAACTACGCCGAGAGCATCGAGACCGTCCCGGCCGACATGCAGCAGCGCCGGCCCACGATCATGGCGGCAGTGCCCCGGCTGTACGAAAAGATCTATGCCCGAGTGCTCGAGAGCGTGCGGACCAGTCCGCCGCTGCGCCGGCGGATCTTTCACTGGGCCCGTGGAGTGGGTGAAGAATGGGCCGAGTACCACATCGCGAAGCGCACGGTTCCGCGCCGCCTGGCGCTGGCCCATCGCGTAGCCGACCGCCTGGTATTCGCCAAGCTGCGGGCGCGCACCGGAGGACGCATCCGGTTCTTCATCTCGGGGGGCGCACCGCTCTCGGCCGACATCGCGCGCTTCTTTTACGCCGCCGGCATGCCGATCCTGGAGGGGTACGGCCTGACCGAGACTGCTCCGGTCATGGCGGTGAACACCAGGAGCCATGTCAGGCTGGGAACGGTAGGCCGGCCGATTCCCGGCGTGGAGATCCGCATCGCGACGGACGGTGAGATCATCACCCGAGGTCCCAACGTCATGCTGGGCTACTACAACAAGCCCGAGGCCACCGCCGAGGCCCTCGACGCCGAGGGGTGGTTCCACACCGGCGACATCGGCGTGCTCGACTCCGACGGGTATCTCCAGATCACCGACCGCAAGAAGGACCTCATCGTCACCGCCGGCGGGAAGAACATCGCCCCCCAGCCGATCGAGAACCTGGCCCGGACGAGCAAGTTCGTGTCCAACGCCGTGATGCTGGGCGACCGGCGGCCCTTCCCGGTCATGTTGGTGGTGCCCAACGCGGAGTCGCTCAAAGCGTGGGCCGCCTATAAGGGGCTGCCCGGCGGCGAGCTGGACGGGCTGATCGCCCTGCCGGAGGTGCGGCAGAAGGTGGAGCGGGAGGTGCGGAAGACCTTGCGGGACCTGGCGCAATACGAGATGCCGAAGAAGCTCCTGCTGCTGCCCCGCGACTTCAGCGTTGAGGCCGGGGAGCTCACCCCGAAGCTCAGCATCCGGCGGCACATCGTCGAGGAGCGGCACCGGGCGGCGATCGAGCAGCTCTATCGCAGCGACCGGTGAGGGGA
>JACCQZ010000024.1 GCA_013813875.1 Gemmatimonadales bacterium | reverse complement strand
GACTTCCTCAAGGCCGCCCTGATGACCGGCGCCATTCCCGATCTCAGCGTTGACTTCACCGCGGTGGATTTCACCAGCCGCGACAGCGTGCTGGAAACCGCCCGTACCTTCGAGGACCTCGGTGTGGCCGCCTACAACGGCGCCGGCCAACTGCTGGAGAGCGCCGACTTCCTGCTGGTGGCCGGCAAGATCGTCTCGGTCGAGGCGCGGCACGCGGCCGCGATCCGAGATCTGCTCAACCCGTTGAGCGCTGACTTTGCGGGTGACGATGTAGTTGATCCAACCAGCGGACTCGATCAGGCTTTGCCGCCCAGCGATGTTCTGGCTGCTGCGGACCCCTTCATCGTGACCCCGATTGATCCCTCCGGCCTGCCGACTGCATAGGAGCCCCGACACCATGAACATGAATAATCTACTCGGCGGACTGGATCCCGATCTCGCCGCGCGAGTTCTTTCCCGGCGCGAGGCCGTGATGCGGAGCAGCAAGATGGCCGGCGCGCTCGCGATCGCTTCGATGCCGGTGGCTTTCGGGCTGATGGCCAGGAAGGCCTTTGCCCAGGGCACCTTGCCCCAGCCGATCATTGACGTGCTCAACTTCGCGCTGACGCTGGAGTATCTGGAAGACGAGTTCTATCGTCTCGGTCTCGACTCTCCCGATCTGGATCTGGGGGATACTCGGACGGTGTTCGAGCAGATCAGCGCGCATGAGACGGATCACGTGGCGCTGCTCGAAATGACCCTCGGAACCTCCGCAGTCGCCAAGCCGACCTTTGACTTTACCGCCGACGGGATGTTTGGCGACGTGTTCGAGAACCCGGAGACGTTCATCACCCTGGCGCAGGGATTCGAAGACACCGGGGTCCGCGCTTACAAGGGACAGGCCGGCAATCTGATGTCGGATGGTGCGATACTCACCGTCGCCTTGCAGATTCATGCGGTCGAGGCCCGGCACGCGTCGGAAGTCCGGCGGTTGTCCCAGTCGCCCGGTGAGAAGGGGTGGATCACCCTGGCGAGCAATTCGGTCGCTGCGTTGGATGCGGTATACGCGGGCGAAGACAACACGGTGCACCTGGGAGTGGACGCCGCGCAGTTCGGCACGGCCGAGTCGGCCTCCGAGGCGTTCGACGAGCCGCTATCACAGGAAGACGTACTGGCGATCGCGGGTCCGTTCATCGTGCAGTAAGGTGCGCCTGCGGAAAGGGCGTCGCCGTCAAACGCTGTCACCCTGAGCGGAGCGAAGGGGGTATGATTCGGGTCATGCCCCCTTCGCTTCGCTCAGGATGACACCACCCTCCTCTCCAGCGGTCACCTTCCCCTGCGCATCACCTTCCCCAGCACATCATCCCTCACCTCTACCTTCGAAGCAATCAGAACAGCAGCTCGACCCCCAGCCGCGCCAGCCGCGGCGCGCCGTAGGCGAACACCGGGCGCGTAAAATCCCGGGCCGCCGTGAGGTAGAGAGGGAACAGCTCCTCCCGTCCCTGCAGATACCCGTTGTTGTCCAGATCGGCAAACGCGCGATACCGGCCCGACTCATAGGGGATGTCGTCCGGGTTTGCCGTATACGCCCCTTCGGCCAGTGCCATCACCGCCGCCTCATCCGGCTGAGGCTGGCCGGTATCCCGCCGCACGGCCACGATGTTCCGCTGGTCGAGCAGGTTGCGGACGTCGAGGTAGAGGCCCCCCTGTGCGCCGCCGAGCCGGACCGAGCGGCGCACCAGCAGATCCAGCGTGTGGGTCCACGGCAGACGCGAGCCGTTGGGCAGCCCCACCAGCGAGTCTCCGCCGCTGTCGCTTCGGGAGTAGGGCAGACCCGAAAGCGCGCGAACGATCACCGCTGCTTCCAATCCCGCCAACGGACGTACCCCGAGGAGGAGCGGGCCCACCTCGTCGGGCACCCGCGCCCGCGCTATCGCGGTGAGCGTGTGCCGCTGGTCGAAGTCGAGCGGGAACTCCGCCCGCGCCGGCCGGATGGTGTCGCCGGTGTTTGGATCCACCACGATGAGGCGGTTGAGCAGGAAGGGGTCCGTCGAGGTCGCTTCCGCCTGCTGGAGGGTGTACGCCAACCGAAGTCCCACCCCGCCGCGAAACTCCCGCTCCAGCAGCACCTCGGCGCCTTTGACGCTGCCGGCGTCGGCATTGCCGAAGATGGTGGAGTCGGGGTTGAGGCCGAGGGGTACGGAGGCCACCAGGCCGGTGAGCCGCTTGACGTAGAAGCCGACCCGCAGCGTCAGCGCCTCCCGGGGGCGCACCCGGACGCTCACCTCATACTGCGTGGCCTTCTCGAAGCCGAGGTTAGGATTGCCCCGCCGGAAACGTCCGGTACGGGTGGTGTCGTCGAAGGCCGCATCCACCAGGAACTGGTAGTCGGGCGCCTGGGCAAACCGGCCGAAGCTCGCCACCACCGTGGCTCCGCTCAGCACGGTGGAGACGGCAAAGCGGGGGCTGATGCTTCGCGCCGCGCCGCGCGCCTCGCCGGGAAGACTGCTGCCGGGATCGAACTGGTCGTAGCGCACGCCACCGGTGACGGCGATGTCTTCGATCCGCGCCTGGCCCTCCAGGTATGCTGCGGCACTTCTCGGCGAGAAGGCCGAGATGGCCGCCGGCGGCGCGTCGCTTTGCCCCACCTCGAGGTAGCCCAACGCCCGCTGATAGGTACGCACCTGCTGAGCGGTGAGCTCGCCTCCGACGTAGATATCCAGTTGGCGCTGGGCGCCGAGGGTGGCATCGAGCTGCAGCCGGGTCTCGCCGAAGCGGTTCCAGCCGAGGTCGCCTCGCGAGCCGCTGCCGAAGAAGAACGCCGGCACTCCCCAGGGAGAGGCGTCCGTCAGCTCCGGCGTTCGGAGGCCGGGCAGCGGCTCCTCGGATCTGCTGAGCGCGCGCGCCTGATCCTCGCCGACAAAATGGAAGCGCGAGGCGGTCAGCGCGCCTACGGCGTAGTCCACCTCGTCCACCAGCTCGCCACGGAGAAACTCACGCGTGAAGCGCCCCACCCGGAGATCCACCACCAGCGGGGTGCCTCGGGGATTGCTGGTGTACTGGATGTGGCCGTTGACCAGGTCGCCCCGGAGTCGCTGGGCCGGAGCCAACCGCGGCTCGTACTTGTAGGCCGGATCGTAGAGCAGGCGCTGATCCTCGGAGTGGAGGCCGAGGGCGCGCACGGTCAACCGATCGGTGATGGGAAAGACCAGCTTAGCGGCGCCGGTCCACTGCTCGCCGCTGTTGTGCGGCAGCGGATAAGGTTCCGCCGCGCGAGGGTCGCGGGGGTCCTCAGGGGAGGGCGCGCTCACCGGGTCGGCATCGAGCCGGCCGGATACGTCCATCGCGGCGACGAACCCCAGTCTTCCCACGAGCGGTCCGCCGGCCCGGGCGGTCACCCGGTCGAGTCCCCGGTCGAGCGAACCGCCGAAAGGCCGGTCTCCCTCGTAGCTTACCCGCCCTTCCCATTCCGAGCCGGGCTCCCGCGTTACCACGTTGACCAGGCCGGAGAGCGCCTGCCCATAGCGCGCGGAAAAGCCGTTGGTGACCAGCGAGGCCTCGCTGAGAAGATCGGTGGGAATGCTGAGTCCCAGGCCTCCACTCGCCGCGTCCAACTGGTTCTTCACCCCGAGACCGTCGAGGATGAACGACTCCTGGCCGAGCCTCCCGCCGCGGTAGCTGGTGCCGACACTGCCGGCGGAGAGGGCGAGAGCCTCCTCCAAGGTGCTGACCGGAAGGTCGCGCAGGTCCGCCGCGGTGATCTTCTGCTCGGTGCCGGTGGCCAGCGGATCGAGAACCGCGTCGTACGGGGCGGTAACGACGAGCGGCTCGAGCTGTGCCGGATTTCTCTCCAGGGCGAAGTCGAGCGTGACCGTCGCGCCGGCCCGCACCAGCACGCTGTCCAGCACCACGCCGCGGTAGCCGATCAGGCGCGCGGCCACACGGTGCCATCCACTTCTCGCCCCGCGGATCCGGTAGCCGCCGCCGCTGTCGGAGATAGCGGCCACCCTTCCATCCAGCAGAACTTCCACCCCCCCGAGCGAGCGAGTCGAGGCTGAGTCCCTCACCCGTCCCGCGACGGCGCCTTCGGCCTGCGCGGCTGCCCGCCCCGGCTGTAGCGATGTCAGTGCGGCGAGAGCGAGGAACGCGGCAAGTGCGGTAGTCGCACGCATCAGGGTGCCCCCAAGAGATACAGATCGCTGCTCCTGCTGACCGTGGTGTCGGCAAACATCTGCTCGGTGACGGGATCCACGAAGCGCACTATCACCAGCTCGTATCCCTCCGCCACGATCCGGTCGCCGGCGGGCGAGAGTGCCGGGCGGCGGTAAAGTCGCAGCGGGTCATCGAGCGCCACGGCCGCTCCGGAGTCGAGGTCCACCACGTGGACCACCCCGCCGCTGTCCCGCTGGGTCGGGCCCAGATCGGCGTCGGGGCCGAAGGCCACCCGTCCGCCGACGCTGGCGACCAGGCGATTCCCGACGACATCCACGTCGCGGGCGATGCCGGCGCTGCCGAAATCGTGCACCACGGTGACCTCTCCGCTGGCGAGCGCCCGGCGGAACACCCGGCTGTCGCCGCCCAGCGTGTAGAAGAGCAGATCTCCTTCCGCGCTGCTTGCCACTCCTGAGGCGGACTCCGTTCCCGGAACGACGATCGGAGTGGAACCGGGCTGGCCCACGTCGAGAGTCGCGACCGCCAACCCCGTGGTGATGGTGTCGCGGGCGCAGATCTCACAGGGGAACCGGTAAGCCACAGCCTGACCCAGGTAGGCCAGCCGGTCCGCCCCCAGCCAGCGGAGCCGGCCGGCGGCCGGATGGGTGGATCCCTGGTCGGTGGAGTAGGGGATGCGCCGGAGATTGACCGCGCTCTCCGGCAGGAGCGACGGCGCAACCGCGATCGCCTCGAAGGAGGGATTGGTCCCTCCCACCGTCGAGTTCGCCGCGATGAAAGCCAGTCTCCCATCCGGCGCCGCGACCGGAGACTGGATCACGTTGGTGAGGGCCCGATCTCCCGGCACGTCGCACCACAGCTCCCGCTGGGCACCGCCGGTGGGGGGCAGGAGCGCGAGGCAGACATCACGATCGTCGCGGAAGATCAGCTGAGTGGAGTAGAGGATCCCCGAGCCATCCGGTAGCCACGACGCGGTTCGGTCGCCGCCGGCGTTCAGCGTGAGCCGGACCGGCTCAGCGGGGTCGAAGGGCAGATCGGTTCCCGGGGGCGGCGAGCTGAAGGGCTCGGTGTGGCCGCAGCCCGGCAGCAGGGTCGCGCCGAGAACGGCGGCGAAGGCGGGCCACGAGACGGCTCTCACCGGTTGGCGCAGTGGCATCGAGATCCTGAGACGGAGGCGGGATGAGAGGGGGACGTCGGGGGAGACGAGCGCCGCACAGTTTCTGTTCGATACCGGGATCCCTGGGTCCCACAACCGAACACCAGCGCGGCGGGCCCACTCCGGCTCCCGCTTCCAAATCTTGCGATTCCAACGCATTGCGCAAGCTGGGCGCGTGGCACGCTCCTTCCCTAAGAGGTGAACGCGGCGGTGACTTCACCGCCATGGCGACTAGCGCACTCGCTTCACATCGGATCGCAAGAAAGAGGAAAGCTGAAAGCGTGGATATAGCTCGGGCGCCGGCACAACGCGGACGGAAGCGGCTCATCTACGGCGCTATCGCCGTCCTCGCCATTCTGCTGACGACGCTCGGACTGCGCGGGCTCAAGCCTGCCGCGCCCCGAGTGGATCGCGCCTCGGTCTGGATTGACTCCGTCCAGCGCGGCCCGCTCGTCATCGAGGTGCGGGGCCCCGGCACCCTGGTGCCCGAGCGGGTGCGCTGGATTACGGCAGTGACCGCGGGGCGGGTGGAGCGGCGCCTGGCCGAGCCGGGCCAGGAGGTCACTCCGGAAACTCCTCTGCTGGAGCTCAGCAATCCCGACGTACAGCTCGAGGCGCTCGAATCGGAGCGCCAGCTCACCGCGCAGCAGGCCACCCAGGTTGATCTCAGCACCAATCTCGAGACTCAGCGCCTCAACCAGGAAGCAGCCGTGGCCGCGGCGCGCTCGGCGTATCTCGATGCCCAGCGGGTGGCCGACGCCTCCGAGGGCCTGGCGGCTAAGGAGCTGATCTCCACCATGGAAGCGAGCCGAGCCAAGGACAGGGTGGAGGAGCTGGGGACGCGCTACCGGGTCGAGGAGCAGCGCCTCAAGGTGATGCGGGACGCTGCGCAGT
>JACCQZ010000023.1 GCA_013813875.1 Gemmatimonadales bacterium | reverse complement strand
GGTCGTAACACTGCACACGGCTAATTGCTGCTCCTTCGAGAGCGGCAGCGGTTGTGAAGCGTTCCACTAGAGTTGTTTTGCCGATCCCTGAATCTCCGACGATAAGTGCGTGGCTAGAGATGCCCTTGCGCATGCCCTCCCAAGCTTCGTAGATGGCCCGATACTCGGAGGCTCTGCCGACGAATGGTCTATTCCGCCATTGGTCAGTAGGAACGGGGGGAATTTCCGTTCTGGTCGTTCGCTCCCATCCCCTGCGCCGCAGTCGGACTGCCATGCCGTCAATAAGGGTGGATGGTACGGCATCGATTTCACGAGCTAGTTTATCCTTCCACGCTTCAAACGTCTTGAGCGCAGTAAGGCGGTCACCAGCAAACGCTCGAGCCTCCATTTTTGCTCTTACGGCCTCCTCGCTAAGATCATCGAGTGCCAGCATCTTGTCTGCAAGATCTTCAATTTGACGCGTATCACCGGTGCGCCGGCAGCGATCGATCAAAACCACCAGCGCATCCTTGATGATCGGCAGCAGCCGCGCCTGCTGCCGGTCTTTCCACATCATGAACTCGGTGGCGTCGGGAATCTCAAATCCGTCCAGAAAGGCCGCGACCTCCAGCGGTTGCGTGATTTCCGAGCCAAGTACGTCACCGGCAGCCAATCGGTCCAGATCCAGGACTACGCGGCCCGGCGCCAGTTGCACCTGTTCACGGTTGGTGTCCAATCCGTCCGGCCCCAGTCGAGGCCGCAGGATAGAAAGCCCGGTCGCCAGCGAATGGCGCGCTTCAGACACTGTCACGTTGGGCCAAAGGAGTTCCGCCAGGCGGTCGCGGCGGTGGGACCGGCGGGGCTCTACGGCAAGAAACACGAGGAGGGCGAGGTGCTTCTTGGTCCGGAAGCGGATTGGCTCACCTGTGTCAGTAAAGAGCGCGGGTGGACCAAGACATCGAAGGTATCGTTGCGGTTCCATACTGTCTCGCAAAACGGGGATGATTTGAGAGTATGCGGAACCCACAACAACAATCCGTCAACGGATTCTCCCCAATGCGGTTGTCGAGTTGTAATGTGCCGGTCGGACCCGGCGCGGCGGGAAACCTGGGTCAATGGCCCGGCAGTTCTCAAAAGATGGTCGCGCCGCGAGCCCCCGATAGGCCCTTTTTGCGACATTGAGGGCCTGCTTTGCGACATCGAAGGCTGCGTGCCTGACAAGGGGAAACTTGGGTCAGGCGATGAGCGCAGCTGGAGTCAGACCTACAGGGTGGCGGGAGAAATGGATCATCGTGTCCTTGTGAAACGTGCGCGGATTACGCCAGCCTCCCAGTTCGCGCCATTGAACAGTACCGAGAGCAACGATAAGATTCAGCGCGGCCACACCGTTTCCACCAGTAGCCCGCCGCTGAACGACGGTAGTCCTCCTGCCGGAGCAGGAGAGGTGGGTCTGTCACAATCGGCGGTTCAGTCTCCCATTGCGACGAAAACAGTCATCGCGGTAAACCCACCTAGTCCGAGCGGGATGGCCAAGTAATTCTCGAGCTTTCCCTCCCCGGTGTCCTGGTTCGCGTTCACGATGTGGGCGATCACCAGCCCAGCGCCGGCACCGGCGAAGAACGCGAGGACCGTGGCGCCAGCCACCGATATACCGGCGTTCTCCGGGAACGATATCGCGCGCCTGCGGAGCCTTGGTGAGCGCCGCGGAATCTGCACCGCACCTTCGTAGTCTGCCGGTGAGAAGGTGGTACCTGTTCGGCCGTAACTCCCCCCATTATCCTCGGAGACGTACCCCGCACGCCGAGGAGCAGCCCCCATGCGCCGACCCTGGAGCACCGCCACCCCCTTCGCGGCCCTGCTGGTGGCCCTCGCCGGCTGCGGCGACTCAAACGGTCCCGGCACCCCGTCCGATGACCAGGCCACCGCCATCGGGCTCACCACCCGCGACGAGGTCGAGGCCGCGCTCAACGCCCTCTCCCTGGCCACGCTCCTCTCGCCCATCGGCACCGCCCCCGAGACCCCCTGCGCCACCCCCTCCTCCGCCACCGACAGCGACGGCGACGGGATCCCCGACGACGCCACCTACAATTTCGTGGCGCCTCCCTGCCGCTTCAGCGACTTCCGCGGCGGCACCCTGGAGCTCATCGGCCAGCTCCAGATCCAGGATCCCGTGCCCGGAACGGCCGGGTTCGGCTACGAGGCCACGATCACGACGCTGCGCTCCCCCTTCAGCGCCGGCGACGCCGGCTACTCCATTACCCGGAACGGTTTCCGCGGGCTCGGCGGCTCGATTTCGGCCCTGCAGCTCACCACCGATCTCCAGGCGATCCGCACCTTCCCCGGCCAGTCCGACGCAGCCGTGGAGGAGCAGTGGACGGTTGCGTACACCCCCGAGGCGCCGCTCCAGATCAACCGGCCGGTGCCCAGCGGCACCCTCGATGTGTCCGGCACCTTCGGCTGGGCCCGGGGGACCGAGAGCTTCGCCCTCACCGTGACCACCCCCACGCCGCTGCACTATAACGCCGGCTGTGCCGGCAGCCCCCAGCGGTTCGACGCCGGCGAGCTCCATGCCTCCGGCGTGTTCGGCGAGACGCCGGGACACGTCCAGCTCCGCTGGTCCGGCTGCGGCGACGAGCCGGAGATCGAATTCGTAAGCGAGGGTGAGTAATGCCCCTGCCGTTGCGATGCGCGTCACATCGTCGCGACCCGGTGCCGTGCATCTTGCGTCTCGAAACTGACAGACCACCCTCATCGTTGGAGGGGGGCGCAGTCCACCCGACACACGCCGAGTGGCTTGCGGTACTCTCCACAATTCTGACGCTTGTACTGGGGTCCTTCGCATGCTTCGGCCCTTCGGGCTGCCTGCCACGGCTCACCGAATTCCAGCGGAGGACGTCCGCCGAAAGGCGTCTGCCCTGGACCGGACCGCCACCACGTCGAGCAGGTATGTATCGCGGATGACGCTCACCGTACGTCAAGCACGGCTCAAGCCGGAATACGCCGACCTGTACCCCTGGCTCACCGCCGGGATCTGGGAGGTCGCCGCCAACGTGGCCGAGAAGCGGCTCCTGCTGCTCACCCGGCAACCACCGCCCCCCGCTCCGGCAGGGCCGCGGCCTCTGCCCGATGAGCACTT
>JACCQZ010000004.1 GCA_013813875.1 Gemmatimonadales bacterium | reverse complement strand
CGCGGTGCGACTGCATGGAGCGACCGGGGGAGCGGCGAAAACTCGGAACGGAGACTGCGGAATGTCTGCGTGATCTTCGTGCCACATAAATCCAGGTTAAGGGTGAATTGGCTGCCTGGAAACCAGGATCAGCTTGGCACAAGCTCTAAAAATAGCAAGATTGACGCCAGAATGACAGGTTTTTGGCTAACGGGGTGGTGTGGCTTGGTCTTGCTGACCTCATCGGAGGGCTGAATGGGGGAATCACTGGCCCTTTTACCACGAAGGCACGAAGGTCGTGTACTTCGTGCCCTTCGTGCCCTTCCTGTGAATACAGCACCGGAGCTCTCCCCGGACAAACTAAGGGATTATTCCAAAGCTCTGGCAAGCTGCTGCATCGCTGGGAGCGCGGGAGTTACCAGCGCCCTTTCCCTGGATATTCAGGGCGCGGCGGAGCGCCGCTCGACTTCGGGAACCCGGGCGCGGTAATCGGAAGCCAGCAGCAGCCCCCACAGGCGATCATACGGATGGACCAGCGCGGCGGGCTGGCCGTCCCGGAAGATGGGGCGTCCCTGGTTGGCCCACCGGAAGAGGCTTCCATCGAGGTTGTAGACGTTGCCGTAGCCCTGCCGGCCCAGGAAATGGGCCACCCGGGCGCTGCGATACCCTACCGCGCAGTAGACCACGATCGCCGTGTCTTGGGGGAAGCCTTGCAGCGGCTGCAGGCTGGGCTGGTAGGGATCAATGCGGACGGCGTCACGCAGGTGGCTGACGGCGTATTCCTCGGCCGTCCGCGCATCGAGCACTACCGGACGTGGACCCCGGGGGTCCTCGCGCCAGCGTGCCAGCTCCTCGGCCCCGATCCACTCCACCTGGGGAAACTTGCGGGCGGTCATCCGGCGCACGACGTCGAACGCGAGCGGGCGCCCCGCGACCAGCAGTATTACTCCGCCGATGAGAATCGGCAGCAGAAAGACGGCCAGCAGCGCTCTCACCCAGCTACTCCGCCTTCCGGTAGCCATTCGTCCGGTGTAACGAGTAGGTCAAAGGCTCGCGGCCGGGACTTCTCGCCGCGACTGCATGCGCTGGTAATACCGCTCCCGCCCACCGAGCGCGTTGACCTCACACATGGGGACGAGCCGGCCGTCCAGCGGGACGTGGAATATGCAGAGGGCGAGACGCTCCTGACCCAACGCCGTTTCGATCTCCGCGCGGCTCATGAAATGATGGGAGACGATCACGAACCCGTTGGTTTGTGCGCGCCCGGTGAGAAGCTTTCCGAGAGACCGAATGGCCCCACCCCGATCGAGCCGGCGAAGCCAGTGCAGCGCGTAGGGACCGAGATTCCCCAGCACAAAGCGGGGATCCGCCAGGAGCACTCCCAGGTAGCGTGCCAGGCGCTCGAGCCCGCTGTCGCGGCGGAAGCTGATCCCGCCGAAGCGCTCGAGAAAGCCATCCACGATACGCTCGTCGGTAGCGTCGCCCGACTGCCGGAGCGCGTGAAAGCGCGGCGCCTGGTTCCGTTCGGCCACGACCACGCCGGGAACATAGCGGCTGCATCCGGGATGGCCCACCCACATCTGCCCGCGTTCCCCCCGCTCGCCATCAGCGTCGATTCCCTCCGCCACTTTCGCCCAGAGCGCCTCCACCGACACTCCGCCCCCCAAGCCGGACACGGTGCGCCCGACCTGAGCCACCGGCTGGAAGCTGACCAGCCGAAAGGCATCGGTGTTCCGGAGCAGCCAGCGCATCACCGCAGGGACGCCCTCGAGGTTATCGGCGGTAACGGTCATGGTGGTGGCGGCGCGGATGGGCCGGTCGGTGGCGCGCATGGCCCGGCGGATGAGCTCGGCGAACTCGTCGCGCAAGGGCGTCAGCTCCTCCTCGCGGCGCGCATGGCGGTACCGGGCGCCGAGCCGGCCACGCTGAGTCGTGTCAATGTGAATGCTGACTTCGACGAGCCCGCCTTCCACGACGAGCCGTTCCAGCAATCCGGGGCGCCGCCGAAACGAATCGCCGTGGGTCATGAGCATGGGAATGAGCTCGAGCTCCCGGGCATATCGGAGCAGCTCGATCAGCTCCTCCACGGGTCGGAGAGTCACTTCTCCGTCGGTGAGCTGAAGGTTGCCGGCCTGTCCCAGAGTGGGGCGGAGGGCGCGCATCTGAGCTTTGATGGCTTCGACCGGCTCCGGCGGGATCCGATTGGCCTCCTCGCCCAGATAGCACCCGACGCAGGCAAAATCGCAGCGCGGCATCGCTCCTATGGTGGCGCCGCAACCGTTGCCGCCCCGGCCGAGCATCTGCTGGGGCACCCGAAGGTGAGGGGGAACCCGAGCCCATGACCGGGCCAGATTCCGTCGAGTGTCGCTGAGGACGGGCTGGCGAATGATCTGCAGCAGATTGCGCATCATGGCGGCATTCGTGGGGTTGCGACTCATGGTGGCCATGTAGTGGCATACCACAGAGGCACGGAGGACACTACACTTGCTGTTTCTGTGCTCTCTGTGTCTCTGTGGTGAGCTGTTGGTTTAGGATTTCAAAGCCTGCGCGGCCTGTTCCTGGCTGTTGAGCGTCCAGTCGTACTTGGTGTACTTGACCCGGAAATCGCCGCTCTGCAGCAGCGCCTTTTCGGGACCCTCGGGATGGAACCGCGCAATGTACCGGGCGATCGCTTCCTCGCTGCCGCCGAAGTCCTTCTCATAGTCGCGGAACTTGAAGACCTCGCTCAGGTGCACGGTGCGGGCGGCCACATCCACCCGGTTCTTGGCCGGCGACCGGAGCAGGAAAGTTCGCGCCTGTTCGTCCAATTGCCGGTCGAGCCGTTCACCGGTGTAGGCTTCGCGGCGGAGCGGTGGGCAGCCCATGGCGGCGCAGACCAGCGCGAAGTGGATTCGCGGCTCCTTGAATTCGGGACGAATGATCTTCTGCTCGATGTGGTCCAGGCCGTAGACGGAGTCGCCGACCGCCGCCAGCTTCTCGTTCCAGGGGCCGTACCCTTTGATAAACCCGATGGACTTATTGATGTTGCGGATGGACTTTCGCTCACCGTGCCGATTGATCAGCTCGATGGTGTACGCGTTGTAGGCGTTGATCCAGAAGGCCAGCTGTTCGTCGCGCGGCAGCTTCCGGGGATCGAAGGCAGCCAGACTGCGAAGATACGACTTGAACTCGGGGGCGGTCTCGAAGGCATCGTAGTCCACCATCCCGTTGCGCACGTGCTGCTGCAGCAGGCGGCCGAACGCGGAATGGTCGAAGCTCCGCTGGGCGGCGGCCGGCGCGGAGCCCAGAGTAAGGGCCGCGGCGAGCGCGAGGACCGACCTGGCTGGGTGTCGCATAGCGCCTGTCTGTTGAGTATGTGCGAAGAGGTCTACGTCCGGAGAGCTACGGCGCTGAAGCCGGCCCGGATCCATCGCCGGCGACTGCGGCCTACCGCTTTCCCACCATCGCCCACAAACCGTAGAAGAGCACCAGAGTCGCCCCCCACCCTACTACGCTCCACCGCAGGAAAATCCGGCGCAACGCCGCCTCGTCGCCCGAAGTCAGCCGCTCCAGCCGCCACTGGTCCGGCAGCAGCACCACCAGCCACAAGACCGTGGAAACTCCCAGCGCCACGATTCCCTTGAGCAGCCAGGTGGTCTCCCATACCTGGTACCCTTGCCGCATGGTGAGCAGTATCCCGCTCACCGTCAGCAACACGCCTCCGGCAAGAGTGAAGATCACGTCGGCCCACATGATCGCCCGGGCCACGGGCTGGAAGGGCACCGTGGAGCGCGCCCGATAGAGGAAGGTGGCCCAGAAACCGGTCACGGCCACATTGCCGAGGAGGAGCACCGCTCCGGCGATGTGAAGCGCCCGCAGCAGCGGCAGGCTATCCATTGCGGGCCTCGAAAGGTCCCCGGAGAAGACCCACGAGGTGCCGGAACCGGTCGAGCCGCTTGTTGACCGACAGGCGCCCCGCGGCCAGCGGCCTGAAGGGGGCGACATTCTCCGAGGCCACGAGAGCGTCGAGCTCACCGATGGTGCCCGCCAGCCGCCCGGCAAACGCCTCCATCAGCGCTGCGCGCCCGGAAACAGCGCCCGGCCGCAACAGCCATTCCTCTCCCACCAGCGCAAAGGCCTCGGGAAGCTGCTCTCCCAGGTGGATGTACCGGAACGCGACCGGGCAGATGCGGAGGGGAGCACCATGGCCCAGCGCCAGGTGGGCCGCCCCGCGCTCGCAGCGGGCCAGCGGCTCGCGCGGAGGTCGCCGCTCACCTTGAGGGAAGATCCAGAGACCCGTTCCCGGACGCAGGTAGGCCGCGGCCGCGGTGAGGTCGGCGTACGCTTCGCGGGGTCGCCCCCGCCGAAGGGGAAGCGCGCCCACCCGCAGAAACACCCGGTAGCGGGCCAGGTGCTGCGCCTCCATGAGCACCTGAAAGCCCAACCCCAGCCCTCGGCTCACCAGACAGGCGATGAACCCGTCCCACCAGTTGGTGTGGTTGGCGATGAAGAGCGTGGGAATCGAGCGGTCCCAACGCTCGGAGGCGCCCCCGCCGGCCCAGTGGACGCCGGAGAAGTGGCGGCTCGCCTGCCGCCGGACATAGCGCTCGAACATCCAGGCGGCGGCCGGCGTAGGAGGCGGAGGGTAGCGATTCAGGCGGAGCGGATTGATGGGAAGATCGCCGGGCGGGGAAGCTCGGACCACACGGCGCGCCCGAGAATTATCAGCTTGCGAGGTCTCGACACGTAGGCCCGGGCCCGAAACACATCATAGCCCAGGCGCTCGATCCCGTCGAGGATCCCGGCGTACGTGCGCTGCAGCAGGCGTACGGTCAGGCGCGAGCCGTCCTGGGGAAAGAGCCTCACCACCGGATCGGCGGCATCGAAGAGGGCACGAGCGCGCTGGATCTGAAACCGCATCAGCGAGATGAATTCCGGCGTGGCCTGACGGCGCTGAAGCGCGGCGCGGTCCACCCCGAAGCGGGCCAGCTCGTCGGCAGGAAGATAGAGCCGCCCGGCGTCGAGATCCTCGGCCACGTCGCGCAGGACGTTGGTCAGCTGCATGGCAACGCCGAGCCCGATTCCGGGTTCGCGAAAGCGGTAAGACGTCGCGCCGAGCACCGGCCCCAGCATCAGGCCTACGCCGCCGGCCACCAGGCGGCAATAGCGGTGCAGCGAAGCGAAGTCGGGATAGGAGACCTCGTTCAGATCGAGCGCTACCCCCTCGAGCAGCTCCAGCAGGGGCGCGAGAGGCACCTCATAGCGGTGCAGGGTGTCGGCCAGTGCGAGCCAGCGCTCCGACTCCGGCCAGGCACCCGCGTGCATAGAGCGCACGGCCGCGCCCAGCGCGTGCAGGTCGGACCGCACCTGAGCCCCGGACCGCTCGCCCCGGGCATCCACTATGTTATCGGCATGGCGGCAGTAATCGTAGAGCGCGAACACCCCGCGGCGTTTTTCCAGAGGCAGAAATCGGCTGGCAAAGTAGAAGCTCCGGGCCCAGACCGCCGTGGCCTGCTCCGCGCGAGCGTAGCTGCGCTCGAGAGCCGTGCCGCTCACAGCCGCACCGCCTGCTCCTCTGCCATGCGCTCCACCACCAGGCGGGACGAGATCAGCACCATCGGGATCCCGCACCCGGGATGGGTACTCTGGCCCACGAAATAGAGGTTGCCGTACCGGGGATGCCGGTTGTGGGGCCGGAAGTACCCCACCTGATCAATGCCGTGCGCCAGACCGAAAGCCTCCCCGCGCGTAGCGGAGAAGTCGAGGGTGAAGTCGGCCGGGGTGAACGTCCGGCTGGTGACGACATGCCGCCGCAGATCGGTGAGACCGAATCGTTCCAACCGCTCCAGCATCGCCGTCTCGAGCCGGGGGCCCTCGACCTGCCAGTTGATCTCCCGGCCCCGGGCCTGGCTGGGCACCGGCACCAGCACGTAGACATTCTCGCAACCGGGCGGCGCCAGACTCGGGTCGGTCCTGCTGGGAACGCAGATGTAGTACGCCGGGTCGGCCGGCACCCGGTGGCGGGAGAAGATGTCCTCGCAGGCGGTTCGGAGATCCGCCGGCACCACCAGCGTGTGGTGCGGCAGGTGGGAGTAACGCCGGTTCACGCCGAGATACAGGAGGAACGCCGAGCAACTGAAGTCGAATCGGTCAATCCGGGGATGAGGCTCGCCGAGGAGAGTGTGGTAGACGTAGGGAAGATCGGCGTTGGCCAGCACCAGGTCGGGGCTGAGCCTGGAGCCATCCGCCAGGATCACGGCCGAGACCTTCGTTCCGGTCCGCTCCAGCCGGGTGACATCGGCTCCGTAGCGAATCGTCACTCCGAGCTCCTCGGCCAGCCGCGCCAGCGCCCGGGGCAACGCGTGCATCCCGCCTTTAGGGAAGTAGAGTCCGCCGGCCACTTCGGTGTAGGGAAGCAGGCTGTAAATCGCGGGTGACTCGAAGGGCGAAAGCCCCAGGTAGAGCGACTGAAAGCTGAAGGTGTGCCGCAGCTTCTCGCTGCGAAAATAGCGGCCGACCATCCGCTGCAGCCGCTCCATCGCGCGGGCGCGCAGCAGCAGCCCGGCGTTCCGGGGACTGAAGAAGTCTCCCCGGCGATGGACGTTGCGGTCCACGAAGCCGTCGAGCCCGATGCGGTAGAGTTGCGCCGTGGCGGCGAGAAACTGGAGGAACCGGGGACCGACGCCGGGCTCCACCCGCTCGACCCCCTCGAGCATCGCGTTGAGCCTGCTGGTGACGTCGAGCGTGGTGCCGTCCGCGTAGTGGACCCGATAGTTGGGATCGAGTTGGACCAGGTCGAGGTACTCCTCCATCGGCCTGCCGACCTCCTCGAACAGCGCCCGGAGATAGTCCACCATCAGCAGGAGGGTCGGCCCGGTGTCGAAGCGGAAGCCCTCCGATTCCCAGAGCCCGCAGCGGCCGCCCGGATGGGCGTGGCGCTCGAGCAGGGTGACCCGATATCCGCGGTGCCGCAGTCGGATCGCGGCGGCAAGCCCGCCGAGGCCGGCGCCGATCACCACGACGTGGCGGGCGGCCGGATCGGCAACGGAGAAATCCACCGAGCCGCCTGGCAGGCCGGGGTGTACGTGCGCTGTCATCAGCGTGGCACCTTCCTGAATGCGCCCAGTCCGAGGTGATAACCGTAGGTACGCAGGAGCCGTGCATATGGCTCCATCCCGCCGCCGCCGGCCACCGCCATGGCCTCGGGGGGCAACTTGGCGGGGAGTGCCGCGAGTGACGGGAGATTGGCCCGGACGATGGCCGGATCGCTGCTGCTGAGCGCCAGCGCCCGGGGCGACAGCTTCCAGGCGGCTTCGACGGCCTCTTCGACCGGGAGGTCGGCTCCCAGGTAGTGGATGCGCCAGCCTTCTTCCTGGATCACCGCGAGAGAGGCCAGAACTCCCCACTCGTGCCGCTCGGTGGGAAGGCAGCCGGCCACGATGAGCGGCCCACCTCCCCGGGCCACGCGCAGCCCTCCTTTGAGGGCGTGCAGCACGACCTCGCTGGCCAGGTGCTCGGCGGCGATGGGAATCTTTCCCAGCGCCCAGAGGTCCCCCACCTCCTGCGCCAGTGGCAGCACCACCTCCTCGGCAAAAGCCCTGAGCCCCCGCAACGAGAGCTGCTGCGCCACCAGCCCCTCCAGGCGCTCGCGATCGAAGCCCTTGATGGCGTGGAGCAGTGCCGCCTGAGGGGAACCGTCGAAGGTGCGGCTCTCGGCCTGAGAGAGGACTTCTTCCCGAGGGCGCGCGGCCAGGTCACCGATCCGCTCGCCGGCCTCTACCAGCTGGGCGAATGCCCTCAACAGGGCGACCTGATCGCCGGTGTACGCCCGGTAGCCGTTGGGCATGCGGCGGGGTCGGATGATCTCGTAACGCCGTTCCCAGGCACGCAGCCGGGCTGGCGCCAGACCGGTAAGCTGGGCAACTTCGTGGATCTCGTAAGTGCGATCGGGCTGATCCAAGCCTGAGGTCGCCAGAGACGGCACCGGGCCTCACGAAGGATGAGAGAGGGTGAACCCGAACGATAGGTCATAGTACCACCTGGTGACGCTGAGGGTCCACCCGAGTCATTCTTTCGTTGTCGGCTCACCTCACCTCAAGGCATACCATGCGCCGCTTTGTCCCGCTCAATACCGACGCCGCGCTGCTCGTTCTTCGGATCGTGCTCGCCGCCGTAATGCTCTACCACGGCATACCCAAGCTGCTGGATTTCGGCGGGACCGTGGCTGGATTCGGAAGCATGGGAATTCCGGCTCCCGGTCTCAGTGCCGCGTTCGCCACTCTGGTCGAGGTGGTGGGTGGCATCCTCATCCTCATCGGGGTAGCCACCGACATCGCCGGCCTCCTGATCGTCATAGACATGCTGGGGGCCATCTTCATGGTCCACTGGTCCAAGGGCTTCGACTTCAGCCAGGGCGGCTGGGAGCACCCCTTCACGGTGCTGGGCATCGCCCTGGCACTGGCGCTGGCGGCGCCGGGAGCGTATTCGGTGGGAGGAAGTCGCAGGTCGCAGGTCGAAGGTCGAAGGATCTAAATGCGAGCTGCGCGCCTCGAGGGTGCTCCCTCCCGCCCCGATGCCGCGGCTCCTCACGACGGTCTCGTCTGGCGCAGCACCAATGCGATCCGCGCGTGCTCGATGGACGCGGTGGAGCAGGCGCAGTCGGGGCATCCGGGCACCCCGATGGCGCTCGCTCCCGCCGGTGGAGCATCTGGCCATGCTGCGCGCGATTCCCAATCTCGCCATGCTCCGTCCTGCCGATGGCAGCGAGACGATCGAGTCGTGGCCGGTGGCCATGGAACGGCTCGACGGGCCCACCCTGCTGGTGCTGAGCCGGCAGAAGCTGCCGGTGCTCGACCGCACCACCTTGGGCTCGGCTGACGGAGTGAAGCGGGGGGCGTACGTGTTGCTCGACCCCTCTGGCGGCGTCCCCCAAGCCATTCTCATCGCCACCGGACCGAGGTGCACATCGCGCTGGCGGCGGCTCGCCTGCTCCAGACCGACCGGGTGCGGGTACGGGTGGTGTCAATGCCGTCGTGGGACCTGTTCGCGGCTTGGCATCGAGGCCGCCTCGGCATTCGGCTGGCTTCGCTGGATCACCGACGACGGGGCTATGCTGGCCATGGAAGGCTTCGGCCCGTCCGCCCCAGGCAAGCGGCTCTACCAGGAGTTCCAGTTCACTCCTGAGGGCGCCGCGGAAATCATCTGGAAGCTTCTGGCACGGAGGTCGGCGTGAGCGGTAATCCCCTGGTTCGGCTTGGCGAGTTGGGACAGAGTCCCTGGTACGACTACATCACCCGCGATCTCGTCGCTTCAGGCGAGCTGCGCCGGCTGATCGAGGAGGACGGCCTCCGCGGCATGACCTCGAACCCCACCATCTTCGAGAAGGCGGTCGCAGGCAGCCGGTTGTACGACGATGAGATCCGGGAAGCGACCGAGCAGGGGCGAAGTGCCGGGGAGATCTTCGAGGCGATAGCGGTGGCGGACGTGCGGGCGGCATGCGCCGAGTTCGCCCCGCTGTACCGGACGAGCGGAGGCAGCGACGGCCTGGTCTCGCTCGAGGTCTCCCCTACCCTGGCCAACGACACCGAGGGGACTATCCACGAGGCCGAGCGGTTGTGGGGGGCGCTCGACCGGCCGACCGCGATGATCAAGATCCCGGGCACCGAAGCCGGGCTGCCCGCCATCACCCACTGCCTCGCCGCCGGCATCAGCGTCAACGTCACCCTGCTGTTCTCGGTGGAGCGATACGCGGCCGTACTGGAGGCGTTCCTGGCCGGAATGGAACAGCGCCTCGCTCGAGGGCTGCCACTGGGGCGGGTGGCCTCGGTGGCGAGCTTCTTCGTGAGCCGGGTGGACGGCAAGGTGGACGCTCTGCTGGACCGGCAAGGCGACCCCCACCGGTTGCGCGGAAAGATCGCCATCGCCAATGCCTCCGCCGCCTACCGGCTATTCGAATGGTCCCTGGGCACGCCGCGCTGGGACCGCCTGGCCAAGGCGGGTGCCCGCCCGCAGCGCCCATTGTGGGCTTCCACCAGCACCAAAGATCCTCGATATCCCGAGCTGTATTACGTCGAGGCGCTGGTGGCTCCGCGCACGGTGGATACCATGCCGCCCGAGACCTTTGCCGCGTATCGGGACCACGGCAGCCCGGCGGTTCGCATTCACGAGGGAGTCGCCGCCGCCCAGCCGCAACTGAGGGCGCTGGCGGCGAGCGGGATTGGCCTGGCGGCGGTCACCCGCGAGCTGGAGCAGGACGGCGTAGCCAAATTCGCCGCGTCGTACCGGTCGCTCCTGGCAGGCATCGAGGCCAAAGCGGAAGAGCTCGCCCCCTTTCACCCCCGATAGCCTATGTGGCGCACCCTTCGAGGTCTCTCCCTCACCTGGTGGATCTTCATCGGTATGGGCGCCGGCATCCTGATCGGATGGCTGGCTCCCGAATTCGCCGCCTCGCTCAAGCCGCTCTCCACTCTGTTCCTCCGGATGATCAAGTCGGTGGTCGTGCCGATCATCTTTGGAACGCTGGTGATCGGGATCGCCGGTCATGGCGACGACCTGAAGCGGATAGGACGGCTGGCGATCAAATCGCTCAGCTATTTCTGGCTGATGACCTTTGTCGCGCTGGCCATCGGTCTCATCGCCGTCAATCTGACCCGACCCGGTGTAGGGGTGGTGCTACCCCAGCCCGACCCCGGGGCTCCTATCCCCCAGGCCACTCCCACCACGGTGGGCGGGTTCCTGGAACACATCGTCCCCCAGAGCTTTTTCCAGGCCGCGGCGAACAACGAGGTGCTCCAGGTGGTGTTCTGGGCCACCCTCTTCGGGCTCTCGCTGACGCAGGTGAGGGGAAAGCCCAAGGAGGTCATGCTCGGCTTCTGCGAGGGGCTGGCGGAGGTGATGTTCAAGTTCGTGGGCATCGTCATGCGCTACGCGCCGATCGGGATCGGCGCCGCGATGGCGGTGACGGTGAGCCACAGCGGGATCCAGGTGCTGGCCAATCTGGGGCTGCTGGTGGCGACGCTGTATGGCGCTCTCATCGTCTTTGCTCTCGTCGCGTTGGTGCCGGTGGCGCTGCTGGCCCGCATTCCGCTGCGCCGCTTTCTGGGAGCGGTGAAAGACCCGGCGGTGATAGCCTTTACCACCACCTCCTCCGACGCCGCGCTCCCGATGGCGATGCAGCGGATGATCGAGTTCGGGGTGCCGCGCCGGATCGTCGCCTTCGTGATGCCGACCGGATACTCCTTCAACCTCGATGGCTCGACGCTGTATCTCGGAGTCGCGTCGATCTTCGTGGCGCAGGCGGCCGGTATCGAGCTCACGGTGGGACAGCAGCTCATCATGATGCTGACCCTGCTCATCACCAGTAAAGGGGTCGCCGGGGTGCCGCGAGCCTCGCTGGTGGTGCTCTCCGGCACCCTCACTGCCTTCGGGCTGCCCCTGGAAGGTGTGGCCGTGATCCTCGGGGTGGACGAGCTCATGGACATGGCGCGAACCATGGTCAACCTGGTCGGCAACTGTCTCGCCACCGCGGTCATGGCTCGATGGGAGGGAGAGCTCGGCCCCGAGCTCCCCGAAGGCATGGCTACCTCGATGCCGGAGCCGGCGCTCGCGGGTGCGGCGCACGACCCCCTCGGCAGCTGAAATTCGCGATCTGCTCCAGGGATCTGCTCTATTGTTCACCACAGAGGCACGGAGGACGCGGAGAACTGCGGAGAGAACTACTGGTGGTCAACAGCACACCCACAAAAGTCCTTTCTCTGTGTCCTCTGTGCCTCTGTGGTATGCGGTTTCGTTTATTTTGCTGGCGTGCAGTTTTCGTAATTAATGGGTAGTGGTGCCCACGGTTTGGATCTCTTCTACTGGATCGCCCCATGCTCGGTGACAGCTTCCGGCTTCTAATACCGCTGACGTTTCTCTTCACGCCCGCGGCCGCCCCGGCTCAGTCGGCTCCGCTTGCCAACCTGCGCTACGAGCTCAGCTTCGATTCGACCACCGCCGCCAGTCGCACCATCAGGGTCGCGTTGGCGTTCGACATTACCGGACCCGGGCCGGTACTCCTGTCGTTTCCGGCCTGGACCCCGGGCGCGTACGAGATCAGCTACTTCGCCCGCTGGGTCTCGAACTTCGCGGCCACCGCCGGAGGCACACCGCTGCGCTGGGACAAGCTCGACCACGACACCTGGCGGCTTCAGCCCGGAGGCGCGCGGTCGGCCAGGGTGAGCTTCGACTACCTGGCCGACTCGCTGGACAACGCCATGGCGTGGGCCCGCCCCGATTTCGTGCTGTTAAACGGGACCAATATTCTACCCTATCCGGAAGGCCGGGGGTTCGACTTTCCCGCCACCGTGACCGTGCAGACTCAACCGGGATGGTTGGTAGCCACCGGAATGCAGCCGGGGCCGGCACCGCGCTCCTATCGCGCCGGCAATTACCACGACCTGGTGGACATGCCGTTCTTCATCGGGCGGATGGATTTCGACAGCATGCGGGTGGGCGGCAAGTGGATGCGGCTCGCCACCTATCCCGCGGGGGCGATGACCGGGCCCGGCCGGGCATTACTCTGGGACCAGGCGAGCAAGATCACCCCGCCGATGTCGGCTGTCTTTCGGGAGACTCCCTGGGAGACTTACACCAATCTGCTCATCTTCACGCCCCAGCAAGGGGGCGGCAGCGCGCTGGAGCACCAGAACTCGCACGTGGGCATCTACAACCCAGCCTTCATCGGAAATCCGTTGCTCGCCTCGATCACGGCACACGAGATCTTCCACGCCTGGAACGTAAAGCGCCTGCGCCCCGCCGATCTGTGGCCCTACGACTACGACGAGCCGCAGGAGACCGTCTGGCTCTGGGTCAGCGAGGGCATCACCGACTATTACAGCGATCTCGCGATGGTGCGCGGCGGCGTCATTGACTCCGCCCAGTTCATGGCGCTTACCGGCGAGAAGATCAGCGAGACAGCCGCCGCCCCCCCGACGGCGCTGGAGGATGCCTCGCTCTCCACCTGGATCGGGCCGACCAACGGCACCCAATACCTGTACTATCCCAAGGGCTCACTCGCGGGGTTCATGCTCGATATCCTGATCCGCGACGGCAGCGACAACCGACGCTCTCTCGACGATGTCATGCGGGAGCTTTATCGGACGACGTACAAACAGGGGAAAGGCTTCACCGGCGTGGAGTGGTGGCGGACAGTCACCCGGGCCGCCGGCGGCCGTTCGTTCGCCGACTTCAACACCAGGTACATAGACGGACGGGAGCCCTATCCCTGGGCTGAGATACTTCCGTTGGCAGGTATGCGGATGGCCACCGATACGCTGAGGGAGCCTCGCCTTGGTTTGGCCGCGGCTCAGGATACCAGCGGCGCCATACTGGTGCAGCAGATCCTCCCGGGCAGTGTGGCTCAGGAGGCGGGGGTTCAGGTGGGCGACCGGCTGCTCGCCCTCGGCGACATTGCGATCTCCGACCCTGATTTCGGCCCCGCTTTTCGCACCCGATTCGGCCGGAGTGAGGGAGACACGCTCCCCATCCGCGTGCTCCGGGGAGCCGACACGCTCATGCTCAACGGAACGGTGCGCCTCACGGCACGGGTGGAAAGCCGGTTGGAAGCTGATCCGCGCGCCTCCGCCAAAGCCGCGCGCATCCGCAACGGCATCACGCGGGGAACGATCGGCCGCTGAAGAGGCCGGCCAGATCGCGCGGGTCCACCGCCGTCGGCCGCTCCAGCAAGCCGGTGCGGAAAGCGGCCTGGCCTAACACCGAGGCGGGTGTGATGCCTGCCCGCCGCAACTCGCGGATCCCGGTATCGTTGCCGGCCTTGCTGAGCTTGGCGCCGTCCGGCCGGTGTATGAGTGGATGGTGAAGGTAGACCGGGGGACGCTCCCTGCCGAGCAGCCGCGTCAGCCGAATCTGCCTTCCGGTGGAGTCGAGCAGGTCGCGGCCGCGAATGACCAGGTCTATTCCCTGCCGCAGGTCATCCACCACCACCGAGAACTGATAGGTCCAGTTGCCCAGCCGGTCGCGGAGCAGGAGATCGCCGCACTGGTCGGCCGGATCCTGCGCCTGCTCTCCCAGGAACAGGTCGAGAAAGCGCTCGGCCCCCGGCTCCAGCCATACCCTTGTGCCTCTGCCCGGCCCCGCGGCCAAGCCTCGCCGGCGGCAGTGTCCGCGATAGCGAGCCTCGTTGTTGAACGGGTCCGCTTCGGCCGCGATGTCCTTCCGGGAGCAGTCGCAGTGGTAAACTTCCGCGCTCCGGCTGAGCCGTGCGAGCGCCGCCTCGTATTCCGCCCCGCAGTCCGATTGTCGGTAGGGCGACGGTCCGGCACGGAACGATGCCGGCTCTCCGGCGTCGGGCTCGAGCCCGAGCCACTCGAGGTCCTCGAGGATGGCCGCTTCGTATTCGGGGCGGCAGCGGCCGCGGTCGTGATCCTCCAGACGGAGGAGCACGCGCCCACCAAGCGCCCGCGCCGTGCCCCACACGAAGAGCGCGTTCGCCACGTGGCCGAGGTGCAGATAGCCGGTGGGACTGGGAGCGAAACGGGTCAGGGGACGCGGTGGCAGGCTAGGAATCTTCGACCCGGGACAGGATGCCGACCCAGGTCGAGTCGCGCCGGCGGCCTCCCCTGAATTCGAAATGCTCGTCCAACATGATCCGCCGGGCGAACTCCCATCCGGGCTGCTCCTGCAGCCGGGATCGCAGCACCAGCGGAACCAGCCGGGCCGCCACATGCCACATTCCCGGCTCGATAGAGGGATAGAGCTCAGCCCATTCCGGCCGGAGCCGGGCTTCCCGAACCGCCATCGGAACCACCCTTTCCAAGACCGGTGCCGCTCCCGCGCGTCACAGAGGTAGCGATGTCCATCACCGAAATCGTCGTCACCAACCTGAGCGAGCTTATCGCCCAGGTCACCCCGACCGAGCCCGACCCCACCACCCGGCGCCGGCGGGACAGCGGGATCTATCGGGGCGGCGCCGACGCCACCTGGCCCCTGCTCACCAGCCTCGATACCCTGGGCGGGGTGGCGCCGCCGCACACCAAGGCAGACCTGGAGGAGTACATCCTCCGGAATTTCATCCGCTATTCGCGTCCTTACTTCCGCAACCCGCCGGTGAACGACTGGGAGATTCTGGTGGCCGCGCAGCACCATGGTCTCCCGACGCGGCTGCTCGACTGGACATATTCGCCGCTGGTTGCAGCCCATTTCGCCACGGCAGGTCACCGGCACGAAGCCGACCGGGTGGTGTGGCGGCTCGACTGGAAGGCCGTGCACCGCCACTTCGAGCTGCCCGGGCTGGCGCTGCTGATTCAGGATCTGGATGGAATCTTCGGGAAAGAGCGACCCTTCTCGCCCTCGTCGTTCTTTGGCGCAAGCGGCCAGGGACGGGAGTTCGCCTGCATGCTGGAGCCGCCCTCACTGGACGCGCGGATCGTGGCCCAGTCGGCCACCTTTACCCTCTGCTCCGACAAGCGGCAGCCGTTCGACCGGTTCCTCGAGGGACACGACCTCGGCTCGGCCCTCACCAAGTTCGTCATCCCGATGCACGACGCGGCCGGCTTCCGCGACCAGCTCGACCTGGTCAGCGTGGACGAGCGGCGTCTCTTCCCCGATCTCGACGGCGTCGCCGCTCACTTGCGGCGGTATTACTCGTAGTGCCCTGGGTCGGATCTTCGCGTCCTGTCACCCTGAGCGGAAGCGAAGGGGCCATAACGACGCTTTGGCCCCTTCGCTTCGCTCAGGGTGACAACGATCAGGCTCCGGACTCCGCAGCAAGGCACGACGGTCGCCGGTCACTCCGGAGTCGCCTCCGGAAGCGGATCGCCCGAGCGGAAGTCGGCCGGCCGGCGGCCCGCCAACCGTGCGGCCGCCCGGGTATCGGTGTTCCCCGGTAGAGTCAGCAGATAGTTGAAGTCCCCCATCGGCGCCAGGATCTCCCGCACAGCGACGAAGTCATCGGCTCGCCAGGCGGCGGTGGTGGCCCGGTCGGAGATCTCGATCTCCCACACTGTGCCGTCTTCCAGCGCCACGTACCGGCCGTCCTCCTCCACCGCCGTCACGTAGAAGCCGAGTGGTCGCGGTGTGCTGTCGCACCATCCGTCGGAGCCACACGAGAGGGAGGCAACGGCCACCTCGGACTGAGCCGATGCGGCGGAAGGTGCGGTGGCAGACAAGAGAAGTGAGAGGCCAGCGGTCGTGAGTAGCTTGCGCATTGGTGTACCCTCCAAGGTTTGTACCTTGAGAATAACCCCAAAATTGCGGTTCAGCGCGCTCCCGCCCCCACGACCTCGGGCAGCACCCGCCCGTCGAGCGGCTCCGTCGGGCGGATGCCCAGCAACGCCGCCAGCGTCGGCGCGATGTCCACGGTATTGACCGTGCGCCGCACCGTCCGGTGGCCGATCCCCCGACCCAGGAACCCTATCGGCACGGATATATCCAGCGGCGCGGTGCTTCCGTGGTCCGCATAGGTCGCTCCCGGCGCGGACCAGATGAAGCCGGGTTCGATGACGGCGCAGATGAGCCACCCGAACCCGGGCGGGAGCTGGTTGCGCCAGAGCACGGCATCGGGGTCGGCTGCTGCCGCCGCGCGCAGGGTGGCCGGGGTGAAGACCCGCCGGACCCCGGGCCGCTTCCGCGCCTCCGCGGCAATCGCGCGCGCGAGGCTGTCCACCGGCACGCCGCGCGCGTGGAGAGCGAGGGTATCGGCCGCGAGCAGCCCGCTCCCGAACCTCAAGTTGAAGTCGTAGCGGGTCCGCCGGGTGAGCTCGGTTCCCGCGGCGGTGCCGAGGTCACCCAACCAGACGCGTCCCCCATCGGCCGGGCCCCGGGCCTCGGCGCGCTCGGGAAACGACTGTACGCCGTGGTCCGCTGTGAGCACTACCAGCGTCTGCTCCGCCGGCACCAGCACCGCCAGCGAATCGAGAAATTGGCCCAGCCAGCGGTCGAGCCGAAGCAGTTGATCGTGAAGCTCGCGGGAGTCTGGGCCGAAGGCATGTCCGACGGCGTCGGTGGTCGAGAACGATACGGTCAGCAGGTCGGGCCGGCCCCGGCTTCCCAGTCCCATTACCCGCACTCCCTCCAGCGCGAAAGCCGCGGTGAGCGAGTCCATCCAGGGGTAGTTTGCCAGCAGCCGCGCCGCCTGCTCCGCGGTGCCCGGCAGGGCGTGGGGGAAAGCCACGTCCTGCCCGCCGTTCTCGAACGGCAGGCGGTCGGGCTCGGGGTACTCGGAGGAGGGGAGGAGGAGATTCCAAATGGTACCGGCCAGCCGCTGTGGCCCGCGTCGCGCGTTGAACGCTCCCACCCACCGGGGCAGTGAATCGGCGTAGTAGCGGCTGGTGGTGAAACGGCCCTCGTGATACCAGTAAACCTCACCTCGCGCGCTTCCCGCCATGAGGATTGCGCCTCGGTCTTTCCGGGAGACCGAAAGCAGGCGAGCCTCCGGATCGCCCGCCAGCATCCAATCGTACAGCGTGGTCCCCCTGAAGTTTCGGGGTGAGGCCCCCGGTGCCGCCGCACTTCCCAGCAGAGGTGCAGTGGGATCCTGGACGCCGTGTTCGTTGTCTACGATGCCGGTCCGCCGAGGCTCCCGGCCCGAGAGTATCGTCGAGTGGCCGGGGGCGGTCTCGCTGATGGCGTGGTTCTGCCGGCCTTGCTCGAAGAAGGTCCCCCGGTCGAGCAGGCGGCGGAACCCGCCGGAAAACTGGCGAGCGAACCGCCGGAAGTAATCGGGGCGGAGCTGGTCCACCGAGATGGCCACCACGAGCGAGAGCTCGGAACCGCGGCCCGGCTTCCGGCCGAGCCACGCCTCACGGAGCCGGCGCTGCGCCGGGGTGGGGGTGGAATCCATCTCGAGCCGCACCGGCCGGCCCTCCCGGTCTTCGATGAGCCGGATGCCCAGCTTGCCGTAGTACTCCTCGATCGGGAGCTCTTCCGACTGCCAGACATAGCGGTGGAAGAAGTCGCCCACCTCGGGGTAGGTCATCGCCACCAGAGTATCTATGAAACTGGACTCCGGAAACGCCCGCTGCTTGCCGTACCGGCGGGTGAGCTCCATGATGACGTCGCGCAGGCCGCGCTGTCCCCGGGAGAGCTCCAGCAGGCGGATGTCGAGCAGGCCGGCGGCGAGCGCTCCCCGCATGTAGATGTTGCCGTATTGTTTCTGCCCCGAATCGCTGTATGAGGTCAGCGCCAGCTCCCGAAGGCTGTAGCTGGAGTCGAACGCGTTACGGTCTATCTGCATCTTGTGGACGATCGTTTCCAGATACTCGTTGACCGATTTGAGACCCGTCCGAAGCTGCATGGCGTGGGCGGCCCATTCGGTCGTGCCCTCATACAGCCAGAGATGCTGGGAGGGCACCGGCGTGACGAAGTTGAAGCGCTCGATGACCTCGCTGTGGATATTGAGCGGCGTCACGATGTGAAAGAACTCGTGGGCCGCGATGTCGGTGAGTTGCCGCCCGAGGGAGTCGGTAAACTCGGTTTCCTCGAACACGTATTCCGAACTCAGGGCGTGCTCCCAGGCTCCGGCGCTCTGGTCCTCGAAATGGTAGAGGAAAATGTAGCGGTCCACGGGGAGCTTCCCCAGAAAGCGGCCCGCCGCCTCGAGCATGCCATCCATCGCCTCGAGGAGCTGCGCCGATTTGATTTTGTCGGTCTTGGAGTAGGTGTAGATCTCGATGGGCACCCCGGTCACGGCGGTCCTCGCCTCGGAGAGCCGTCCCAGCAGGATGGGGGAGTCCACCAGCTGATCGTAGCTCCGGGCCCGGTACTCGCGGCGGTTCCGGCGTTCCAGGGCGGTGCCGACCTTCCACTCGGACGGATAGTCCAGCTGGAGGCTGACGGGGGCGGCCTGCAGGCCGGTGGGATAGCCGATGACGGCGTGCGGATTGATCAGGACGTGATCGCCCTCGATGGAGGTGCCGCACATCAGGTACACCGGGTGCCGCTTCACCTCGGTGTCCCAGGTCTCGGCGATGGTGTACCGGATCGTCCGCACCTGCGGCGCATCCGAGAGCCGCCACTGGTTGACCGACACGCGCTTCACCGGCACCGGCTTGCCGCCGCCGTCGAATGCCTGGAAGCTCCGCACGAAGCGCCCGATGTCCATCACCTGATAGGTGCCCGGCGCGGTGGCGGCGAACTGGTAGACGGCGTTGTCGGCTGTCAGTCCGCTGACCGCGACGGCGACCTTGAAGAGGTCGTCGGCTCGGTCGTTGAGATTTATGGAATAGGTGAGGGGAGCCTGCTGGCCGGCCAGGCTGCCGGGGAGCCCGGCGGCGGCCAGGCACAGCAGCCAGGCAACACGTGCCGCCATCTTATTCGAACAGCGCCTCCCGGCGCTCGGCTCCGCCGTACGGCTCTCCATCCGCCTGGGGCCGGCCGCGGCCCCGCCGTGGGGAAGTATCCACGGGTTTGTCTCCGGCGGTCCGGCGGCGGGCGACGACGCTGAGGTCCACTCGGTCGCCGAACTGGGACACCCCAGGGTATTCCCGGTGGAAAGTTTCCAGGGCTTCGCGTTCGGCGTTGTCCCGGTCGGAGGCATCGAGCTCGTAGACGTGCTCGCCGAGAACGTCGGCGGCCTGGTCCTCGAGGCTGGGCTGGCGGGCAAGCTCGTCGGCATCAATCTCGCAATCAATGACACAAATGTAGGAGGGCATCGTCACCTCACACGCGGCAGGATGAGCTTCCGGCCCCTGCGTAGGGCCGCGGCTACCCCGCCACGATAGCGCGCCCGAGTGTCGGGCGCCACCCTGTTGCTGCGTTCACTCGATATGAGGCGCTGTCGTGACACTAGCGGGCCGTTCACCGCGAAGGTACCATCAGGCTGGCCCGTTGTCGGAGCTGACATGATACGCCCTGCCTGCCGCATACCCTCCTATCTCCTTCTTCTCCTTGTGGGATGGGCGTGCGGCCGCGGCGACCTTGGCCCCGACGAGGAGCCGCCCGTCCTCCTGGTGACTACCGTTACCAGCGGGACCGAGATCGATGCTGAGGGCTACACCCTCTCCCTTAACGGGGAGCCGGGCAGCTCGATCGGCGCCAACGCAACCGTGACCGTCGAGGCCCTGGCGGGTGGAGAGCACCGGGTCGGGCTCGAGGGGCTTGCCGGGAACTGTGGTATCGCGGGTGAAAATCCTCGGGTCGTGACCGCTCAACCCGGCCAGACAGTCCAGGTGAGCTTCACGGTCGCCTGTGCCGCCACCACCGGGATAGCCCAGGTTCAGACGACCACTGACGGGGCCGCTCCCGACCCCGACGGATATTCCCTCCTGGTCAATGGGGTAGAACAGCAGGCGGTCGGCGTGGCTGCAACCGTGACGCTTCCTGGCCTGGCTCCAGGGGAGCATGTGGTGGGTCTGGATGGCGTAGCGGCGCACTGCCTGCTCGAGGGCGAGAATCCTCGCCCTGTGACGGTCACTGCGGGCGCCACCAGCGCGGTTGCGTTCTCGGTGAGCTGTGCCGCGTCTCCGGACGTCGGCGAGCAGCTCGCGGCGCCCGAGAGACTTCTTCCCAATGCACTCAGCCTCACCCAGATACGGCTTTTCTGGAAGGACAGATCGAGCTCCGAAACCGGCTTTGAAATTCTTCGGTCCACCACCGGCAGGGATGGGACCTATTCCCTTGTCGGTACCGTCGGTCAGAACATCGTGAGGTTCACCAACTCCAGGCTGAGTGCCGGCCGCGAATACTGTTACCAGGTCCGAGCCAGAGGCGGCAATGGATCGGCCACTTCGGCGGGCTCCGTCCCGTTCTGCGTCAAGACCCTGTCGGGAGCGGCCCCGGCGGTTCGGGTGGTGACCTTCGGCGACTCGAATACCGACTGGGGTCTGGATGGCACCAATCGGCAGGTGCTCGCCCACTCGTACGTGTCGGAGTCCCCTTACTCAGCGGCCCTCGTACCCCACACCTCCGACCAGTTGGCCGGCAAGATCGAGACGCGCTGGCGGTCAATCCGTTCCAATGCAATCGGGGTGGTCAACCATGCGATCGCCGGCACCACCACCGGCGGGGGCGGGTTTGGAGGACCCAATCGGCGGTCTACCGGCGCCCCACAGGCCCGCACGCGAGTGGCGGGAACCACCCGCTTTGAAGGGGAAGTGCTGGGAGCCAAGTGGCCCTGGTCGGGCGGCGAGCCGGTCAATGCCAAGTACGTGGACGGCGCGCTGGCCCGGGTTCAGGCGTTCGTGCCGGGCACCAACGACTTCGTCTACGTGTCCATGGGCACCAACGATCCGGGCTACCGTATAACCACCCAGCAGACGGTGAACAACCTGGGTTGGATGATAGATCGGTGGCTGGCCGCCGGGAGAGCCGCGGATCACTTCATCCTGACCACCCTGGCGCCCTGCGCCAGCAGGCAGTGCGTGGCCATCCCAGCCATCAACCAGGGTATTCGCACGCTGGCAGCCTCCCGAGGGGTGGTGCTGATTGATCTGGCGGGGCACACCTCCGACGACGACGGCCGCACCTGGCGCTCAAGCGCCCTGCATGTCGGTGATTCGATCCACTACAGTGAGCCGGTGCGCGACTGGCTGGCGGAGCGCGTGGTGGACGCGATGAGCAGCCGGGTACCGTAGAACTCAAGGCCGAGGGCGCTCGCAGCCGGCTGCGCGCGCCAGGAGCAGCTCGCGCTCGGGTACGTTGCGGGTAAGCGATGCCGCGCGCGCGAACTCCGCTCGGGCCTCCTCGAAGCGTCCGAGTTTGGCAAGAAGATCGCCGCGCACGCTCGGCAGGAGGTGGTACGCCTTGAGCGAAGGCTCCGACGTCAGCTCGTCAACCAACTCCAATCCCGCCGCCGGACCGAACGCCATCCCGAGCGCCACCGCACGATTCAACTCCACAACCGGGGATGGGGCGAGCTGGGCCAGCGCCGCATAGAGTGCGGCAATGCGGGCCCAGTCGGTTTCCTCTGGAGTGCGCGCTCGAGCGTGGCAGGCGGCGATCGCAGCCTGCTGCGCGTACGGGCCCAGCCCGCCGCCGAGCTCCTCGGCGCGCCCGAGCGCCGCGAGACCACGGCGGATGAGAACCTGGTCCCAGCGCCCGCGATCCTGATCGAGCAGCAGAATGGGGGCTCCCGACGGACTTACCCGCGCGCGCACCCGCGACGCCTGGATCTCCATCAGCCCCACCAGGCCATGGACCTCCGGCTCTTTCGGGACCAGCTCGGCCAGGATCCGGCCCAGCCGCAACGCCTCCTCGCAGAGCGCGGGTCGCACCCACTCCTCACCGGCGGTCGCCGAGTAGCCCTCGTTGAACACCAGATAAATCACCTGGAGCACCGAGGAGAGCCGCTCGGTGAACTCGGCCCCGCGGGGGACCTCGAAGGGAACGCGGGCTTCGGACAGAGTCCGCTTGGCCCGGACGATCCGCTGGGCCACGGTCGGCTCCGGCACCAGGAAGGCCCGCGCGATTTCCTCGGTCGTCAGGCCGCCGAGGAGGCGGAGGGTAAGGGCAACGCGGGCTTCGGTCGAGAGCACCGGATGGCAGGAGACGAACACCAGGCGAAGGAGGTCGTCGCCGACATGATCGTCGAGCGCGGCGTCGAGGCTCGTCACAGCCATCTCCTGCCGAGCCTCGAGCTCGTGACCGAGCTCCTCGTGCTTGCGCTCCAGCATCTTGTTTCGCCGCAGCCGGTCTATCGCGCGGTGCTTCCCGGTAGCCATGAGCCAGGCTCCCGGGTTGTCCGGGACACCCGACTGCGGCCACCGCTCGAGCGCGGCCACCAGCGCGTCCTGGGCCAGGTCTTCGGCCAGGCCCACGTCGCCCACGATCCGCGCGAGGCCGGCGATGAGCCTGGCCGACTCGATCCTCCAGACCGCCTCTATGGCACGATGGGTTCCGAAACCGTGGGTATCATCGAGAAGAGGCGCCGCCCGGATTCGAACCGGGGGTGGAGGTTTTGCAGACCTCTGCCTTACCACTTGGCTACGGCGCCTGATGTTGTGGGGCAATAACTTACCACCGTGGTCGCGCCAACCTCAAGGCCAATGTGGGCGATTTTATGGGCACTATGCCCCCAACAACATTGAGGAGTGCATCCATCGCCTGTGCTTCGCGGTTTGCCACTCCAACCATGCTCGCCTCGACCCGAGCCGCATCGTAATCTACGTGGGGTTCCGGCGTGTGCTGGGCACGCGAGTCAGGGGGATACCGCTCGCCAGCGCATGAACCGCGACCGTGCGCCGGAGATTGGGTATCACAGTGCGGCCAGCGGTGCCGCTTAGCAACTCGCCCGAGCAATCGGATGCCGGCTTGCGCGGAGAAGGGGCGCGGGAAGACGGGTCATTCGCCCCAGCCAGGGTGCGGACGTGTATGATCGACATCCATCGCATAGCTTAAAGTCGCAGGCCACTTTGCGATGATGGAGGCGGACAGACTGGCTAGCGCTACATGCTCGAGATGCTCCACA
>JACCQZ010000344.1 GCA_013813875.1 Gemmatimonadales bacterium | reverse complement strand
GCCAACGGGTCGGCGTCGAGCAGCACCAGGTCGGCGCGCTTCCCCTTCTCCACCGTGCCGGTCTCGGCCTGGGTCCCGAAGAACACGGCGACGTTCCGGGTGCCGGTCTCGAGCGCCTGATACGGCGTGAGCCCCGCGGCCACCAGCGACTCCAGCTCGCGATGGATGGAGAAGCCGGGGACGTTGTAGATCTGGGGGGCGTCGGAGCCAAGGAGCAGCCCCGCTCCCGCCGCGTGCAGAGCCTTGATGAGCTTGCGCCGCAGCGCCATCACCCGGCGCGCCGATTGGTCGGTGGACCCGGTCTCCTCCAACATGCCGTTCTTCGTCTCCGCCCACTCCGCGGCAGTGGCCGCCGGCACGTAGCGCATCTCCGGCCGGCGGGCGAGCGCGGCGACCGATTCTCCGCCGATCAGATTCTCCATCAGCACCTGCGTCGGCACGTTCCACACGCCGGCCCGTACGGTCGCCCGGACCAGCGACGAGAGCTTCGACTCGTCCAGGTGCTCGCCGAGGTTGACGCCGAAGAACTGGGACTGCGCGACGGGTATCGGTGAGCCGCGAGCCACCATGGCTTCCACGTAGCCGTCGAGGTGGTCTATGGACGAGTAGCCGGCCTCCAGCGCGCGGGCGAGCCCGACCTCCAGCGGCACGTGCCCGGCCAAGGGGATCTTCAGCCGGCGCGCGGTTGCCGCCAGGGTGTCGAACACCTCGCGCTCCACCCCGGGATGGATTTTGAGAAGATCGTAGCCCGCCGCCTTCTGCTCGGCGGCAGCCTGGGCGGCGGATTCAGGCGTGGGGACGCTGTTGCCGTTGAGCGACGGCCCCGAGGTGTAGATGGTCGGGCTGATGAGCTCACCGCGCGCCGCGCGGGAGCGGAGCTCGAGGTGCCGGGGATGGCCCAGCATGCCGCGCACCGTGGTGATCCCACCGGCGACGTAGAGATAAAGAGTGCGCTCGACCATGCTGTCGGACGCCTGCCCACCGGGAATGTGCGCGTGCATCTCGGCCAGGCCGGGGATGAGGAACTTGCCGCGGCCGTCCACCCGGCCGCCGCCCTCGGGAATCTTCACCCGCGCGGCGGGGCCGATCTCCACGATGCGGTCTCCGCGGACGATGACCGTCTGGTTCGGCACGCTCCGCTCGCGGTCCATCGGGATGACCGTCACGTTCACGAAGGCGACGACGCTTTCGGGCGGCGCCAGCGGCGCGCAGAGCAGCGGGCACAGGAGATGAAGCATCATGCCCTCGCCGCCGCGGCCCGGTTGGCGCCCTCGAACTCCTCCAGGAACGACACCAGCGACTCCACCGCCTCGCGGGGACAGGCGTTGTAGATGCTCGCCCGCATCCCGCCCGCCGAGCGGTGGCCCTTGAGCCCGTCCAGCCCCCGCCGGGTGGCCTCGGCGATGAACTTGGTGTCCAGTTCCTCGGTGGGCGCGCGGAAACAGACGTTCATCTGCGAGCGGCTGTCCGGCTGAACCGTGCCGCGGAAGAAGTCGCTCTGGTCGAGGTAGTCGTAGATCAGGGCTGCCTTGGATTCGTTGTGCTCCGCCATGGCGGCCAACCCGCCTTGCGCCCGGATCCACTTGAACACCTCCCCCATCACGTAGATCCCGAAGGTGGGTGGGGTGTTATAGAGCGACTTCTCGCCGGTGTGGGTGCGGTACTGGAGCATGGTGGGCAGGGTCTTGGGCCCGGCCTCGACCAGATCGTCCCGGATGATGACCAGCACCACGCCCGAAGGGCCCAGGTTCTTCTGGGCTCCGGCGTAGATGATCCCGTACTTGGAGACGTCAATCGGCCGGCTGTACATGTCGCTGGAAGTGTCGGCCACGAGCGGGGCGCCGGCGGGCACCGCTGGCTCGGCGCGCCACTGGGTCCCGTAGATGGTGTTGTTGGTGGTGAGGTGCACGAATGCCGGGTCGGCGGAATAGTGGATCTCGCCGGGCCGGGGAATCCGGCTGAAATGGCCGGCCTCGCCGGTAGCGGCGATGTGCACCTTGGCGCCGAGGATCTTGGCCTCCTTCACCGCCTTCTGCGACCAGACGCCGGTCACCAGATAGTCGGCGGTGCGCTCGGCCGGCAGCAGGTTCATCGGCACCATGGAGAACTGCAGCGACGCGCCGCCCTGCAGAAAGAGGACATGGTAGTTGTCCGGAATCCCCGCCAGATCGCGGCAGTCCTGCTCCGCCTCGCCGATGATCCGGTCGAAGATCTTGCCGCGGTGGCTGTGCTCCATGATCCCGATCCCGCTCCCCGCCACATTCCAGATCGCTTCCCGCGCCTTCTCGAGAACGGGCTCAGGCAGCACGGCGGGACCGGCGCTGAAGTTGAAGATGCGGTCGGGCATGGGGAACTCGGGGTGAAGGGCGAAGAAAGTCGAAGAAAGTCGAAGGTCGAAGGTCGAAGGTCGAAAGCGGGCTGGCGTAGCTAGGGATCCAGGCCCACGGTCCCGGAGCCGTCAAGGCTCGAGACTTTCGACCTTCGACCTTCGACTTTCAAGCCCCCCGCCTCCCATCAATCTCCCCCAGCTCCACACTAATGATATCCGCGTTGCCCGACCGGATCCGCTCGACGGCGCCGTTGGTGGGAGTGCCGTCCAGGTGTATCCGCGCCAGCGTGGCCTGGGCGCCGTGATAGATGATGTTCTCGACCTCTTCCACGTTGATGGACGCTTCCGCGAGAACGCCGAAGACGTGGGCCAGAACGCCGGGGCGGTTGCGGTGGCGGATGGTGAGGACGTGGGTGGCCGAGCTCCGGGCGAGGCGGTTGACGACGTTGGGGACCTCGCCCGTGGCCTGAAAGGTCTGCACGATGCGAATGACCTCGTGGGCGATGGCCACCTGTGCCTGGTCGGTCGAGGCGCCCACGTGATGGGTGCCGTACACGCCGGGCAGCTGGGCGACCGCGGGGGAGAACTCCCCCGTTCCGCCCGCGGGCTCGCTCTGAAACACGTCGAGGCCGGCGCGAATGCCCTTTTCGGCCACCGCCCGCTGCAGTGCCGCCTCGTCCACCACCGAGCCGCGCGAGGTGTTGATGAGATACGCTCCCGGCCGCATCGCCGCCAGGAACTCGGCGTTCACCAGGTGCTTGGTGTCGGCATTGGCGGCCACGTTGATCGTCACCGCGTCGGAGAGCCCCGCCACCTCCAGGGGAGTCTGGGCGTAGCGCAGCCCGAGCTGGTCGGCCTCGCGATGGGTGAGCGTTCGGGACCACGCCAGCACCCGCATCCCGAAAGCCTGGGCCCGGCTCGCCACCTCGCGGCCGATCTGGCCCAGCCCCACGATGCCGAGGGTGCGGCCATGCAGTCCGCGCGCCTTGGAGTACTCCGCCTTGTTCCACTTCCCCTGCCGCAGGTCGGCCGCCTGATCGGGGATCCGCCGGTCGCACGCCAGCAGAAGACCCAGCACCAACTCGGCCACCGCCACCGAGTTCTTGCCGGGACAATTGGAGACGAAGACGCCGAGCGTGGAGGCGGTGTCCACGTCTATGGTGTCTATTCCCGCCCCGGCCCGGATCACCAGGGAGAGCGCCGTGGCCGCCTTCAGCGCGTCGGCATTCACCTTCTTGCTGCGCACGATGAGGATCTGTGGATTGACCTGCCGGATGAGCCCCGCCAGCTCCTCCGCCTTCACCTCCGGCTGCGCCACCACCGTGCAGCCCAACTCCTTGAGCCCGTCGGTGCCGACCTTCTCGAACTTGTCGGCGATGAGAACTTTCATTCGGTCTCCACTGAGAGGCAAAGAGGTCGAAGGTCACAGGTCGAAGGTCCAAGAGCGGGAGACCTCCGACCTTCGACCTTCGACCTATTCTAACCCATGCACAAACAACCCGCTCCGCAGTTTCGGCTCGAACCAGGTGCTCTTGGGCGGCATGACATCGCCGGCGTCGGCAACGGCCATGAGCTGGTCGAGCGAGGTGGGATAGAGGGCAAAGGCGATAGCCACCTCTCCCGAATCCACCCGCCGCTCCAGCTCGGCGGTGCCCCGGATGCCGCCCACGAAGTCAATTCGTTTGTCGGTGCGCGGGTCGCCGATGCCGAGGATGGGACCCAGGATGCGGTCCTGCAGCAGCGACACGTCGAGCGAGCGGATCGGGTCCTGTTTGTCCACGCTGTGCCCCTCCAACTCGATCCGGTACCAGGAGCCGGCCAGGTAGAAACAGAACATCCCGGCCCGCCGCGGCCGCGGATCTTCGGTCCGGGCCACCCGGCCGACCGGAGCCAGCCGAGCGAGTAAATCGGCGGGGCTCAGCCCGTTGAGGTCGCGGACGAGGCGATTGTAGGGCAGGATCCGCAGCTGGGTGGCGGGAAAGAGCACCGCGAGGAACCAGTTGTACTCTTCGCTCCCGGTGTGTGCCGGGTTTTTGGCCTTGAGCTCCGCGCCCGCCCGCCAGGCGCTGGCCGAGCGGTGGTGCCCATCGGCCACGTAGACGTGATTGAGCGACTCGAACGCCTTGAGGAAGGGAGCCGGATCGGGCACCCGCCACACCGTGTGCCGCACACCATCGTCCGCCGTAAAGTCATAGAGCGCGGCGGTGTCGAGGACCGGCGGAACCAGGGCGTCAATCTCGTTGCGGGCGCGGTAGGTGAGAAAGACCGGCTCGGCATTGGCGTTGAGCGTCAGGACGTGCCGGGTGCGGTCGTCCTCCTTGTCGGGCCGGGTCTTCTCGTGCTTACGGATGACGTTGCGCTCGTAGTCGTCCACGTGAACGCAGCCGACCACGCCGACCTGGGCCCGCCCCTCCATCACCTGGCGATACAGATACAGTCTCGGCTCCTCATCCCGAGTCAGCGTCCCCTCTGCCACAAAGCGGTCGAGCGCCTCGCGGGCGCGGGCATAGATCCGCGGATCGTAGGGGTCAACTTCCTCGGGCAGGTCAATGTCGGAGCGGCCCACATGGAGGAAGCTGTGGGGGTTGTCGCGCGCCAGCTCCACCGCCTCGGCGCGGCTCACCACGTCATAGGGTACCGACGCCACCTTTGCGGCGAGCGCCGGATCGGGGCGGATGGCACGAAACGGGTTCAGTCGCATGCTGCTCCTGGTATATCGGTCCAACGGCCGCGAGCCCCCATCCTACCCGACAACGGGAGAGAAGGTCAAGCGGCCTGAATCGGGGTGCGATAGCCGCGCGGTCCCACCGAGCGCTCCGCCACGCCAAGAGCCCCGTCCACCAGCAGCGCCAGCAGCGCCGCCGGCAACGCGCCCGAGAGAATCATCCTGCTGTCGGAGAGGGCGAGCCCGGCCGCGATCGGATCGCCCAGACCGCCGGCGCCGATGAACGCGGCCAGCGTCGCGGTGCCGACGTTGATGACCGCCGCCGTGCGGATCCCGGCCATGATCACCGGGGCGGCGAGGGGCAGCCGCACGTGCCGGAGAATCTGGCGCGGCGTCATCCCCAGCGCCCGCGCCGCGCCTACCGCCTCGGGCGCGGCGTCCCGCACCCCGGTGTAGGTGTTGCGGAGAATGGGGTACAGCGAGTAGAGAAAGAGTGCCACGATGGCCGGCAGCGTTCCGATGCCCAGCAGCGGAATCATGAAGGCAAGCAGCGCAATGCTGGGCAGCGTCTGCAGCAGACCGACGCCGCGGATCACCGCTTCGGCGCTTCCCCGCCAGCGCTCCAGCGCCAATCCGAGCGGGAGCGCCAGCCCGATCGCCGCGGCGAGCGAGACCGCCACCAGCAGCAGGTGGCGGGCGGTGAGTCCGGCGAGGGCTTCCCGCTCATCCCAGAAGTACTCGAAGAACCCGGCACGGCCGGGATCGCGCCTCACGGCTGCGCTCTCTCCAGCCTCGAGCAACCCCAGGCCACGCAGCGCTTCCTCCGCCACCCGCGCCGCGGCCTCACCGTCCACCTCCAGCCGCCGGTTGAGCCGGCGCATCGTCTCCACGTCGAGCCGGCCACTCAGCTCGGTGAGCGCTACCACCGCCCCCGGCAGTCGCTCCACCAGCCCGGGGCCCACCAGCGCCGCCGCCTGGTAGGGCGGAAAGAAACCGCGATCATCCAGCAACACCACCAGGTCATAGCGGGCGATGAGCCCGTCGGTGGAGTAGCCGTCAATCACATCCACTTCGCCCCCGGCCAGCGCCTGATACTTGATCGCCGGCAGGAGCGCGCGCACCTCGGCAAAGCGGAGGCCGTAAGCTCGCCGCAATCCCGGGAGCCCATCCGCCCGGCCAATGAAATCGGGGGTGAGCCCCGCGCGGAGCTTGGGCGCCACCCGGGCGAGATCGCTCAGTGTGGCGAGCCGGTGGCGCGCCGCTGTCTCCCGGCGCACCGCGACGGCATAGGTGTTCTCGAAGCCGAGCGGCGGAAGCCAGCGGACCCCGTAGCGATCCCGGAACTCGCGAGCCACCCGGGCATAAACCTCCTGCGCATCGGAGCTCGGCGGCTGATTCAGGATCGCGAGAAGACCGGTGCCGGTGTATTCGGGATAGACATCCGCCGCGCCGCTGCGAATCGCGCCAAAGGCGATCTCGGTAGCGCCCAGCCCCAGCCTTCGCTCCACGCTGAAGCCGCGGCCTTCCAGCAGCCGGGCGAACATCTCGGCCAGCAGATACGATTCGCCGAACGGCTTGGAGGCCACGACGACCGGCCGGGAGATCTCTTGCGCCGCGAGCGGCGGGGCTGCCCCGGAGAGCGCGGCCAGCAGGAGCGCCAGGTCGCGACGGGTCACACCCGCACCTTTGCGCGTTGCAGCAGCTCGCGCACGTATCCGGTGGCCGGGGCCGCGTCGAGCTCGCTCGCCGTGCCTATCTGCTCCAGACGCCCCTCGCGCATCACCCCGATTCTGTCGCCCAGGAGCACGGCCTCGTGCAGATCGTGAGTCACCAACAGGACGGTAAGCTCGAGCTCCGCCCGGAGCTGCTGGAAGGTGGCCTGCAGATCGGCGCGGGTGATGGCGTCCAGCGCCCCGAAAGGCTCGTCGAGCAGAATCACCTGGGGCCCGGCCGCCAGCGCGCGCGCCACCGCAACCCGCTGCCGCTGACCGCCTGACAACTCTCCCGGCCAGCGCCCGCCGAAGACCGCCGGTTCCATTCCCACCAGCCGCAGGGCCCGGTCGGCCAGCCCCTCCTGGCCGGTCAGGTGGCAGAGCCAGGGAACGAGGGTGACGTTGCGGCGCACCCGCCAGTGCGGCAGCAGGCCGCCGTCCTGCGGCACGTACCCCATCCGGCGGCGGAGTGCGATAGGATCCAGCGACGCCGCATTCTCCCCGTTCACCAGCACTCGGCCGGCGTCAGGATCGGTCAGGCGATTGAAGCAGCGAAGCAGCGTCGTCTTGCCCGAGCCGCTTTCGCCAATGAGCGCCACGCACTCGCCCTGGGCAACCTCGAGGGAGACATCGTCGAGCGCCGCCACTGGGCCATAGTGCTTGGAGACACCTTGCGCCTGAAGTGCGACGGAGGGATCGCGCTGGCCGGTCATCCGTGCAATCTACCAGTCGCCTCGCCTCGCGCCGCGCGCTGCCGGGTCCGTTGCCGGCCCGGGCCGCGACGATTGGCAGCGGCGTTCCGGCGAATTTGCCCGCCGACCCTACCGGTTAAGCTCAGTGCTCCATGCAGCTTCGCCGGCATCGCGAGCCACTGCCCATTCAGGAGGGGGGAGTGGGATCTGCCAATCAGTCATGCAGGAAGCTGCAGCAACGGCGAGCACGAAACTGGCGTAGCTCGGGGTCCCCCAACTGCATGTCGAGGGCTCCCAAATGTACCGGATTGAGATCGCGCCCGGCGAGGAAACCGTCTTCAGGACACTCGAAGAGATGGCCATTGGGATTCGCAGCGGTCTGGTGACCCCGCGCTCCCGGATCTACCATAGCGCCTCGCAAAAGTGGCTGCCGATCGAGTTCCATCCCCACTACAAGAAGGCGCTACAATCGCCGGCCCCTGTGGCGGTGATGTCGGAGCGCGTAGTCAGGTCTTCGGAGATCACCTTCATCGAGGTGCCGCCGCCCGAGCCGCTGTTGCCACCCAAGCCACTGTTGCCACCCACTATCACGTATCCCGAGGTCAGACCACGTCAATCTCCGGTTGCGGAGCGGGCGGGCAACCGGCGGAGGCCGATGGGAAGCCGCGCGCTTAACCTGGCAATGGCCGGCTCGGTGCTCATCGTCTCCACCTACGCCGTCACATCGGCCGCGGCGCCGTCGCGCGAGGTCGTCGTCTCGACCCCCGCCGCGGCACCGGCACCGCCACCGGCCGAGAGCGTTTTGCCGGCCCCGAAGTCGGCACCCGCACCGGTAGCCACCGGCGTGCCCGCCGCACAGCCGTCCCAGTCCAAGCTGCCCGGGAGCAAGCCCGCGCCCTCAGCCAACGCACCGACTGACCCGAGGTCCGCGGCGGTGCCCACTCCTGTCGGCGGCACCGCCATTCAAGCGGCTCCCGGCAGAATGGATCTGGCCCTGCCCTCGCTGCCGGCCGGCGACTCCGTAGCCGGCAGCGGCCTCAGGGATTCCGCCGCGATCGGACGGATCCTCCGCGCGGTCACCGGGCCCAAGGCTTCACCGGTCCAGGCGGCTGCCCCCTAGTCATCCCCTCCCCCTCGTGTGATTCGCCCCACAGCAGTACCTTGTATGCCCAGTCATAATCCAGTGCCGTAAGTTGTTACTTATCAACAACTTATGTTGACAATCCTGTGGATAACGAGCGCGCGGGTGTGGAAAAGTGGCGCGCATACTTATCACGCCTGGAGGGAGTATGGCGCGTGCGATCTGGAGCGGTTCGATCAGCTTCGGGATGGTGAGCATTCCGGTAAAGCTCTTCGGGGCGACCGAGGGTCGGGACATTTCCTTCAATCAGCTCCACTCTACCTGTGGCACCCGCCTGAAGCAGGTGCGCTGGTGCCCCACCGACGAGGTGGAGGTGCCGTGGAGCGAGACCGCCCGGGGCTATGAGTACACCAAGGGTGAGTACGTCGTGCTCACTGACGAGGACTTCGAGAGCCTCCCCCTCCCCAGCAAGCACACCATAGACCTCTCGGCCTTCGTCAATGAGGCCGAGATCGATCCGATTTTCTACGAGAAGAGCTACTACCTGGCACCGGACGAGCGGGCCGAGAAGCCGTACGCGCTGCTGCTCCGGGCGCTGGAGAAGAAGGGACTTACCGCTCTCGCTACCATCACCATGCGGAAGAAGGAGCAGCTCTGCGCCCTGCGGCCACGGGATGGCGTCATCATGCTGGAGACCCTCTACTACCCCGACGAGGTTCGGATGGAGCACGGGGTCAAGCTGGATGACAGCAAGGTGAGCGACCGGGAGTTGGACATGGCCTTTACTCTCATCGAGCTGCTCAAGAAGCCGTTCGATCCCAGCGAGTATCACGACAGCTACCGCGCGGCGTTGGGCCAGCTGATCGAGGCCAAGCTGGAGGGCCGCAAGGTGGTCAAGTCACCGCCCACCCGCGACAACAATGTCATTGACCTGGCCGACGCCCTGCGCAAGAGCGTCGAGGCCGCGAAAAAGAACGGCAAGCCGAAGCCGGCCGCGCGTACCCGCGCCCGCGCGCCCGCGAGACGAACCCGGAAGGTCGGCTGAAGGTGAGCTGGGGAACGGCTCAGTTGGGGAACGGCTCACCTTGGGAACAGCTCATCACAGAGGCACAGAGCTCTGTTCCTCTGTGGTAAAAACAATGCAGGGGCGGCATGCCGAGCCAAATTGAAGAGGTACTTGAACAGCTGGACACCCGAGCCCCCAAGCTGACCCTGGAGGTCGGCGGGCACGAGCTTGCGGTCACCAGTCTGGACAAGCCCCTCTGGCCCGGTGCGGGCCGCCGCAAGGCGATCACCAAGCGCGACCTGCTCCGCTACTTCGCGCGGGTATCGCCCTGGATCCTCCCGCATCTCTCCGCGCGCCCGGTGTTCGCCACTCGGTTCCCCGGCGGGGTGGACAGCAAGAGCTTTTACCAGAAGCATTGGGACGGCCCCCCACCCTTCGTCCGTACCGTCACCATCTACTCCAGCCACGGCGAGGGTGACGGCGAGTACATCATCTGTGAGAACCTCCCTACACTGCTCTGGCTGGCACAGATGTCGGCGCTCGAGCTGCACGCCTGGTTCTCCCGGGTCGAGCGTGAGCCCGACGCGCGCGGACTGGGCCGCCGGTTTCACGGGTCGGAGGCCGCGCTCGACCGGTCGGTGCTCAACTATCCCGACTTCGTGGTCTTCGATCTCGACCCCTACGAGTACTCCGGCAAGGAAGCCCGCGGCGCCGAGCCCGAGCTGCACCGCCGCGCCTTCAACCGCACCCGGACCCTGGCGCTCCGGATTCGCGAGATGCTCGAGCGCCTCGGACTCGCCACCTGGATCAAGACCTCCGGGCGCACCGGGCTGCACCTGTACCTCCCCATCGTGCGAGACATTGATTTCGACGGTGCCCGCGAGGTGGCTCAGACCATCGCCCAGCACGCGCTGCGGGAGCGGCCCCGGGAAGTGACGCTGGAGTGGTCGGTGGAGCGGCGCCGGGGAAAGATCTTCTTCGACTACAACCAGAACAGCCGGGGCAAGTCGCTGGCCGCACCCTACTCACCGCGCCGCCACCAGGGCGGAACCGTCGCAACCCCGGTGAGCTGGGACGAGCTGGAGGAGATCTATCCCACCGACTTCACCATCCTCACCGTCCCCGACCGACTCGAAGCCGCGGGCGATCCGTGGAAGGGCATTCTCGAGGCCAAACAGGATCTGGGCGGCGTGCTGAGTGCCGGGAGCACCCCATGAGCCGTCCGCTCGATGCGCTGGCCAAAGGCGCCCGCGGCCGGCTCCGCTATCAGCCGCAGCCGGTATGGATTCCGCCCATGCTCGCCACCCTGGCCGACACCGCACCGACCGGCGGGCAGTGGCTCTACGAGCCGAAGCTCGATGGCGTGCGCGCACTGGCCCATGTCACCGGCGGCCAGGTGCGTCTCTATTCCCGCAACCGCAAACCACTCGAAGCGGGGTATCCCGAGCTGGTGGACGCGCTCGCGCTCGCGGTGCGGGGAGACGCGGTGCTCGATGGTGAGATCGTCGCCCCCGATCCCGCGCGCGGCGGAGTGGCCAGCTTCGAGCGGCTGCAGCAGCGGATGCAGTTACGCGACGCCGTCCGAGCCCGCCGCACCGGGGTGCAGGTGCAGTTTTACCTCTTCGACTGCCTGTTCTACGAGGGCATTGACCTCACCGGCCTGCCGCTGATAGACCGGAAATCGGTGCTGCGTGACGTCGTCTGGTTCGACGACCCGATCATCTTCACTCCGTTCCGCAACAGTGGCTCCGCGGCCATGTTCCGCGACGCCTGCGCCCGCGGCGCCGAGGGGATCATCGCCAAGCGGGCAGACAGCCGCTACGTGGGCGCGCGCTCGACCGACTGGCTCAAAATTAAGTGCATCAACCAGCAGGAGTTCGTGATCGGCGGGTACACCGAGCCGCAAGGCTCGCGGGAGTGCCTCGGCGCCCTGCTGGTGGGCTACTACGATCAGGGCGTGCTCCGCTATGCCGGCAAGGTGGGCACCGGCTACGACCGGGCGACGCTGGAGCTGTTGCACCGCCGGCTCACCCCGCTGCACCGGCGCACTTCGCCTTTCGCGCCGGGGCCGGTGCCGGCGGGCACGGTCCGCTGGGTGGCGCCTCGCCTGGTGGCGCAGGTGGGCTTTGCCGAGTGGACCTCCGCCGGAGTGCTGCGCCATCCCCGCTTTCTCGGCCTGCGAGACGACAAGCCGGCCCGCGCGGTCCGCCGCGATTAAGCTTTCAGGCTCGCCCAACCGCCAGCTGCACGCCCAGACTCAGCCAACGGTGCAGCGCGGCCACCGGCAGGGTCAGCACTTTGCCCACCATGAAGGGCAGGAACGCGGCTTCAAGGCTTCCGTCCAGCGCCCGCCCGGCGCGCTCCTGCCGTCCCAGCCACCACAACACATAGGGATCCAGCGTGCCGTAGGCGTACTGCGACTCCACCCTCCACCCGGCCCGCTGAAGCAGGGCCGCCAGGGTCGCCGGAGTGTACGCGGCGGTGTGGCGCGGGGTGTGGTACCCCGCCCAATGCGGTCCATGCAGCCGGCGGGTGAGCGACTCGTGATTCGGCACCTCGACCAGCAGCGCGCCGCCGTCGCGGACTACCCCCCGCAGCCGCCGCAGCGTATCGAGCGGCTGGTAGTCGTGCTCCAGAGAGTGCCACATGGTAACAAGGTCGAAAGGGCCGCCGGGGAGCGTCTCCGCGGCGTGGCCTTGATGCAGCTCCAGTCCAGCCGCGGCCCACCGCTCAGGATCGGTGGACCACCCGGCGTCGCTCGAGTCGAGGCCCACGGCCCGAGCACCGGTGGCGGCGGCAAGCGCCGCGAGGAAAGTGGGCCGGCCACATCCCACGTCGAGCACGGCGGAAGAGGAACTCAGGGCGCCCACCCGCCGAGCCCAGCTGAGCCGGGCTCGATCAGTGCGGCGCTGCCCTTCGGCGGCGAGCGGAGCGTACTTTCCCCACGCCGCCGCTCCCCGGTGGGGCAGGTAACTCGACTCGTAATACCGGCCGATCTCCACCTCCACTACCCGCGGACTCAGGTAGATCAGCTCGCACTGTCGGCAGCGTACAAAAGTGAAGCGACCGCCGGTCGCGCTCATCTGGGCCGAGCTCTCGAAGAGGGCCTCAGGCTGATCCGCGCCGCACAGCGGACAGACAGCCGTCTCGGTGGTTGGGATGGGTGACTCGGACAGGGGTGAGTGGAAGCCGGCTTTGTCACGATGAGCGAAGCAGGGCGGCCGTAAGGTCGCTCTGGC
>JACCQZ010000327.1 GCA_013813875.1 Gemmatimonadales bacterium | reverse complement strand
CCCGGCCGTCTGACTGACGGGCCGGGCTCGCGAGTGTGCAGTGGGTGATCTAGGCCCGGCTCAGTTGGGGGCAGGGCTCTCCGGCTGGCTGGCCGCCGCGAGGCTCAGGAGCTCCTTCGGGCTCTGCGCCTTCCGCAGCAATCCGATGGCCTCCTGCATCGGCTTGTCGTCCGCAGCCCGGCGCCGGAACTCCGCCGGGCGGCCGAAGACGTAGCGGGCCACCTCATAGCCGAGCTGCTCATCTATGAGCTTGCCCGCGGCTTGGAACGTTGCCGGCGTCAGCGTGGCACCCTTGGCCTTGAGCCGGCCGTACACATCCTGGCGCATCTCGGGCGTCACCTTGAACGATTCCGAGGTGACCGAGCGGCTGGTTTTAGCCTCGAGCGCGATGCTGGTCAGCACGTCGCGGTACTGCGGCAGCTTGCCCCCCAGCTCCTTGGCAAACTCGCGCTCCCCCTCGGACAGCGTGTCCGGCCGAACCACGATGTCGGGAACGATGCCACCGCCGCCACGCACTTCCCGGCCCGCGTCGGTGTGGAAGATGGGCCGCTCCTTGAGGGCGGAATCGGTGTTCTCCTGCTCCGGCGCGCCGAGCACCGTGTCGCTCGACTCCAGTGCCGCCACCTCGGCCTGTTCCTCTTCGCTCTTGGCCTCGCGCTGAATGGTGCGTCCGCTCGGCGTGAACCACCGCGCGGTCGTCAGCTTGAGTGCCACTCCCTCTCCCAGCGGGAAAAGGGTCTGGACCAGCCCTTTGCCGAACGTCGGCGATCCAACCACGACCGCACGGTCGTGGTCCTGCAGCGCGCCGGCGATGATTTCGGCGGCGCTGGCGGTACCGTCATTCACCAGCACCACGATCGGCAGGGCGGGCCAGGTCTGGCGGGCATCGTCGAGGAACCGCTTGGTTGCCCCCCGCGCGCGGCCCCGGGTAGAGACGATCTCCTGCTTGGAGTCGAGGAAGAGGTCCGCCACCTCCACACCCTGATCCAGCAACCCGCCCGGATTGAGCCGCAGGTCGAGGATGAGCGACTTCATTCCCTTGCCCATCATCGTGCCGATCTCCTGCCGAAGCTCGGCGGCCGAAGTCTCACTCACCTGATTGAGGGAGATGTAGCCGACGCCGGCGTCGAAGAGGGTGCCGGCAGGCACCGACCGGATGTGAATCTGGGCCCGGGTAAGCGTGTACTTGATCGGCTCGGGGATGCCCGACCGGCGCACCGTGATGGTGATCTTGCTGCCAGCCTGCCCGCGGAGCGCCTTTACCGCCTCGTCGTTTTTCCATCCCTCGGTAGACTTGCCGTCCACCTCGATGATCTGATCGCCGGTCTGAACGCCGGCCCGTTCGGCGGGGGTTTCCGGCAGCGGCGCCACTACCGTTATCCAGCCATCCCGAACGTCTATCTGGATTCCGAGGCCGGCGTAGTTGCCCGAGGTCTGCTCGGTGAGGGCCCGGTAGTCGTCACCCGTGAGCAGGACCGAGTAGGGATCCTGCAGCTGCTCCAGCATCCCTTCGGTGGCCTTCTGGTAGAGATCGGTTTCGCCCAGCGAATCCACGTAATAGGCGCTCACATGGCCGAGAACGTCGTCGAACAGCCGTGCCTGCTGGTATACGTTTCCCGCCCCGGCAACGCCGCGCTGCAGCAACCAGCCGCCGCTGAGAAACGAGATCATCGCAACCAGTCCGATCACACCCCACCGCTGTCTCATACCCTGCCTCCGTCCCCTGTCATCTCGATCGCTGATGGGCGCCGAACTTGGTTGGCGCCGCCGTTAGCACTTCCGCCCACGCGGCATGCAAGAGCCGGTCCGGAAGCAGTAGACCATCTAAATGTCGCACCCCTTTGCCCTGTACCGCCAGGTAGTGGGCGATGACCCGCCGGTGAAACTCCGCGCCCTCCCGATCGAGTCGATCGAGGTGTTTACCCGCCGCAACCTGTCGTGCCTGTCCCACATCGGGAGGAAGGTCGAGGATGAGCGTCAGGTCGGGGCGGAGACCATCGGCGGCGGCCCGGTTGGCTGGGAGCACCACCTCCGGCGCGAGGCCCCGGCCCGCCATCTGATACGCCTCGGTGGAGAGGGCGAAGCGGTCGGAGACCACCACCTGCCCGGCGGCGAGTGCCGGCCGGATGACCCGCTGCACCAGGTCGGAGCGGGCCGCGAGATAGAAGAAGAGCTCGGATACCGGTCCGATAGGATTCTCGGGGTCGAGCAGTGCCTGGCGGGCGATCTCCCCCGCCCTGGTGCCACCCGGCTCCCGCACCACGATCGGCTCCACTCCCGCCCCCCGCATCCGCTGCGCCAGCGCTCCGGCGAGGGTGGACTTACCGGAGCCTTCCGGCCCTTCGAGGACTAGAAAAAGTCCCGGGGCGTTCATCCCAGGGTGATGATACTGCTGGTGACCCCCTTCTCCATGCCTTCGCTGATCTGCTGGTTGACGCGCGTCATCAGCTTTTCGAAGTTGGCGCGCGCCACTACGTAGGCCTGTCCCACCGGGCTCATTTCCAGGTCGCGTACCGCCGCCTCATACGCTTCCGCCGTGGGCTGGTCCGGCATCTGGCCCTGGGCCACCAGTTGGTCCACCTGGCGCGCCAGAATCTGGATCCGGTCCAGCTTGGCGACCGTGTCCTTGTCTTCCCGCAGCGCGGCCTCTCCCCGCCGCAGCGCCTGATACTCCTCCGACTGCCCGATGAGGCGGCCGAGCTCCTGTGCCTTGTCCCAGATCACTGTGTGGGGCTCCTTCTCGCGAGCAGGTAACGCTCGCGACCGAAAAGGTCAGCATGGATGGCGACGTCCGCCCAGCCGAGCTCGCCGGCGTGGCTGGCGCACCGCGCCGCCCGAGTGCAATCAATTTCCAGCGCCAGCCAGCCATTCGGCCGAAGCAGTCGCCGGGCCTGGTCGAGGAGACGTCGGGTCACGTCGAGTCCGTCGGTGCCGCCTACCAGCGCCTCTCGCGGCTCCCACTGCTTCACCGCTCCGTCGAGAGCCGCGTACTCCGCGTCCGAAAGATAGGGGGGATTGGACACCAGCGCGTCGAAGACGCCGCAGCGAAGCGGCGCGCAGAGATCTCCCTGCAACAGGTCCAGTCGGGCTCCCACCAGCTCCTGGTTCTCCCGCGCCAAGGCCAATGCCTCCGCGGATCGGTCCACACCTACGATGTGAGAAAAGCTCCCCTCGGCGGCCAGGCTGAGCGCCAGGCAACCGCTCCCGGCCCCCACATCCACCACCCGGCCGGTGCGCACCCGCGCGAGCAGCAGATCCACCAGACCCTCGGTCTCCGGCCGCGGTATGAGCCCCCGGCGGTCGCTCTTGAGTGTGAGCCGCCGGAACCCGGTCCGGCCGGCAACGTGCGCCAGCGGCTCCCCCCCTGCCCGGCGAGCGACGGCGTCCCGAAATGCGTCCGCCGCCCTGCTCCCGGCCGCCACCCCCGGCTGGAGTATTGCCGTTGCCGGCCCTTCCCCGGTGACCTCCGACCAGAGACGAATCGCTTCCCTTCGCGCTTGGGGCAGCCCCGCTGCCCGCAGTACGGCCGCCGCATCGGCGAGCAACTCCCGGTGCGTGAGCTCCACCTCAGATGCCATCCTGCTCCTGCCGGCTGGTCATGCGGATGGCCTCCACCAGGTCGTCGAGGTGACCGTTGAGGACTTCGGCAAGGTTGTGCACCGAAAGGTTGATCCGGTGGTCGGTCACCCGGCTCTGGGGATAGTTATAGGTCCGGATCTTGGCCGAGCGGTCGCCGGTGCCCACCATGGAACGCCGCTCGCGAGAGCGCGCCGCCTCCTGCTCCGCGATCATCCGGTCCAGCAGTCGGGCGCGCAGCACCTCCAGCGCCTTGATCTTGTTTTGAAGCTGGGATTTCTGGTCCTGCTGGCTCACCACGACGCCGGTCGGCAGGTGGGTGATCCGCACCGCGCTGTCGGTGGTGTTGACGCTCTGCCCGCCGGGCCCCGAGGAGCGGAACACGTCAATTTTCAGATCCTGGGGATCAATCTTCATATCCACCTCCTCCGCCTCGGGCAGCACGGCCACGGTGGCGGCGGAGGTGTGAATACGGCCCTGGGTTTCGGTGGCGGGGACTCGCTGAACCCGGTGCACTCCCGATTCCCGGCGCAGGAGACCGTACGCCTCGCCGCCCCGCACCGCGACGATCGCTTCCTTGAGCCCGCCGAGCGTGCCATCGCTGAGCGAGATCGGCTCCCAGGCCAGCCCATGACGCTCCGAATACCGCTGATACATGCGATACAGATCGGCGGCGAACAGCGCCGCTTCGTCTCCGCCGGTGCCGGCGCGAATCTCGATGATGGCGTCGCGGTCGTCGTGAGGGTCGCGCGGAACGAGTAGCTGGTGCAGCTCTTCGCTGATGGCGGTTATTTCGGGGGGGAGTGTGGCCAGGTCGGCGCGGGCCAGAGCGGCCAGCTCCGGATCGGCTTCATCGGAGAGCTCTCGAGCCTGCTCCAGCTCATCCTGCAGACGGGCGAGTCGCTCAGCCAGGCGCACCACCGGCGCCAGCCGGGTGTGCTCCCGGCCGAGCGATTTCAGCTGCGCGGGATCCCGCGCCACCTCCGGGGCGGCGAGGGCTTGTTCCACCTCCCCCGCCCGCAGCAGTGCCTGGCGGAGGCGGGATTCCACGGGTTACGCCTTCGGGGCCGCGGCTGGCTGGGTCTTATACTTCCGGCGGAAGCGGTCAACCCGGCCGGCCGTATCCACCAGGCGCTGCTTGCCCGTGAAGTACGGGTGGCACTGCGCGCAGACTTCCACGTGGATGGACGAGGCGGTGGAGCGGGTTTCGAACTGATTTCCACAAGCGCACACGGCGGTGAGCTTATGGTAGTTGGGATGTAAATCGGCCTTCACTCGATGCTCCTGTTTGGGCTAAGCCTTTGAATTTACTCCCATTGAGGTGTAGGATCAAGCCGGCGCGCCCGGCCGTGATTGACACTCCCCCCAGTCGCAAGTAACCTACCCCCAACCACTTCCGCCAACGGAGAGGCCCCCGTGCCCCTGTCCCCCATCGAGGTCTTGCGCAAGGTCCCCCTCTTCTCAGGACTGGGGGAAGCGGACCTCACGGCGTTCGCCGATCTCACCCGTGAGCGCAGCTATCCCAAAGGCAGTGTGATCGTGTTCGAGGATGACCCTGGCGACGCCCTCTTCCTGGTCGCGGGAGGCCAGGTGAAGGTGGTCCTCATCGCGGAGGATGGACGGGAAGTCATCCTCTCGGTGCTGGGCGAAGGGAGCTTTTTCGGTGAGATGGCGGTGATAGACGAAGAGCCGCGCTCGGCTCACGTCATCGCGATGGAGGATTCCAACCTTCTGGTACTCCGGAGGGAAGACTTTCATGCCCGGCTGCGCAGCTCACCTGAAGTCGCCATCTCCCTGCTGAAAGAAATCTCCCGCCGCCTGCGCCGAGCCGATGAGAAGATCGGCAGCCTGGTGCTGCTCGACGTGAATGGCCGGGTAGCCCATCTGCTGCTCCGCATGGCCGACGACGAAAGCGGCGACCGCATCAGCCGCAAGCTCACCCACCACACCATCGCGCAGATGATCGGCTCCAGCCGGGAGACGGTCTCCCGCACCATGCGCAACCTGGTGGAGCGCGGCATCATCCAGGTTACCCGCAAGGACATAACCCTGAAGGACCGCCGCTCGCTCATGTTGGCCGCCCGCCGCGCGTGACCGCAGTCACGGCGCCGCCGTGACTGTTGCCGCTGACTTAGGCTGGCGGCGGAGGTGAGGTTCACAGATGAGCCTTGCTTCCGTGGGTCCGCAGGGGTGACCTACATCCTGACATTCTGGGGAACCAGAGGGTCTATCCCCACTCCCGGGCCGGACACGGCGCGCTACGGGGGCAATACCGCGTGCATCAGCATCCGGGGCCCGCGCGGCCGGCTGGTGATTCTCGATGCCGGGAGCGGTCTGCGTCCGCTGGGCCACGAGCTCATGGGTCACCGTAACGGAGCGCTCACCGCCGACATTCTGCTCTCCCACACCCACTGGGATCACATTCAAGGTCTTCCCTTCTTCAAGCCGCTCAGCGCCCAGGGCAACTCCTTCTGTATCTACGGCGCGTCGCAGGAAGGGGTGTCCCTCGAAGCCATTCTCCGGCGCCAGATGGACCCCATGGTCTTCCCGGTTCCGCTCCAGGCGTTGGCGGCCAAGCTCAGGGTCATCGAGATCGGTGAAGGCGAGTTCCCGCTGCCGGGATTCCGCGCCAGTTGCTTCCGCTTGCGCCACCCTGGCACGACGCTGGGCTTTCGGCTCGGGCCGGCCATCGGTGGCCGGGAAATTGCTTACCTCACGGACAACGAGCTCGGCGCCGGGGGAACGTACCCGGTGGCCCGGGACTGGCGGTCGCGCCTGGTTCGCTTTCTTCAAGGCACCGACACGCTGATCCACGATGCCATGTACTCGGATCAGATAATCCAGGCGCGGAGTGGGTGGGGGCACTCCACTCCTCGGCAGGCAGTGGATCTGGCCCTGGAATCGGGGTGCCGGCGGCTCCTCTTGTTTCATCACGAGCCCGAGCACAACGACGAGGCAATAGACAGGCTCCTGGAAGAGACCCGCACCTACGCGCGGGGCGTTGCCCCTGCGCTGGAAGTAGACGCGGCGTCGGAGGGCCTGGAGCTTTCGCTTTAAGAGGGGAACGAATGAGAATATCGCTGCGTGCAACCTGCGCCTTGGTGGCGGTCCTTGCCATAGCATCTCCGGCGGAGGCTCAGCAAGGGCGCGCCGGTTTCGCCGTGCTGCGATTCGAAGATGGCGGCTCCTACGGGCAGGACAAGGCCGACTTTCGCGCGCTCGAGCTCGGAATTCCGGAGCTCCTTGGCACCAGACTGAGCCGGCATCCCGACGTGCGCGTAGTCGAGCGCGGCCCTCTCGCCCAGGCGATGCGAGCGCACTCGCTCCGTCCCTCACAGCGGGTGGATGCGGCTACTGCGTCACGAATCGCCAAAGGCGCCGGCGCGCGCTACGCGGTGACCGGATCGTTCGCCGACTTCTACGGAAAGTTCCGGATCAACGCCCGGGTGGTGGACGCGGAGACGGGACAGATCCTCAAGGTGGTCTCCAACGACGATCCCGCCTTGCAGGACCGAGCCCAGCTCTCGGCTATCATCGAGTCGGTCAGCGAGAAGATCGTGGCGGCCGTGGGGCTTCCTCCCTACCCGGCGGCCGGCGGCCACGCCACTGTGCCGGCCGACGCGATCACGATGTACAGCCGAGGGCTGCTGCTCGAGAGCCAGACCGACCGGTCTCATGCCGCCGAGGAGTACCAGCGGGCGCTTACCGCGTCTCCTGGGTTCGACGCAGCGAGGGAAGGCCTTCAACGGGTACGCTGACTGCCGAGAGCTGAACGAGCGCGGCGGCCACCCCGGCATGGATCGGAAGGGCCAGTGCTATGATCTCCCCGTTTGCCTGACCGAATCCCGGAAGCAGGTTGACCAGGGCCCCGATAACTGAAAGCGCCAGCAGTGCCAGCGCGGCTCCGGCCGCGCCGCGCTGGGCCCCGGATGAGCCCCGCAAGGCGCCCGGCAACAGCAGACAGAGCGCCAGCGCGAGTGGGTTCACCTGGAAGAGATTCTCGTTCGCGTACGCCATCACGTGATCGGTGAGTCCCCAGAGCCCCGCCAGCACCAGTCCCAACGATCCGGCCAGCATGCCCCACCCTCCCACCAGTGCCCCGAAACCGAATCGGGCCGCCCGATTTCTCCTCCCGTACGATGCGAGGACGACAACCAATCCCCCTATCAGCGTACCGAGCAGCAGGTACCTGCCCATCCAGTGGGGAGGAGAGTCCGGTGGCGGCTCCGCGGTGGACCGATACAGCGTGCGTTCCGACCGAACCAGCGGCACCGGCCCCCCGCCAGGCCCGGGAATCATCACCTCGCGCACATGCTCCCGCAGCTTGAGCGGAAGGAACATCTCTTCCCAGGCCGATATCGGCTGGTCCACCCGCTCGCCCAGGGCGAGAAGCAGTCCGGTGAACACCAGCGGATCGTTGGCGGTGAGCCGCTGGGTATGAAAGCGGTACGTGGTGCCGGTGGCGACCGAATCGGTGCGGGCCTCTATTCGTCCACCGAGCACCCGGTCGAGCGCGTCGCGCACCCGGGTCGAGCAGTTATCGCGATAGTAGTCGTAGTGATAGAAGCGATTCTCGGGCTGCTCGTTCCAGCGGAGAAACTTTTGCAGCTCCAGGCGCGCGCTGGGGGACAGGGCGAGCTCCTGAATCCAGACCGAACGGTTGTCCCGCAGGTAGCTCGACAGGTAGCGCTCGGCGGGGAATCCCTGCATCCAGTACCACATCCGACCCTGGATGAAGCGAACCAGAAAATTCTCCTGCTGGAAATCGAAGAGCCCGTAGTTGTAGGCCTGATCGGTACCGGCGGTGGGATCGTGAATCCAGATGGCGTTGTGCCCGAATCGCTCATAGACCAGCCGCCCCGGGCCCATGGTCATGAGATAGACGGTCAGATCGGATCCCGGCTCACCCGTCCGGGCCGGCGGTTCGGGTGCAGGCGGCACGGGGGACTGCGCGGCCAGTACGCTGGCTGACTGCAGTGCCAGCAGCCCGCAGAGAAGCAGGTGCCACCATGCTCCCGGCCGATCGGCCGACCTCACAGCACCACGTCGCGCCGGTCGAGCGCCGAGCGATAAATCGCGTCCACCACCGTATGAAGAACCAGATGCTCCTGCAGCGAGGGGACCTTGGCTTCGCCGGCCACCGCCGCCTCGAAATGCGCCCACTCCGCCCGATAGGAGGCGGTAAAGGCATTCTCCCTGCTGCCCGATCCGGTGGGCGAGACGTCCGCCGGCACGCCATGCAACTCCTTCCAGACGGTGAGGGGGTTGATGGCGGCGGTACCCTTGCTGCCGCGCACGCCCACCCCGAACCGCTCGCCCTCGCCGACATGGTGCCAGGTGACGTCGAGAAAGAGCGACATGTCTCCCTCGCACACCACGAAGGCGCTGCCCGACTGCTCGACCGCGCGCTCCTTGCCCACGGTGTCCACGCTCGCGCTCACCCGGGTGGGAGTGGGATTGCCGCCCAGCCAGAGTCCCAGATCCAGGATTGACAGACCCAGGTCCAGCATCGCTCCCCCACCCGCCTGGTCCCGGCGCTGGCGCCAGCCGAGCTGTGCCCGGCCGGGCCGGAAGACGTGCCAGCTTCCCCGGACGCTCTCGATGCTGCCCAGCTCGCCGCTCTGGACGAAGCTGCGGACGATCTGCACGTCGGGACGGTAGCGGTGGTTCATTCCCACCATGACGATCCGGTCTCGCTTTTCGGCCGAGCGAATAATCCGCTGGGCGCTCGCGGCCGACATGGCCAGCGGCTTCTCGACCAGGACGTGGAGGTCGGCCGAGAGCGCCGCTTGAATGTGCGACTCGTGGAGGTGGTTGGGAGAGCAGATGACCACGGCGTCGAGCGCCTCGTAACGCAGCAACTCTTCGATGTCGTCGAATGCGTCCTTGATGCCGAAGCGGTCGGCCAGCGCGCGCGCCTTGGGAAGATCGGTATCACAGATGGCCCGGACGTCTATGGTCTTGAGCTTCTTGAGCACCGGCAGGTGCGCCACCTGGGTGATGGCGCCGCCTCCGACGATGCCCACCTTCAATCGCTCGCTGGTAGTCCGGCTGACCGTCATGCCGCTCCCCTCAATCAGTAGAGTCGCTCGAGAGTGGTGCCCGGATAATACGCCGCGACGATGCGCCGATAGTCGTGCCCCGCCCGCGATCGGCCGACCGCACCCCACTGGCACAGGCCCACGCCATGCCCGGCGCCGCTCCCCTGGGCGACCAGACGGGTAACCCGCCGACCCGCGCCGGTGACCGTCAGATTGAATGTGTTGCTCCGCAGTAGCTCGCCGGCGGCTGAACGCAGCACCCGCCGCACCGCCGGCCCATTCACCTGTACCCCGGATTCCCCCAGCGCGATGGCCAACTGGCCCACCCGGCCCGAGGGCGTACGATACGCCACGCGGACATCGCGCACCTCGCCGACCTGGGCAGCCGGCACTCCGGTCTCGACCGGAAGGGTGCGTTGCAGGGTGGCGCGCAGCGCGTCTCCGGTCCAGTTCTCGCGCCAACGGTAGCGGGGAGAGATGCTGCAGTACGCGGTGCCGTCTTCCGCCGCGTCGGACAGCGAGCGCAGATAGGGCCGGTCGGCCGCGCGAAACACCTCGGTGCCGTGGGCGGTGCGGCCGCCACAGGTGGAATAGAAGAAGGCGTCAATGGGAGCGCCGCCGTAGGTGAGCACCTGACCGTGGGTGGCGGCCACGGCGCGGAGTGCTTCCGGCGTCTCCGCCTCCACGCCCCCGTACACCTGGGCCGCGACCGAGGCGTTGAAGTCGAACCCGTCGGTGGCCCACCGGCGCAGGTTGCGAAGCGCGTAGGTGCGGGAGATGACCGCCTGAGCGCGCAGGGCTTCGCGTTCCGCCAGGTTGCGCCGGCCCATTTCGGCGGAGACCACGCCCTGCAGGTATGCCTCGAGCCCCAGCCGGTTGACCACCGTGAGTCCGGTCCGGTCTCGGAACACCTCGACCACTCCCCGATAGGGGCGGCCATTTACCCAGACAGGATCGGTGGCCGACGCCGCCGCCGCGCCGAGCGCCTCGGCGGGAGCGGTGGTGACACCGCCCGACGTCAGCAGGACCAGCCCGGTGCCGGAGACGAGCACGCGCCAGCTTTCACCGGCGGGGATCCGCGCCAAAGCGGAGCCGGCCGGATCGGTGACGCTCAGCGGGACGGTGCCTCCGATGGTGGCGGACGAGGCTCCGACGGCGAGACCGACGCGGACCTGCGGCTCCGGGGAACGGGCGGGCCGCGCTGGTGGGACCGAGGACGGGGCGCTGGGGGATATCGCCGGATCGGGAGGTGGGGACGGTTTCGCGGAGGGCGATGGTTCGACCGGTACCGGGCGAGCCCGGTCTACCGGCTCCGGCTCCGCGGCCGGTGGAGCGGCGGCAGTGCGGCCCCGGGCGCAGCTTCCCAATGCCAGGGTCGCGCCGGCCAGAGCGAGCATCGCGCGGTTCCAAACGACTCGCGCGGGGCGCCGGGCCGCGGAATCACCCGCGATAGTTGCCAAACCGAAGCTCGATCCCGAAGTCCTCACCCCGAAGGAAGGCGATGACCGACTGCAGCTCGTCCTTGGAGGGGCTGGTCACCCGGACCTCGTCGCCCTGGATCGAGCCCTGAGTTTTCTTGAAGCCGCCGTCCTTTATGGCCTTGACGATCTTCTTGGCCACATCCTGAGGGATTCCCTGGGTGAGAGTAACGGTTCGCTTGACCGATTGGCCGGTAGACGGCACCACGTCGCCGACCTTCAGGTTCTTGACTGGAACCCCTCGCTTGATCATCCGCGTCTGCAGCACATCCACCAGCGCATCCATGCGGAACTCGTCGTCGGCCGCGAGGTGGATCTCGGCCTTGGGACGGTCGAACTCGATGGCGCAATGCGTTCCCTTGAAATCGTAGCGCTGGGCGATCTCCTTGAGGGATTGATTCACGGCGTTGTCAACCTCCTGAAGGTCGGCGCCGGTAGACACGTCGAATGAGGCGTTGCTGGCCATAGGGGACGGAGCGCGATCGGTGAAGGAATCGGTGAGGCGGCGACCTCCCGGAAGGATCATGCCAGTTGGGTCAGGCGAGAAAGCTCTCCAGCGCCCGCGCGCGGCTCACGTGGCGCAGCCGGCTCAGCGCCTTCTCCTTGATCTGGCGCACCCGCTCGCGAGTAATGCCGAGCAGGCTGCCGATCTCTTCCAGGGTCATCGGCTCCGGACCGTCGAGTCCAAAATAGAGGCGAAGGATCTTGGCCTCGCGCTCCTTGAGGGTGGAAAGCACCTCCTCGATTGATTCGGTGAGGGCGTGCTCGAACGTCTCGGAGTCGGGGCCGGGATTCTGGGTATCGGGGAGATAGTCGAGGAGCTTGTTGTCTTCACCGGGCGTGAGCGGCGCGTCGAGGGAGAGATGGTTCTGCGAGATGGAGAGAGTCTTCTGCACCTCCTCCATCGAGATGTCCATCCCCTCGGCGATCTCGGAGGGCGTCGGCTCGCGGCCGAGCTCCTGCAGCAGCGCGGAGGACCGCTTGCCGATCCGGTGAAGGGTGCCCGCCCGGTTGAGGGGCACCCGCACGATGCGGCTCTGCTCGGCCAGCGCCTGCAAAATGGCCTGCCGGATCCACCACACGGCGTAGGAGATGAACTTGATGCCCTTGGTCTCGTCGAACTTGTGGGCGGCGCGGATGAGCCCGAGGTTGCCCTCGTTGATGAGATCGGCGAGCGAGACGCCCTGGTTCTGATACTTCTTGGCGACCGACACGACGAAGCGAAGGTTGCTCCGGACCAGCTTGTCCAGCGCCTCAC
>JACCQZ010000319.1 GCA_013813875.1 Gemmatimonadales bacterium | reverse complement strand
GCTACGTCCAGGGAGACTTCACCGCCGGCGAGACGTACGGGGCGCTGGGCGAGCGGCTCGGGGCGATCGAGTCGGCGCGGCAGCACAGCGACGGCCGCCTGTTCTACCTCGCGATTCCGCCCGGCATCTACTCGACGACGATCACCCACCTGGCGCGGAGCGGGATCGCCCCGCGGGTCCACCAGCGCTCGGCCCGGCCGTGGGTGCGGGTGGTGATCGAGAAGCCGTTCGGGCGCGATCTGGCGAGCGCCCGGGGGCTCAACCGCGCTGTTCGCAAGGCCTTCGCGGAGCATCAGGTGTACCGCATAGACCACTATCTCGGCAAAGAGACGGTGCAGAACCTGATGGTGTTTCGCTTCGCCAACTCCATCTTCGAGCCGGTGTGGAATCGCCACCACATTCACCACGTGCAGATCACCGCCGCGGAAACGGTGGGAGTCGGGCATCGCGCCGGTTACTACGAGGATGCCGGCATCGTGCGTGACATGTTTCAGAACCATCTCCTTCAGCTCATGTGCCTGACGGCCATGGAGCCACCGGTCGCCTTTCAGGCCGACGCGGTGCGCGACGAGAAGATCAAGGTCCTCCGCGCCATCCGCCGCTTTCCCGCCGCGGAGATTCACGACTATGCCGTGCGGGGGCAGTACGGATCGGGCACCATCAATGGCAGGACCGTGCCCGGCTACAGGGAGGAGCCCGGCGTCAAGCCCGAGTCGCCTACCGCCACATGGGCCGCCCTCCGACTCCTGGTGGACAACTGGCGCTGGCAGGGCGTGCCGTTTTTTCTCCGTTCGGGCAAGCGAATGCCGCGCCGGGTGAGCGAGATCGCGGTGCAGTTTCGGGAGCCGCCGCACCTCATGTTCCAGGACCACGACAAGACTATCTCGCCCAACGTCATCGCGATCCGGGTCCATCCCGATGAGGGAATCTCACTTTCGTTCGACATCAAGGTACCCGGCATCGGCGTCCGGATGACGGCGGCCCGGATGGACTTCAGCTACGCCGAAGCGTTCGGCGAGGCGGCTCACTCGGCCTACGAGACGCTGCTGCTCGACTGCATGGTGGGTGACTCCACTCTCTTCACCCGCGGCGACGCCGTGGAAACCGCATGGGAAGTGGTGGACCCGATAGTCGAGGCCTGGGACGACAATGATCCCGAGCACTTCCCCAACTATCCGGCGGGAAGCTGGGGACCCGCGATCGCGGATGAATTCATCGCGCGCGACGGCGCCCGCTGGCGGCAGCCCTAGGCCATCACCCATCTGGCGGAGCCCCGGTCGAACCGGCATATTGGTCTCTACCCATCGGCGGCGCGGAGGTGCAGAGCGGCGAGTCGTGCCCCATCACCTCCGCCCAGCAGCTCAATTCGATCAAGCCCTTTGTCCGCGCTGTTTCAACTGTCATGGCGCCATGGCCGACCCGTTGAAGAACAAGGCTTCGACCATTGTCCAGTCGAGCCCCGCCACGGAGTTCAAGTTCTGGCTGGCGATGTCATACACCCCTCTCCCAAACTCTCCCGATGGTACCGAACGCGAGCCAGGCGGCCGCTACGATGAAGAACAACTACCGGTTTGCACTTCCCGATGACAAGTGGTGCAAGCTGGGCACCGGCAACGCATTTCTGGCCCAGTGCGACATCAGCCAGACGGTCACCGAGACGACGACCATCACCATCGGGCGCCCGCCACCTGCCAAGCTGTAACCCCGACCGGGAGGCGGCGCGCCTCGACGCCGCGCGCCGGGCGGTGGACCTGGTTCGCTCCGGCATGGCGTTGGGCCTGGGATCCGGCGCCACGGCCGGCGCGGCGGTGCGCGAGATCGGGCGGAGGCTAGCTGAGGGACGGCTCTCCGACATCAGCGGCGTTCCAACCTCCAATGCCACCCGTGACCTGGCGCTCGAGGTTGGCGTCCCGCTCACCGATCTGTCGGCCAACTCCCGGCTCGACATCGCCATTGACGGCGCCGATGAAGTAAGTCCCGCCGGCGACCTCATCAAAGGCTACGGCGGCGCGCTGCTGCGCGAGAAGATCGTCGCGCTCAACTCCCGGCGGCTCGTCATCGTAGTGGACCAGACCAAGCTGGTCGCCCGCCTGGGCGAGCGCAGCGCTGTACCCGTGGAGGTGGTACCCTTTGGGTGGAGCACGCACCTCGACTTTCTACGCGCGCTGGGCGCCACTCCGGCGCTTCGGAGCCGACACGGGGAGGCAGCTCCGTACGAAACCGACGATGGCCACTATATCATTGACGCGCGGTTCGCCGGCGGCATTGCCGACCCGCGCTCGCTCGCGGAGGCGTTGGTGGGGCGTGCGGGTATAGTGGAGACAGGGTTGTTTCTGGGAATGGCCCCGGAGATCGTAGTGGGTCGCGGGCGGTCATGACGTCCTGGCGCGACCTCCGCCAGGTTGATACCGCAGCAAAACCAGCCCTGAACCATAGGTTTTCGTCTCCAAAGTTTTCATCTCGGGTGTGCTCATGTGTTCAGGGAAGAGACGTCTGCCGTTTCCTAGAAGAATAGGACATACCCGGAGCTGGTACTCATCAATAGCCCCCTCTTTCATGAGCGACTGCGCGAGCCGCATACTTCCCCATAGAACCATGTTCTTGCCGGGCTGACGCTTCAACCTGGTGATCTCTCCCGCCGCGCTACTGCTGATCACCGTTGCCTCTTCCCATTTCCCCCAGGGAGCGCGATCCAGCGTCCGCGAAAAGACGAGCTTAGGGGTGGCGTTCAGTTTGTCCGCGACCAGCTCATTCTCCGAGGCCGGGGTGGGCCAGAACTCTACGAACATGCGGTACGTGGCACCTCCGAGCAAAATGGTGTCAACCGTATCAATGAAGCGCAGCAGGTCTTCGTCTAACTCTTTGTCTCCTGCGAACGAATCGAAGAAATCCAACTCGCCGTTCGGGCCCGCGGCAAAGCCGTCAATCGTTAAGAATTCCTGGAGTATCACCTTTCTCATCTTGTCCCCTCTGTTCACCCGCTGACCAGGGCGAGGATGTTGCCGTCGGGGTCTTTGAGCCATGCGGCTTTCATGCTTCCGGTAACGTGCACGTCGCCCTTCCGTGTGGTGCCTGGAAGGTCATAGTGCTCAAAGGAGACTCCCTTGGCCTTGAGCGCTTGCACGATCCCTACCAGACCGTCGCCGAGCACCCAGGTTGCGGCGGTGGCCTTGTTGGTCCCGGCGTACTCTGACTCATAGACCAGAACCGAGGAGCTTCCGCTCTTGTACCCGAGCACCCCGCTCTCGCCCGTGGCCACCGGCTTCAGGCCCAGCGTCTCCTGATAGAACTTACCGGCCGCCTTCAGGTCCTTGACCGCGATGGTGGCAATAGCCTCTTTGTCTCCCAGCATTGGTCGGCTCCTCTTCAAGGTGAGGTGAAAGGCGGACTACCGCTTGGCGTCCGCCTGCGCGCGCACACGCTCCTCCTGTTCCCTGAGCTCGGGGGTGAACGCCGGCCCGAAGTCATCGGCCTCGAACACCTGTCGGATCTCGATCTCGGACTCCCCTTCCATCGGGTTGGGGCAGCGCTTGACCCACTCGATTGCCTCGTCCTTCGACTTCACCTGGATCAGCCAGAAGCCGGCCACCAGCTCCTTGGTTTCGGCAAAGGGCCCGTCCGTCACCGTCCGCTTTTTCCCCGAGAACTTGACCCGCGCCCCTTTCGAGCTTGCCTGAAGCCCCTCACCCGCGAGGAGCACGCCCGCTTTTGCCAACTCCTCGTTGTACTTGCCCATATCGGTCAGCAGCTGCTCGGATGGAAGAACGCCCGCCTCCGAGTTCTTGTCGGCTTTCACCAGGATCATGAATCGCATCGTCCCCTCTCCTTTGGTTCGGGTTTGGAGCCGGGCGGAAGGCTCAGCCCGCCCGACCCTCATGACTCTATATACTCGTCGAATCAAGGGTCGTGGAATCGACGCAGCCGCCGCGGCAGGCCGAGCATACCGCCGGAAGATCGCCTCCCGCTTCACGTCGCGTCAGTGCTCGGCCTCGCCCCGAGCTCCGCCCCCGCTCCGCATCTGGCCGAAAAAGACTCTCGATCACTGGTCACTGCCCGAGCGGTTGGTACCGGCCGTAGACTCGCCCCAGAATCCGCACGTATCGGATCTCGCCGACAACGCGGGCGCCGCGGCCCGCCGTCTTCTCCACGGTTCTGACCGACGCGTGGTTGCTGGGGGAAATCATGCGCCAGCCCTCGCCGAGCCCGCGCTCCCGTGCCCAGGTAAGGCGGGCGCTGACCAGCGCTGAGCCGACGCCGTTGGCCCGCTCCGGCCGGACCACGTAGAGGTCGAAGAGATAGGCCGCCGTCGGGGGGAAAGAGATCGGATAGGGCAGGATGTCGGGCCCGACCCGCTCGGCGCACCAGGTGTAGCCGATCGCGCGGTCTCCTCGCCAAGCCACCAGGCAGACGTGTCCCCGGGCGCTACGCTGGTGGAAGCGGTCGAGAGTGCGCTGCGTCGCGATCGGCGCGAGTGCCTGCCAGCTGGCAGCCGTGGCCTGGGCTATGGTGACCCCGCCAGGAGGTGGGACCTCCCGGAACGAATCCAGCGTCTGAGCGATGACCAGAAGATGGCCGTGGCGGGCGAGGTGATAGAGCGAGCGCTCCGCCAGGGCCCGCCAGAGCCCGGCCGCTCCCTCCAACTGGTAGGCCAGAGCGGCATCGCCGGGGAAGGTCCGCAATCCTCGTACATACGGGTTCAGACGTCCCAGGTTCATCGTCACAGCGGGTTCAGGAAGGCTCCGTGAGCACGCTGGACGATACCTGCAGAGCCCTCGACCTGCTACCGCACCGGGACGTTGATGAAGCTGTCTTGGTACCAGCGGATCTGCAGCGGCTCGCCTGCATCCGCCAGGGTTTCATCGCTGACATCCTTTCCCGTGCCGTAGTTGATCTGTTCGCCCGGCTGCTTGAGGACGCCGAGTACCACGACGAGTCGGCTGCCCGACTGCATCTGGCGGCTGGTCAGCCGTCCGCTGGTGAATGTCAACGATTGGCGCTTGCCCGGAATCAGCAGGTGACGCCGGGCCCGATCCTCTGCGTAGCTGGCCCGCGCCCAGTGATAGGAGAGTTGGAAGTACTCACCCTGCGGATTCAGCTCGAAAAGCGTGACGCTGAAGTCGAAATCCGCCTTGTTGGCCATGAATGCGAGCCGCCCGGAGAACAGGCCGGTCAGCTCGATCGGCCTGGTGAAGGGATCGCTGACGAACTCGACCGCGTGCCCGATTTTCGGCGCCTTGGCCACGATACTCCAGTCATCGAGAGCCTGGTCAATGATGTCGCCGCCGGGTAACAGGTGGTCAACGTCGGTCCGGTCGGCAAGATCAACCGTCTGACTTATGTAACCGCCGCCCGCCGGCTTCGGTTTGCTCAAGCGGCGGGTCTCCCCCGACTGCACCGCACTCAAGTGGAATGTCAGCGTGCGGTCGGCCATCGCTGCGAGCGCCGGCGCATGCTTCCACACGTTCGCGCCCATCACCTGGTAGTTCACCTTGTCTTTCAGCACGGCCGGCTTGGGGGCGCCCCTGAAGACGTAGTCGAACCACTGATAGCGCAGTTCCCCTATATCAATCTGCGCCACCGAGTCCAACTGGTACCCTCTGAGGGTGTTCATGGTGGTACCAAGAGGGCTGATCGTGCCTCGCTGACCCCCGATGTGATCGTAGGGGCCGATCACCAGATAGTGTTCGGCCGTGGGATGGTACTTGTAGTGCTGCGCGAAGTAATAGAGCGCGCCGATCTGACCGCTGTCGTAATAGCCCGTTGTGGTGAGCACCGGGATCCCGATCCGGGCGAACTCTGTCTGATACGGAATTGCGCTTTGCCAGTACGCGTCGTAGCTCGGATGGTCGAGCCACCGGCCAAAGATCGGGTTGGGCGTGCCGTCAATTGTGGCCAGTTCGCGGTAGGCTCGACCCCCCACGTACCACTCCCGATTCAGCCGCGTCCAACGGTCGGCGTCGTAGTAGGTCGAGTCGTCGAGAGCTTTCCCATTGGTGGCGTAGAAGGGCCAGGGGTACGCGTAGTTCATGAACACGTTCCCGTCCATGGGGAAGTCCACCCCGGGCGCGAACGTCACTGACGGCATCATCGCTTTCAGCGCCTTGGGCATGTGCTTGGCCGCCGCCCATTGGGTAAAGCCTTCGTAGCTGCCCCCGTACATCCCCACCCTGCCGTCGCTCCAGCTCTGCCGACTGATCCACTCGATCAGCGCGGCCGCGTCGGTGCCGTCATGCTCTATCGGCACCGGTTTGTCGGGGCTGCACCCCTTGCCCCGCGTCAAACCCTCGACGCCGGCGTAGCCGTGAGAAGCGGTGCGCCGCGCTTCGCTCATGTTGCGACTGGTTTCGGCATAGATGGTGAAGTTGAGCAGCGTTGGAAGGCGGCGCCCCGCCGCCTCACGCGGCAGCACGACCAGGGCACAGATGGTTGCGCCATCAGGCGTTTGCACGGCAATGTCCCTGTGGATGACATAGCGGCGGCCATCATCCTCCGCTTGCAGGGCGGCAATCAACGGCTGAAAGCTCTGATAGGCTTGCACCGCCAGAAACATTCTGACCAGCTCTACCGCGTCGGGCAGCGCGATGGTGGCCTTGCCCTGCTGGCGATCGAGTGCCGCGCGCAGATTACCTTGCAGGACGGTCAATGGCGTGCCGAACACCCAAGGCACCTGGTGCGCGGCAGCCTTGGCGTCGAGGCGTCCGACTATTGAGCGGAAGGAGTGCTTGAACGCCTCGTCGAAAGGCAGGCCGTTCGCCGTCTGCCGGCTCCTGGCTTCGGCGTAGACCGCGTACTGGAGAGTGTTGGCGGTGGGTCGGGCCGGTCTGGCGCCCTGCCGCAAGTCGCGCAAGGCAGCCAAGGTGCGGCTGGCCTCCTGGTAGCGGCCGCCCACGATCTGTAAGCGAAACAGGTTATCCAGGTACTTGTCGCGATCGGTCTCCCCATAGATGGCGAGCACCTGCCGCGCCCAGCCGGGCATAGCCGCGGCCAGCGCCGAATCGCTCGCCACCGCCCCCGCTGGAAGGGCGATCTGCTGCGCCGATGCCGGCGGCGTAGCCCGCAGGCAGAGAAGCGACACCAGCCACACCGTGCTCGCCAGGGCGGCCGGGCCTCGCTCCGGGTGACGCCACCGGGCAGAGAGCTCATGATGTGAGGTGGTCGTTGGCATGTTATCCCGAGTCGAGTGTGGCCCGCGTAGTCGGGCCGTAGAAGCTTTCACGGCCGTGGGAAACCATACGTCACTAGTAAAATTCTGTCAATCTTTTTACTTGATACCATGGACCGACCCTACGTCGTAACCTCCCTGAACCAGCTTCTCGCCATCGCCTCACCCGGACGGGAGGACATCGTTGACGCCGTGGGTGTCATCGGTCCCTGTACCGTCCCCGACCTCGCCCGGTTCCTCGGCCGGTCCCGCCAGGCGCTCTACTACCATGTACGGGCACTTCGCGACTGCGGTCTGCTCCTGGAGACCCATCAGGCCGGCGAGGGAAAGAAGCTGACGGCCCGCTACGACCTGCCGGGCCGCCCTCTCTCCGTCCGCTACGATCTCAGCACCGAGCGCGCAAGGCGGGCGGTCATCGCCCTGGGTCGTGCCCGCCTCCGGGGCGCGGCTCGGGGCTTCGTGCGGGCCTGTAGTCCCGGCATCGCTACCCTGGATGGCCCGCGGCGGAACCTCTGGGTGGCCCGCTGGAAGGGATGGCTGTCGGACCGGGAGCTGGAGGAGGCAAACCGGCATTTGTCGCGGCTCATTGACCTGCTCCAGCATCACGCGGGACCGGCCAAGGGGGGCCGAAGGGCCCACGAGATCACCTTCGCGATCGCGCCGATCGTTGCCCGGCTCCCGAGCGTCGAGCCCGTCGCCAAGAGGAGGAAAAGGACCGTGCGCCGCGGCAGCCGATAGACGGGGCATCTGGCGATCCGGCGGCCGACACCACAGATTCGAGCCCATCCCTGACCAGCGATGGCCTCTGTTCGCCGCGCCGCCGGTGCTAGTCACAGCTCTCCAGGACCGCTACGACATCGAGCACGAGCTCGGTTCCGGTGGTATGGCCACGGTATACCTCGCCCGAGATATCCAGCATGGCTCGCTGGTGGCGGTCAAAGTACTCCGGCCCGACCTGGTGCCGGTGCTTGGTGCCGCCCGCTTTGCCCGTGAAATCAGGATCACCTCCTGCCTTCGGCATCCCAACATCCTCCCGGTACTGGATTCCGGTGAGGCCGATGGCATCCCCTTCTATGTCACTCCTTACATTGACGGGGATTCGCTTGCCCAGCGCTTGCGGCGCGAGGGGCAGCTCCCCATTGACGACGCGCTCGACATAGCTTGTCAGGTCGCCGATGCGCTCGCGGCGGCACATGCCGAGGGCTTTGTACACCGCGACATCAAGCCGAGCAACATCCTGCTTCAAGATGGCCAAGCCATCCTGACCGACTTCGGCATAGCGCGCGCGGTTGACGTCGCCACCGCCGAGCAGCTCACCGAGTCGGGAATCGCCCTGGGCACCCCCGCCTACATGAGCCCGGAGCAGTCGGCCTGTGGATCGGTTGACGGCCGCAGTGATATCTATAGCCTGGCTTGCGTGGTCTTCGAGATGCTCGCGGGCTCTCCGCCGTTTACCGGGACTTCGTCGCAATCGGTTCGGGCGCGGCACGCGCTCGACCCGCCGCCGTGCCTTCGGACGGTCCGGAACACGGTGGCACCGTCCCTGGAGCGCGCCATAGACAAGGCATTGGCCAAGGCACCAGCCGATCGCTACGCCACAGCCCCGCAGTTCAAAGCCGCACTTCGAGCGAATGACCCTGCTGAACCGGTCACGATAGAGTCCGCGGCATTTCGCCGGCGCCGTGTCGTCCGTAGCGCCGTGGGCCTGGCCGCAGTCGCGATAGCCGCTCTGACCTGGCGGCTTACTCTCCCCCAGCTCACCAACCTGGACCGCAATCGGATCATGGTCTATCCGCTGGTCGCGTCGGCCGCCTTCCCGGGATCTCGAACGATCGGTGAGGACATGGCCAGCATGATCGGCAACTCGCTGGATGGAGCCGGGCCGCTGCGGTGGATAGACGGGTGGCCCATCCTCGACCCCAGCCAGCGCGACGATATCCGCACCCTCTCGAAGGCCGCCGCCCGTTCGCTGGCGCGGGTCCAGCGCTGCGCCTACTACGTAACCGGTCGCCTGGTGGCTCAGGGTGATTCGCTGCAGGTCTTTCTCGATCTGAATGATGTTCAGGGCGATTCGATCGTAGTCCGGGGAAAGGCCGGTGGGCCGACTGATCTGGCCTGGGCGGTTGGGCTCCACGCCGTGAACGATATCCTGCCCACACTCATTCCCACGGACGCACCGGACGTGACCGCCGAGTGGGGAGACCGCGATCCGGCTGCCGTCGCGAGCTTCCTGTCGGGGGAAGCGGCGTTCCGGCGGGTACACCTCACCGAGGCGCTGGGCCATTACCGGGATGCGGTCGAGGCGGATTCACTCTTTGGACTCGCGGCACTTCGCGGAGCCCAAGCCGCTACCTGGAATCACCGTGTCGGCGAGGCAGCATCACTTATCGGGGTGGCCATCAGGCAGAAGATGCCCCCGAAGTACACCCACTTCGCCCGGGGATACCAGGCGTATCTGGAAGGGCGGGCGGATTCTGCGGCAGCGGAGTTCCATCGCGCCATCGCGGCGGATCCCGAGATGGCGGTGGCATGGATGCAGCTGGGAGAGGTCTATACCCACCTCCTGCCGGCCGTTGGTGACCCCGGGCCATTGGCTGAATCGGCCTTCGAAGAGGCGCATAGACTCGACTCCAATGCCACCAACCTGCTCTTCCACCTGATCGAGATCCGGCTTGGCAAAGGCGAGGTGGCCAGGGCTCGACCGATCATACGTCAGTTTCTGGCGGGCAATCCGGAGAGGCGGCTGGGTCAGCAGATCGAGATCATGGAGGGGTGCGTGCAGGGCGGTCCCGCGGCGGTGGACTGGGCCGCCCAAGCCAGCCGGAACACCTTGCCGGTGCTTGCCGCAGGCAAGATGCTCGCCGCCGGCGGAGCTCGGCTGGATTGCGCGGTGCCGGCATTCTCGGCGGTGATCAATGCGGATACCACCAGCACCGGAGATTCACGTTGGTTCGCGCTGCTCGAGCTGCAGGCGGTGCTGCTCGCTCAAGGCAAGACGGGTGCGGCCATGGAGCAGGTGGATTCGCGTCCGAGGCACGATGCCGCGGCGGTCATGTACCTCCTCGATGCACCGGTGTTTCCCGAAGTGCACGAGCGGGCTCGGGAGGTAGCTCAGCGCTACATCATCGAGTGCGGAGCAGGATACTCCAGCTGCGCCAGTCCGTACCGCGTCTGGCAGCTGGGACTCTGGCACGCCGAGGCTGGACACCCGGCCGCAGCCGAGGAGGCCGCGCGCGAGCTCCGTTCGCGAGCCCAGCGAGGGGGTACCTCTCAGGAGGCGCGGTTGGCCGGCATGCTGGGGCGATCGGTGGCCGCCCATACTGCCATCGCGCGGTCCGATACTTCGACCGCGCTCGCGATGCTCGAGGCCCTGGTGGGGGAAGGCGTTCCGGGAGGCGAAAGCATCGAGTGGGACGTCGCCCAACCGCGAGGACTCGAGCGGTTGCGCCTGGCGCAGCTGTTGCTCGCCCGGGGGCAGCCTGAACGGGCGCTCGGCGTCGCCGACATGTTCGATTCAGTCGGCCCATCGGTGTACCTGCTCTACCTCGCCGAAAGCCTCGAGGTGAGGATCGAGGCCGCGACCACCGTCGGCGACCTCGGTCGGGCGACGCGCTATCGAAACCGGCTCGCTGCACTCCGCGGCGGCCCGGTAGTTACAGCACCAGCCACAGCGAAGGAGAACGCTATATGACCCCACGCAATGCGGATAAGGACAACGCGGCAGAGCCGCGTGAGCGGACGACGCCGCAGGGAGGTGGTACTACAGCGCCCGGAGGTGGGCGTGAGAGGACGCCTGCTGGGGGTGAGCGAGGTGAACGAGCGTCGCCGGCTGGTGGCAGACGGCGGGAGGGCACTTCGCCTCCGGGAGGGGGTCGGTAGGGCGACGCAACACAATGGCGTGAGCATGTGCCCTGGAAGTATTCTCTCGAAGCGCAACGTAGCCCGAGTGCGGACTACCGACGTCCGCACGGAAGGAGATGAGGAGGTGGCAACATTATCTTGGCACGCCAGCGGGCAATACTACGAGACCTGCAGTTGCGATTTCCTGTGTCCCTGCGTTCCGGGACAAATGGCGGTCAGGCCGACCAACGGATCGTGCACCTTTGCCATGGCTTTTCAGATTGATCGCGGGAGCTACGGCAGGGTTTCCCTTGACGGTCTGGGATTCATCATCCTCGGATTGACACCGGAAGCGATGGGTAAGGGCAACTGGTCGGTCGGTGTCATCGCGGACGCGCGGGCCAGCGCCGAGCAACGCGACGCGATCACCGCCATCGCGAGTGGGTCTGCCGGCGGCCCCATGGCTGCCTTGTCGGCCTTGGTTGGAAAGTTTCTGGGGGTGGAGTCGGCGCCGATACAATTCGATCGCAGGGGCGCCAAGTGGTCGGTCACGGCAGAGAAGTTGGTTGACATGGCCGCCGAAGGGGCGATGGGAATCAACCCCGCCGCCACCGAGCCGCTCTACCTGGACAACACCGGCCATCCGGCCGCGAACCGATTTGCCCTCGCCCATGCGTTGAAGAGCCACGTGGACGCCCTGGGGTTGAGCTGGAACGACACCAGCGGAAAGAACAATGGCCAATACGCGCCCTTTTCCTGGCGCAGCGCGTAGCCTATCGGCGGTCGCGTCCCTCCCGCCGCGGCCGCCTGCTCATTGCCGGCTGCATCACTCTCACCCTCGGCGGGCGATCGTGGCATAGAAGAGTTGAACTCTGTAGCTTCCCTCCGCACCCAACCCCGGGCCCCTCGCCGGGGGTCCGTCCCCCGGGTGCGGAGCGAGGCGAGTGCGCCATACCTCGAGCGGGCTCCGGGCCCGGTTGCATGAAATAATCTTCGAGGCCGACACCCCCGGGGGCCGGCTGTTCGACCTGGTGTTGCTCGTCGCGATCGTGAGCAGCGTGCTGGTAGTGGTGCTGGAGAGCGTGGCGGCGGTGCGGGCGCGGGCCGGGCCCACGCTCCGCACGCTCGAATGGGCCTTCACCGCGCTCTTCACTGTCGAGTATGTCCTTCGGCTGGTGAGCGTGCGGCAGCCGCTGCGCTACGCGCGAAGCCTCTTCGGCGTCATTGATCTCCTCGCCATCCTCCCGACCTACCTCAGCGTGCTCCTGCCCGGCTCCCAGAGCCTGCTCGTGGTTCGGCTGCTGCGGCTGCTCCGGATCTTCCGGGTGCTCAAGCTGGCCGAGTACCTGCGGGAGTCGAATGTGCTCGCGCAGGCGATGCGCGCGAGCGGGCGGAAGATCGCGGTCTTCCTGCTCGTGGTGGTGACCATCGTGGTGATCGTGGGATCGCTGATGTACGTGATCGAGGGGGAGGAGCACGGCTTCAGCAGCATCCCGATCAGCATCTACTGGGCGATCGTTACCGTGACCACGGTGGGCTATGGCGACCTCGCGCCGGCCACCACCCTGGGCCGAGTGCTCGCCGTGCTTCTGATGCTGACCGGCTATGGGATCATTGCCGTGCCGACCGGGATTGTGACGGTGGAGCTCAGCCGGGCCAACGCGCTGCCGGTGTCGAGCCAGGCGTGCCCGGGGTGCGGGCTCGGCGCGCACGATTTTGACGCGGTGTACTGCCGACGCTGTGGAGCGAAGCTGTAGTCGGCGGGTGCATTTCCTGGAAGCCCACAAACCGGTGCCAGGATGGAAGGATGACCGTGCACCTACGCGGGAGGACCACGGCGAGCCCAAAGAAAACGGCCGGTGCTTCCCGCAGCCGTCTCTTTGCATTGCAAAGTACTTGACATGCGTGGCCACCCACGGTTAAACATCCGTCATGAACATGCCACTGCGCCAGGATCGAACGGATCCGCCGATCGCATTGCACGAGCGCGCAATGGACGACCTGCGCTTCATCCGTCAGACGATGGAGCGGGCGGGCTCGTTCACGGCGGTACCGGGCTGGGGCGGCGTCGGCATCGGCGTGACGGCGGTGGCCGCGGCACTGCTGGGCTCGCGGCAGCCGACGCCCGGCCGCTGGCTGGCCGTATGGCTCGCGACGGCGGCGCTCGCCACCCTGGTCGCTGCGGGCACGCTGGCGCTGAAGGCACGGCGCGCACGCGTGCCGCTGAGTACCGGGCCGGGGCGCACGTTCCTGCTGAGCTTTCTGCCGCCCGTGGGAGCGGCCGTGGCGCTGACGGCGGCGCTGTACGCGCACGGCGCGGTTGCGCTGCTGCCGGGTCTGTGGCTGCTGTCGTACGGCGCCGCGGTCGTCGCGGCGGGCACGTTCTCGGTCCGCGTGGTGCCGGTCATGGGCGTCGGGTTCATGGTGCTGGGCGCGCTCGCGCTGGCGACACCGGCCGCATGGGCCGATGCCTGGCTGGCGGCTGGCTTCGGTGGTCTGCACAGCGGCTTCGGGCTCCTGATCGCGAGGCGGCACGGTGGCTAGGGGCGGGGCAGCGCGGCACGAGCCGGAGCACGAGGTAGAAGGCGGTGGTGCACCCGTGGCTCCAGCGCAGGGCCGGAAGCGCGCACGCAGGAAGACGCCGGTCGAGCTGGACCGCGTTATCCACGAGCGCGTGCGACTCGCCATCGTGAGTGCGCTGGCCGGCGCACAGTCGCTGAGCTTCAACGAGCTCAAGGACCTGCTCGACATCACCGACGGCAACCTGAGCGTGCACGCCCGGCGTCTCGAGGAGGCCGGCTTCGTCGCCTGTGAGAAGTCGTTCATCGACCGCGTGCCGCGCACGGAGTACCAGCTCACGGCGGCCGGGCGCAGGGCGCTCGACGAGTATCTCGACCACATGGAATCACTGATCCGGCGGGTGCGCGAGGGCTGAGGCCGCGCGCTGCACACCTAGGGGCTATGATTGCGGAAGCTAACTTTATGGCACCAAGTACTTTGAACGTCGCGGCGGTATGCACGTCGCGATCATCATGGACGGCAACGGACGCTGGGCACAGGCACGCGGGCTGCGGCGCTGCTGACGGAGCTGGCGTCGTGTGTCGAGCAGGGCGTGTGGGTCGAGGTGCTGGGGCGGCGTGACCGTCTGCAGGCGCGCGTGCGGGAGGCGATCGTGGCGGCCGAGCGCACGACGGCGGCGGGCACCATGCTGCGCCTGCGGCTGGCGATCGACTACTCGTCGCGAGACGCGATCGTGCGGGCGGCGGCGCACGGTCCGCGTAGCCGTGCGGAGCTCGCGCGGCGCCTGGAGCCGGTCTCTGACTGGCCCGTGCCGGACGTGGACCTGCTGATCCGCACGGGCGGCGAGCAGCGGCTGAGCGATTTCCTGCTGTGGGAGAGCGCGTACGCGGAGCTGTACTTCACGGAGGGGGCGTGGCCGGAGTTCGATGGCGACGCGCTGGCCGCGGCGGTCGCGGAGTTCGGCCGGCGCCAGCGTCGCTTCGGTGGTCTGGAGAGTGTCGCACGGACCTCAGCGGTGGCGTCATGAGCGCGCGTAGGGAGCTGCGGAGGCCAGCGCTGCTGTGGGCGGTGGCGCTGGGTGTGCTGGCCGACGCCCTCGTGCGAGTGCCCGGCCGTCCGGGTCTCAACGTCGCGCTGTGGGCGGTCGCGGGCGGGGCCGTGCTCGTCGTGCTGCTGCGGCGCCGCGCCGATCCAGCAGCGCGGGAGACGCGGTGGTTGGTCGCTGCGGCGCTCGGCTTCGCCGGTGCGCTCGTGCTGCGCGATGCCGAAGCATTAGCCGTGTTCAGCCTGTTCGCCGCCGTAGCGCTGCTGATGATGGCCGCCGGTTGTGCGGCGGCCGCGTGGGCGTCGCGTGCACAGGTGAGCGACATCGCGTTCGCGGTGCTGCGGGTGGCCGTGCTGTGCGCTGCCGGTCCGCTCGGCTGGGGGCGCGGCGCCCGCGATCCTGCCGCAAACGCTGCGGGCTGGGCGCACCAGGCACGGACGGTCGCGCGCGGCACGGTCATGGCACTGCCCCCGCTGCTGGTGCTCACCGCGCTGTTGATGTCGGCCGACCCGGTGTTCGCGCGCATGATCCACGACACGTTCCTGATTGACATCGAGCCGCTGGTCGAGCACCTCGTGTTTGCCGCGGTGATCGCCTGGCTGACGGCCGGCTACCTGCGCGCGTTCCTGGTTTGCGACGTCGTCGTCATCGGCCGGCTGCGCGTGCCGCAGCCGGCGTTCGCGGCGGCCGAAGTGTCTGTCGCGCTGTGGCTCCTGAACCTGCTGTTCGTCGGCTTCATGGCCGTGCAGCTGCGCTACCTGTTCGGCGGCGCGGATCTCGTGGAGGTGACGGCCGGCCTCAGCTACGCGGAATACGCGCGACGCGGCTTCTTCGAGCTGGTCGCGACCGCCACGCTCGTCGTGCCGATCCTGCTCCTCGCCGATTGGGCCGCCGCACCGGACACGTCGCGTTCGCGCGTCGTGCTGCGTGCGACGACGCTCGTGCTCGTCGTGCTGCTCGTCGGCGTGATCGCTTCCGCCGCGTACCGCATGCGGCTGTACCAGGACGCGTACGGGCTGACGGAGCTGCGTCTCTCCGTCAGCGTGGTCATCGTCTGGCTCACGGCCGTGCTCGGCTGGCTGGTGCTCACGGTGCTGCGCGGTCGGCGCGAGCGCTTCGCGTTCGGCAGCATCATCGCCGGCCTCGCCTGCATCGCCGCGCTGCACCTGTTGAATCCGCACGCCCTCATTGCGCGGGTCAACCTCGACCGCGCCGCGGCCGGCGCGGAATACGACGGCACCTACCTGCGCACGCTCAGCGCGGACGCCGTGCCTACGCTCCTCGCGCGCCTCGATCAGCTGCCCGAAGCCGAGCGCTGCCGCGTCGCCCGCATGCTGGAAGAGCGGTGGAGCGGCGAGCGGCGCGGCGGCTGGCGCGCGTGGAACCTGAGCGACTGGCGCGCGCGGCGCCTGGTCGCGCCGCTCACGGGTACGCTGGCGTGCCCTGGCGCAGACGTTGAGGCGCGGATGAAGATTCCCGACGTTGCAGATCGTCCTTAGGGGCTCCCCTCCGCAGGGTTGGCGATCCTGGTGCCTACCTACCGATTCCGTCGGAAGAAGAGCACCTCGCGCTTGTGGCGCGGGCTTCCTGGGCTCGAACCAGGACTCTCCTGATCCAGAGGGACCGCTGTAAGCACCTGAATTCCAGCAACTTGCAACCATTTACGCGAGTTCGTGTCACCCGATGCTGGAACTTGGTGACTTCCGTGCTCGACTTTGCCGTGTCTTACTCGCTCAAATGTCGTAGTTTTGCGGTGATCTCTTGGACCCTGATCCCTCCAAGCGCCCCGAGCGCCGCGGACCGTGGGAAGAAAAACCGCCCTTGCCAGAGCCCCGATCATAGAAGGCGACCGCCGCGGGGCTCGCGCTCCCGCCGCGCCTGTCATCCGGATGATTCACCTCTGAGCGGAGAACTTGTCGTGAGTTGGGAAACCCCTGGACTGACACTGCGAGCGACTCTCTCAGCCATCGTGCTAGTGGCTGCCTGCGGTGGTCGCGATGCCGACTCCGGCACTGGCGCCTGGGAATTCAACGTCGACACGACCCGGTCCCAGACCGACGGCAGCGTTCGCGAGACCTCATGGCTTAGAACCATCGGCAGGGAGCGTCCAGGGGGCGCGGCGGGGACGAACGCAGTCATCCTCAGCTTTGATTGCTTCGGAGACAACGCAATCAGCACGATCATAACCGACCAGGCGCTCCGGCAGGGCAGTGTGGAGACACGGCTGACCGTTGATGCGGATTCACCTCGCCGCATTCCCGGCTTCGCCGGAACAACCTCCTCGGGCGGGCAGGTGGTTCTGACGATTCCCCAAGACTCAATGCTCGTGCTTCTGAGCGGTCACCAACGCGCACTCATCGAGTATGTTGACGGGGCGGGATCCTCCAGCACGATCGCTGAGTTTCCCGTCGCTGGCCTTGAGAAGTACCGCGAACCCTTCTTGGCGGCGTGTGCCAAAACCGGGGCGCGATGACGCGGTAATCCCGGGACCAGACTCAGCCCCGTCTATCGGTGCCGGCTCGAACGGAAAGCCGAGCCCCAAATAAAACGGCCGGTGCGGTTGCACCGGCCAGTTGCCCCTCCTGGGCTCGAACAGGACTCTCCTGATCCAGAGTCGGAGCCGCAGGGGCGGCGGTTTCGGCCAACTTGCCCGGAAACGGTCACTTACCGAGCATCGGTGCCCGCTTCCCGCACACAAAATGCCCGGTTCTACCCGGAGAACCGATAGCAGAAACGATAGCAGTCGACTCAGCTTGTGGACATTACTCTAGTCCCGCGAAGTGTTAGAGGTCAGCACTCGCGGTCCGCTGGTTAGCATTGGTTAACATTGGTTAGGAGCCGCTACTAAAGCTTTGATCGCGCTTCTGGAATACCGCGTGACCCACCGCCGGGACGGAGCGCCTCTGCCCGGATCGGAGATAACCAGCGCGCGACCAAGTCCGATCCGGGTGAGTGGCGCCGGTGGCAGCTTCGCATGCCCATGCCCATGGGAGCGGATCTTGCCCGCGGTCGTGCTGTAGGGCAGATTAGGGAAGCACCAGGGGCGCACCTTCGGCCCTCCCTCCCCAACACGACTCCGATTTGCCGGTTTCGAGGGTCTCCTGGATCGGCATTACTCGATCCCGAGTGCAAATACCACCTGATCGTCGTTTAAGTTGCTGTCCGCCGCAGACTCCGCTCAGCAGACCCGCCGGGCGCCCCAGATCGTTTCGACTCGCCGGGCCCTGAAGATCTCGGCTGCCGCGCCAGCCGGCCGAGAAAGCGGATGATGGCTAGTTGAGGCTCTGTTAGAGCAAATCAATGCCCGATTTCCAGGACTCCTTCCGTGCGGCCGTGGCCGACCGCTATACGGTCGAGCGTGAGCTCGGCCGCGGGGGCATGGCCACGGTCTACCTCGCCCAGGATCTGCGGCACGACCGGCCCGTTGCCTTGAAGGTGCTGCACCCCGAGTTGGCCCAGCTGTTGGGCCCGGAGCGCTTTCAGCGCGAGATCAAGCTCGCCGCCCGGCTCCAGCACCCTCACATCCTCACCGTGCACGACTCGGGGGAAGCCGCTGGGCAGCTCTGGTTCACCATGCCCTTCGTCGAGGGGGAGAGTCTGCGCGATCGGCTGACCCGGGAGCGGCAGCTCCCGGTGGAGGTGGCGCTGCGGATCACCCTCGACGCGGCCCGGGCGCTGAGCTACGCCCACGAGCACGGGGTGATCCACCGCGACATCAAGCCGGAAAACCTCCTCCTCACCCAAGACGGCACCACGTTGGTGGCCGACTTCGGCATCGCCCGGGCGCTGAGCAGCGCGGGGGACCAGTTGACCCAAACCGGGATGAGCGTGGGGACCCCGGCCTACATGAGCCCGGAGCAGGCGGCGGGGGAGCGGACCCTGGA
>JACCQZ010000313.1 GCA_013813875.1 Gemmatimonadales bacterium | reverse complement strand
CTCCTCCTCAACGCCAACCTCTTCGATCCCGAGCCGCGGGGGCGGGTGCACCTGCTGCTGGCGGGGGAACAAGTGGTGTGGGTGGGGAGGGATGTGCCGGCGCTGCCGAAGGCGATCGAGGTGGAGCAGCGGGACCTCGGCGGGCGGCGGGTGGTGCCGGGGCTGGTGGACATGCACGTGCATCTGACCGGCGGTGGCGGTGAGGCGGGGCCCCATACCCGGGTGCCGGCTATTGCGCTGAGCCGGCTGACGACTGGGGGCGTGACCACCGCCATCGGGGTGCTGGGCACCGACGATATCGTGCGCACGCCGGCGGAGCTGGTGACGGTGGCGCGGGGACTCGTGGCCCTGGGGCTCAGCGCGTACTGCTACACCGGCGGGTACCATGTGCCTCCGGCGACGGTGACCGGCAGCGTGCGCGGCGATCTGGTGCTGATAGACCTGGTGCTCGGCGTGGGCGAGCTGGCCATCAGCGATCACCGCTCGAGTCAGCCGACGCTCGATGAGCTGCTGCGGGTGGCAGCCGACGCGCACGTGGGCGGGCTGATGAGCGGGAAAGCCGGGATCGTGCACTTGCACCTGGGCGACGGCGCGCGGGGTCTCGAGCCGGTGCGCCAGGCGCTGGATAGCAGCGAGATCCCGGCGGCGGTGTTCAACCCCACCCACGTGAATCGGCGAAAGGAGCTGTTTGAGGAATCGCTGGTGCTGGTGGAGCGCGGCTGCACCATAGACATCACCGCCTTCCCGGTGGCCGACGACGAGGATGCCTGGTCGGCCGCAGAGGCGCTGACCCGCTACCTCGACACCGGGCTGCCGCCGACGCGGGTGACGGTGAGCTCGGACGGCGGCGGATGCTTTCCGGTGTTCGATGGCGACAGGCGGGTAGTGGACATGGACGTGGGCCGGCCTTCAGCTCTGGCGGAGACGCTGCGCGAGCTGCTGGCGTCGGGCCAACCGCTGGAACGGGTGCTTCCCGCGTTCACCCGCAACCCCGCGCGGCTCCTGCTGCTGCCGCGCAAAGGACAACTCACCGCCGGGGCCGATGCCGATCTGGTGGTGCTGGACGACGACGGCGGGGTGTCCGAGGTGATGGCTCGGGGCCGCTGGCACGTCGTCAACGGGCGCGAGATCGTTCGGGGACCCTTCGAGCAGAGCCCCTCCCGCTAGAGTTTCCACCTCCCATTCGACGTACGATCAGGAGCTTTCGATACCGGCTATTTTAGTGGGCGTCATTCGCCGGATGGGCTTCCACCCGTGGGCCGGCTACGCCCACGCGTTTCCAGTAACCGATGGAGGATGCTGGTGAAAGATCGGGGCTTCATCGTGCCGGTGGGGGGAGCCGAGGAGAAGATCGGGGATGTCGCCATCCTGCGGCGCTTCGCGGCCTTGTGCGGTGGCGAGGGATGCCGGATCGCGATCATTCCCACCGCCTCCGAGGTGAGCGAGACGGGGCGGCGGTACGAGGAGCTCTTTCGCGGGCTGGGGGTGCGCGAGGCGCGGGCGCTCCCGATCGCCAGCCGGGAGGAAGCCGAGCTGCGCGAGTGGCTGGACGTGTTGGAGGAGGTGGACGGGGTCTTCCTCACCGGCGGCAACCAACTGCGTCTCAGCACCACCATCGGCGGCACCGAGATGGCCAAGGCCCTCCGCCGCCGCAACCGCGAGGGCATGCACGTGGCGGGGACTTCGGCCGGTGCGGCGTTCCTCTGCGAGCACATGATCGCCTTCGGCAGAGAAGGAGGCTCGCCGCGGGCGAGGATCGTGACCCTGGCGCCGGGGCTCGGACTTACCAACCGGATCATCATTGACCAGCATTTCCGCCAGCGCGACCGGCTGGGCCGGCTGCTCACCGCCCTCGCCTACAACCCCTTCGCCATCGGCATCGGCCTCGACGAGAACACCGCGGGGTTCATCGGGCCGGACGAGTCGCTGGAGGTGGTGGGGGGCGGCGCGCTCACCATCGTGGACCCCTCGGAGTTGGAGTTCTCCTCCATGGCGCGGGTGCGCAAGAACGACGCGGTCTGTCTGATCGGGCTCAAGTTGCACATCCTCGACCAGGGCTCGACCTTCAACCTGCACACCCGGGTGGCGGCGGCGGCGCCGGCGATTGCGAGGAGAGTTTAGGGGTCGGAGGTCGGAGGTCGGGGGTCGAAGGTCGGGAGATAGGTGGGAATCGTGGCGAAGTGCGGCGAGCCCTCGGTGTCATCCCGAGCGGAGCGAGGGATCTTGCCCGCCGGTTCCGGGCACCACCGGAGT
>JACCQZ010000348.1 GCA_013813875.1 Gemmatimonadales bacterium | reverse complement strand
AGTTCTCTTACTTCTTACTTCTTCTCTGTTTACGTTACTGCCCATGGCAGACCTCGATCTCCTGCGGCGGCACCTGCTCGGAATGGGGCGGGTGCTCCTGGGCTATTCCGGGGGCGTGGATTCGGCGCTCCTGGCGGTGGTCGCACGTGAGGCGCTGGGGCGCGACCGATTGCTGGCCGTCATCGGCCGAAGCGCATCGTACCCTGAGGTTCAGTGGCGCTCCGCGGTGGAGCTGGCCGGCCGGTTCGATGTGCCGCTGCTCGAGATAGAGACCCGCGAGCTCGAAGATCCCCGCTACGTGAGCAATCCCACCAACCGCTGCTACTTTTGCAAGTCGGAGCTGTGGACCCGGCTTACCGAGGTCGCCCGGGGTCGGAAATTCGACGTGGTGGTGGACGGCACCAACGCCGACGATCTGGGAGAGCACCGGCCCGGCCTTGCCGCCGCCGAGGAGTTGGGGATCCGCTCGCCGCTGGCCGAACTGGGATGGAGCAAGTCCGAGATCCGCGCCGCCTCACTGGAGCTGGGATTACCTACTTGGGATGCGCCCGCCGCCCCCTGTCTCTCCAGCCGGGTGCTCTACGGCCTCGAGGTGACGCCGGAGCGGCTGCGCCAGGTGGAGGCCGGTGAGGCCTACCTGCGTGCCCTCGGGGTGACCGGCGACCTCCGGGTACGCCACCTCGACGCTCGGGCGCGACTCGAGGTGGGCGCCGACCAGATGGAGCTGTTGCGGGGGGAGTGGGACGGGGTGCAGGCGTTCTTTCTCAGTCTCGGCTTTCTCACGGTCGAGCTCGATCCGCAGGGATATCGTCGCGGCGGCCTTCTCGCGATGGCTCCCCGGATCGTGGCCTGATGCGGCTGTTCGCCGCCATTCCGCTGCCCGAGCCTGCCCGCACCCAGATCGTCGGACTGCTCGAGCGATTACGGGAGAGCGGGTGGCCGGTGCGCTGGGTTCATCATGAGGGGCTGCACCTCACCCTCAAGTTCTTCGGAGAAGTGCCCACCGAACGTCTGGAAGTCATAGAAGAAGCAGTGCGCTTTGCCGGACAGGGCACCGGTCCCCTGGCGCTCCGCCTGGCCGAGCTGGGTGCCTTTCCCAGCCTGAACCGCCCGCGGGTGCTCTACGTGGCGGTTGACGCCCCCTCCGCGCTGGAGCTGCTGCAGGACCGGCTGGAGCGCGGCACCGAAGCCATCGGCTTTGCGCCGGAGGGCACCCCGTTTCAGCCGCACCTCACCCTCGGCCGGGTGCGTGAAGGGCAGCGCTGTCCCGCCCGCGACCTCGAGGAGTATGCCGACACCTACGAGCAGGTGCCCTTCGTGGCCACTGAGCTGGTGCTCTACGAGAGCATCCTGACCACTCGAGGTCCCCGCTACGACCCGCGGCTCACGCTGGATCTGGGCGCATGACCGGCTGCCTCGCCGCGCCGTTCCGGCTGCTCGGCTGCCTGGTGCTCCTCGCCGCGCTGGTGCTCGGTTGGCTGTATCGCGATCGGATCGTGCGGGAGGGACGCCGCGTGCTTGGCCCGACCGAGGCCGCGCCCGCGGTGTTGCCCGGGCGGCCAGGGCAGCGGGCGCTGGCCTCGGCCCGGTCCAAGATAGATTCGCTCAACGGGTGGCGGGCCGATTCGGTCGTGCTCACTCCGGCCGAGGTGGCCTCGCTCATCGGCAGCGGACTCGAGCCCACGCTGCGAAGCGAGCTCGACTCTCTGCAGGTGAGGCTGCTGGACGACGAGATCGAGGTGACGGCGCGGCTCAAGACCGCCCGCCTTCCCAAAGAGGTGATGGGACCGCTCGCCGCGGCGTTGCGGCCGACGGAGCCCATCGAGGCCGCGGGGCCGCTGCGCGTCGTCGGAGCAGGAAAGGGGGAATGGTCGATCCGCTCATTCAGGATTCGTGATTTCCCGGTCCCCGCCGATATGGTCCCCGAGCTGGTCGCTCGGACTCTGGGCGATCCCTCGCGGCGAACGGTTCCGGTACGGATGCCGGTCGGGATTCGCGAGATCCGCCTTCGTCCGGGTGGAGCCACATTGTATGGAGCGCCCCGCTCATGAGTCACCGGGTTCTCATCGTGGATGACGAAGCAGGAATCCGCCAGGCTCTCAAGCAGGTGCTGGAGTACGAAGACCTCGAGGTCCGGGTGGCGGCGTCCGGGGGTGAGGCCATCTCCATTTATACCGAGTTCCGCCCGCACCTGGTCTTTCTCGACGTGAAGATGGCGGGGCTCGACGGCCTGGAAACGCTCACCCGTCTGCGGGACCTCGATGCCCCGGCGCAGATCGTCATGATCTCCGGCCACGGCACCATCGCCACCGCGGTGGAAGCCACTCAGCGCGGGGCCTTCGATTTCCTGGAGAAGCCGCTCGACACCGATCGGCTTCTGCTCACGGTGCGCAACGCGCTCGCGCATGCCGAGCTGGTGGGTCAGAACACCCGGCTCAAAGAGGCCGCCGAGAGCCGCTATATCATGGTCGGAAGCAGTCCGGCGCTGCAGGAGGTGCGAGAGCTGATCGCCAAGGTCGGCCCCACCTCGGCGCGAGTGCTCATCACGGGGGACAATGGCACCGGCAAGGAACTGGTGGCCCGCGCGCTCCACGAGGCCTCGCCGCGGCACGATCAGGCGTTCGTGGAGGTCAACTGCGCCGCCATCCCCTCGGAGCTCATCGAGAGCGAGCTCTTCGGCCACATGAAGGGATCGTTCACCGGCGCTTTCGCCGACCGGGCGGGAAAGTTCGAGCAGGCGGACGGAGGAACGCTCTTTCTGGACGAGGTGGGCGACATGTCGCTCTCGGCCCAGGCCAAGCTGCTGCGGGTGCTGCAGGAGGGCGTGGTGTCGAGGATCGGCGGATCCAAGTCCATTCAGGTGGACGTCCGGGTGCTCGCGGCCACCAACAAGGATCTCGAGTCGGAAATCGCCGAAGGCCGGTTTCGCGAAGACCTGCTCTACCGGCTCAACGTCGTGCCGATCGAGGTGCCGGCACTGCGCGAGCGGCTGGAGGATGTGCCCGCGCTGGTGGGGCATTTCGCCGAACGGTTGGCCACTACAGCGGGAGCGCCGGGGAAACAGTTCTCCGAGGAGGCCGTGCGCCGGCTGCAGTCGCGCGGTTGGCCGGGCAACATACGCGAGCTGCGGAACGCGGTGGAGCGTGCGCTGATCCTCGCGCCGGACAAGGTGGTGGCCGCGGCCGATATTGATCGTCTGCTGCCGGCACCCGACAGTGGGGTCCCGGTCGAGGCAGGACGGAGCCTGAGCTTCGAGACATTCAAGCAGGAGGCGGAGAAGAACTTTCTCACCCAGAAGCTGCGCGAGCACGACTGGAACGTGTCGGAGACCGCTCGCGCGCTCAAGATGCCGCGGTCCAACCTGTACAAGAAGATCGAACGCTACGGCCTCACGCGGGAGCCTGCATGAGCGACCAGCCGAGGAACTGGGACAAAGAGCTTGCCGACATTGACCGCGTCATGGCCAACCAGGGCACCGGCCCCTCGGTTCCGGTGGCGCAGCCGGGCACCGGACGGGCGCCGGCAGCCGGCCCGCCGGAGACCGGTTCGGTGCGCCGCCGGTCGGTGGCGCTTACCTGGTTCTGGGTCATCATGGCGCTGGCCCTGGCGGCCGCCCTCCCGCTGTGGCCCTACGAGAAAGCCTGCGGCTTGCGGCTGATGTTCTTTCTTGGCGCCACGGCGATCACCGCGGTGGTCGGAGTGCTGGGGGCGACGTCGAGCTGGGCCAACCGCCGGGGTCTGGCGCAGGTGCTTTCGCTGCTGGTGATCGCCTGGGCCGGTGTCATCGGTGCCCGGGAAGTGCTGCCTCGCATCGGGTACGCCAGTGAAGCCGCGAGTTGGGTCTGCCCGGCGGATCTGCCGCCGCCAGCTCCGGCACCGACATCTCAGCCGGGGTCGCAGCCTTCGTGAGCACCATTCCCATCGTGCGTTTTCACCACAGAGGCACAGAAACACAGAGACGACGGAGAAAAAGCAATGGTAATTTTCTCCAGGTTCTCTGTGCCTCTGTGGTAAAAAACCCGTATGACCTCCATGAAAGCTTATGGCCAAGACCTTCAAGAATCTGATCGCCGGTGAATGGGTGGCGCCGAGTACCGGCGCCTACTTCGAGAATCGCAACCCGGCGGACACGGCCGACCTCGTGGGCCGCTTCCCCGATTCCGACCGGCGGGATGTGGACGCCGCCGTGCGGTCGGGGCGGCGGGGATTCGCGCTCTGGTCGCGCACCCCGGCGCCGGTTCGGGGCGACGTGCTGCGCCGGGTGGGCGACCTGCTGGTGGAGCGCAAGGAGGCGATTGCCGGCGCGATGACCCGGGAGATGGGCAAGGTGCTGGCTGAGACCCGGGGCGACGTGCAGGAAGGGATTG
>JACCQZ010000276.1 GCA_013813875.1 Gemmatimonadales bacterium | reverse complement strand
CCGGCCACCGATGCCCGCTCGCCAGCCGCCTCCCGGGCCAGTCCGGCCGCGGCGGAGTTCACCCGCTCGGTATCCCCCGCAAGCCCGTGGGTGGCCAGCTTGACCGGGTTGGCGCCGAAGGTATTGGTCTCCAGCAGCTCGGCGCCGGCCCGCACGTACTCGCGATGGATGTCACGCACCAAATCGGGCTGCTTCAGGTTGAGCTCGTCATAACAGACGTTGAGAAAGACGCCGCGGCCATACAGCATCGTCCCCATGGCGCCGTCGGCGACGTGGACGCGGGAGTCGGAGAGGAGATCTCGGAGGGTCAGCATTTAGGGGAGAGTGACAAGTTACAAGTGCCTAGTGACAAGTGGGTGACAAATGGCAAGTGCGGATGGGATCGGATTTACTACCGCGATGGTGGTCGCCGCACGCTTGTTACTGAGCACTTGTCACTTGTCACTCGTAGTTAAGGTTTGAAGCCAGCCACCGCTCCATCGTCTTGATATCCATCCCTTTGCGCCGGGCGTAATCTTCCAGTTGGTCCCGTTCGATCCGGCCCACGCCGAAGTAATGCGATTCCGGATGCCCGAAGTACCAGCCGCTCACCGCTGCCGCGGGGTACATCGCGTAGCTTTCGGTGAGACTGATTCCGATGCTGCTCTCGACGTCGAGCAGGTCGAACAGCGTGCCCTTCTCGGTGTGGTCGGGGCAGGCCGGGTAGCCCGGCGCCGGCCGGATTCCCTGGTAGCGCTCCCGGATGAGCTCCCGGTTATCGAGCGACTCTCCCCGCGCGTAGCCCCAGAACTCGGTGCGCACCCGCTCGTGCAGCCGCTCCGCGAGCGCCTCCGCCAGCCGGTCGGCCAGCGCCTTGGCCATGATGGCGTTGTAGTCGTCCTGCGCCGCCTCGAATGCGGCCACCACCTGATCCAGCCCCACGCCTGCGGTAACCGCGAAGGCGCCGATGTAGTCGGCCACGCCGGTCTCCTTCGGCGCCACGAAGTCCGCCAGGGCCATGTTAGGCCGGCCCGGGGGCTTGAGCATCTGCTGGCGGAGGGTGTGGACGACCGTTGCCGGCTCGCTCCGGGCGGGATCGGCGTAGATCTCGATATCGTCCCCGACGCTGTTGGCGGGGAAGAGGCCGAAGACCGCGCGCGCCCGGATGAGCCGCTCGCCCACCATTCGATCGAGCAACGTCCGGGCATCATTGAAGAGGCTGGTGGCCGCCGGCCCGACCTTCGGATCGTCGAGGATAGCGGGATAGTGCCCGGCCAGCTCCCAGGTCTGGAAAAAGGGGGTCCAATCGATCCTCGAGGTGAGATCGTCGAGCGGATAATCGTCCAAAACCCGAACGCCGGTAAAACAGGGCTCCGGCGGCGGCGCGGCCGACCAGTCAATAGCCAGCCGATTGCGCCGCGCGTCGGCGATGGGCTGGCGCCGTGCCTCCGGCCGGCGGTCCGCCCGGCGCTCGCGCACCTCCTGATACTCGGCTTTGATCCCACCGACGAAATCGTCGCGCAGGGTGTCGCTCAGCAGATTGCCGGCAACGCCGACTGCCCGAGAGGCATCGAGGACGTGTACGGTGGGTCCCTGGTACTGGGGCTCGATCTTGACCGCGGTGTGAACCCGCGAGGTGGTTGCTCCGCCGATGAGCAGCGGCACCGCGAACCCTTCGCGTTGGAGCTCACTCGCCACGAAGGCCATCTCCTCCAGCGAAGGCGTAATGAGCCCGCTGAGGCCGATCAGGTCCACCCGCTCGCGCCGCGCCGTCTCCAGAATCCGGGCACTCGGAACCATGACGCCGAGGTCTATCACCTCGTAGTTGTTGCACTGGAGCACCACGCCCACGATGTTTTTCCCGATGTCGTGTACGTCGCCCTTGACCGTGGCGAGCAGCACCCTCCCCTTGGCCCTGGTGTCGGCGGTAGCGTGCTTCTCGGCCTCGATGTAGGGCACCAGGTGGGCAACCGCTCTCTTCATCACCCGGGCGCTCTTGACCACCTGCGGCAGAAACATTTTGCCGGCGCCGAACAGGTCGCCCACGATGTTCATTCCGGCCATGAGCGGGCCTTCGATCACGTGGATCGGCCGCTCCGCCTCTTTCCGCGCTTCTTCGGTGTCCTCGACTACGTAGTCGGCGATGCCCTCCACCAGCGCGTGCGCCAGCCGTTCGGCCACCGGCGCCGCCCGCCAGGCCAGATCGGTTGCCTGCACCACGGCCTGGCCCTTGACTGAATCGGCGATCTCGAGCAGCCGGTCGGTGGCGTCCGGCCGCCGGTTGAGGACCAGGTCTTCCACCCGCTCCAGCAGGTCGGGCGGAATGTCGGAGTAGATCGTGAGCTGTCCCGCGTTCACGATCCCCATGTCCATACCCGCCTCGATGGCGTGGTAGAGGAAGGCGGAGTGAATCGCCTCCCGCACCGGATCGTTCCCCCGAAACGCGAAGGAGACGTTGCTCACCCCTCCGCTCACCATGACGTGAGGCAGAGAGGACTTGATCCGCCGGGTGGCGTCGATGTAGTCCACCGCGTAATTGTTGTGCTCTTCGATACCGGTGCCGATGGCGAAGATATTCGGATCGAAGACGACGTCCTCCGGCGGAAAACCCACCTGCTCGGTGAGAATGCGGTAGCAGCGCTCACAGATGGCGATCTTCCGCTCCACGCTGTCGGCCTGGCCCTGTTCGTCGAAGGCCATCACGATGACCGCCGCGCCGTAGCGCCGCACCAGCGTCGCCTGCCGGACGAATGCCTCCTCCCCCTCCTTCAAGCTGATCGAGTTGACGATTCCCTTTCCCTGAACGCACTTGAGCCCCGCCTCGAGGACCGACCACCGGGAGGAGTCAATCACCGCCGGCACCCGGCTGATGTCCGGCTCCGCGGCAATGAGCCGCAGGAACGTCGTCATGGCCCGCTCCGAATCGAGCATTCCTTCGTCCATGTTGACGTCGAGCATCTGCGCGCCGCTCTCCACCTGCTGCCGGGCGATCTCCAGTGCCGGCTCGTATTCGCCCCCCAGCACCAGCTTGGCGAACTTGCGGGAGCCGGTCACATTGGTCCGCTCGCCCACGTTGACGAAGATGCTGTCGGGTCCGACGGTGAGGGGTTCCAGGCCGCTGAGCCGGAGGCGGGGCTCCGGCGTGGGCGGGCGGCGAGGCGGCAGATCGCGCACCGCTTCGGCGATGGCGCGGATGTGTGCCGGGGTGGTGCCGCAGCAGCCGCCGACCAGATTGACCAATCCGCTCGCGGCAAACTCCCGCAGCACCGTGGCCATGTACTCCGGGCTCTCGTCGTACTGGCCGAACTCGTTGGGCAGTCCGGCGTTGGGATGCGTGCTCACCAGCACCGGGGCCACTCGCGAAAGCTCCTGGACGTACTGCCGCAACTGCTTGGCGCCGAGGGCACAGTTGAGCCCGATGCTGAGAGGGCGGCTATGCGCGACGGAGTACCAGAAAGCTTCGGTGGTCTGCCCTGACAGCGTGCGCCCGCTCGCATCGGTGATGGTGCCCGAGATCATCACCGGCACCCGGTTGCCGGTGGCATCGAACAGGGTCTCGACGGCGAAGAGCGCCGCCTTGGCGTTGAGGGTGTCGAAGATGGTCTCGACCAGAATCAGGTCGGCGCCCCCGTCCAGCAGTCCGCGCGCGGCTTCGGTGTAGGTCGCCACCAGCTCGTCGAAGCCGATGTTGCGGAACCCCGGGTCGTTCACGTCGGGTGAGAGGGAGGCGGTCCGGTTGGTGGGGCCCAGAACGCCGGCCACGTAACGCGGCACCTCGGGGTCGCGGTGTTCGAACGCGTCGGCCACCTCGCGCGCCAGCCGCGCCGAGGCATGATTCAACTCGTAGACCAGCGCCTCCATGCCGTAATCAGCCAGGGAGACGGCCGTAGAGTTGAAGGAGTTGGTCTCCAGGATGTCGGCGCCGGCGTCGAGATAGGCCTCGTGGATCGCCCGGATGATCGCCGGCTGCGTCAGCGAGAGCAGGTCGTTGTGCCCCCTGAGATCGCGAGGCCATTCAGCGAAGCGCTCGCCCCGATAATCACCCTCGGCCAGCCCGTAAGTCTGGATCATGGTGCCCATGGCTCCGTCGAGCACCAGAATCCGGCGTGCGAGCAACGGCCCGAGCAGGGCCAGGCGCTCCGCGCGGCTGCGGGTGGCGCCGGCCGATGGCCGGGAGGATGATGTCGGGACGGGGGCGAGGAGCACGAGGCTCTCCAACGAAAAAACCCTGAAGCTAAAACGCCTCAGGGCAGCGTTTTAGCGGTTATTTAGCGTGGCCGCAATCAGCGCAAATCGCCACGGAGTCGGTTGTGGGGAGGAAGGTAATGGTGAGCAGTGGTGCTTCGCTACTGGCTATCGGCTATCGG
>JACCQZ010000268.1 GCA_013813875.1 Gemmatimonadales bacterium | reverse complement strand
CCGGCCCACCCGGCCGCGAGCCCAACCCCTCCAGCCACCCATTCCGACCAATGCGCTGGGGGGAACCCACCGAAAGCGGCGATCAGGTACAGGCCGGCTGCGAGCAGTCCCGCCGCTCCGCCGAGTGCCAGGGGCAGCCTCGACCCGGAGCCCCGGCCCCAATACCCGACCGGAAAGAGAAGTCCGGCCACCCAGAGAGCGGTGAGGAAGTGGACTTCCGGCCCGTAAGCGTATTCGAACGGCAGCACCAGGCTCCAGCCGAGGCTCGGGCTGAGCGCCAGGCGGCGGGCGCCTCGGTCAGCACCGGCGGCGGAGGACATCCAGAGGGTGAGGCCATCCTCGCCGGCGGCGATCCGCACCGGACGCCTGGCGGTTTCCGGAAGCGCATCGGGCAACCGGATGGCCGGGCCTCGCAGGCGCAGCAGGTAGGTGCGCGCGGGTGCGTGGAACGCGAGGCTCTTCCCGGCAGCGTCCACGGAAAGGAGCACACCATGCGGGCCCAGCAACTCGAAAAGGGGAGTCGGACGGGAAACAGGTGGCCCGGAAACAATCCGCAGCTCGAGCTCGATACGTCCCTGGCCGGGCCGATCCGGTAACTCGAGACTAGAAATCGCTCCATCGGGTCGCGGTACTCCCGAGAGCGAGGCGAAGGTGACCTGGCCGCCGAAGCCGGGGCGGCCCGGCGTGATCCCGGTCCATTCGGCTCGGAGCGGGACGGAAGGCGCCCAGGGTTGGAGGAGGAGTGCCGTGGCCGCCTGTATAGCCAGCCAGGCCGCTGCCCAGCCGAGTGCCAGAACCGCTGCTGCTCCCCTGTGGGGCCGAAGGAGGCCGCCCATCCGCGAAGCCAGCGCCCCGCCCGCCGCGCTTCCCAGAGTGTTGGTGACGAGGTCGCTGAGGCTGGCGTCCCGGCCCGTGATCACGCTGAGCTGGAGGCTCTCGACCACCAGGGAGATCAGCGCACCGGCGGCCACCGCTCTGCCGGCTGGAAGTCCCCAGAGGCGGAGCCCGAACGCCAAGGGGATGAAGAGGAGGAGGTTGACGAAGACGTCAACCCCGCCGTGGTTACCGCACGCCAGGCACCAGAGCGGTGTAGCCGCCGCCGCCGTCGCCTGGCCCGGGATCGGCGCGAGCGTGGTGCCGGCGATGAACAGCAGGCCGAAGAAGGTGAAGAATCGTCCCGCCTGTCGCCGCATTCGCACCCCTGTTCGTCGGGTGTGAGGGCCACACTATATTGACTGCTTCAGCTGGGAATCTATGCCCGGACCCGATCGGCTCGCGCGATGATGGGCGAGCCTAGCCAGCGGGTGAGTCCGAGTCGTTGCCACGGCGCTTCCAGTATCCTGCCGAGTCCCGCCGACTTGGACCAGCGGTGGAGAACCATTGGCAAGACAAACTGCGGCCGCTCGACCTTCACGGCAAAGCCGTGCGCCTCGAAGACACCGCGGACCTGAGTCGGGTGGAACAGCATGAACGGGCGGGTGTTTCGCTCGATCCGCTTCTTGAGGGCAAACAGCCGGTCGGAGATGACGTTGACGCTCCGGACCGAGGGATAGTCCACCACCACCGAGCGGCGCGACACCCGGCAGAGCTCGCCCAGAAGGCCGGCCCAACCAACGCTGTGCGGAAGCAGGCGGAAACAGAGCACCGCATCGAAGGAGGCGTCGGCGTAGGGCAGCGCCTGCAGATTGGCCACCTCGAAGCCGCAGCGTCCATCGGCGACCCACTGGGTAAGTCGGTTGCCGCATGACGGGTCGCTCCCGACTACCACGACCCGGTACCCGGCGTCTACCAACGCCGGAGTGAGTTGCGCGTGGCCACCTCCTACGTCGAGCACCGTTGCCGGCCGGGGAAGATGGGCCAGGAGCTCGAGGGTGGTGCGGGCCTGCAGCTCGAGAAACCACTTGCCGACGTCGCCGGAGAAACGGTTGGCGTAGTCGTCGGAGGCGGTCTCGACGTCGGCGTACTCGGAAGGGGTACTCTCTGGAATGGACGTCACCTGTGATCTTTCATGCGGCGAGTCGTGCCGGGTGGGCCCAGCTCGGGCCATGGAACGGCTGAACTGGACGATGCTAGCCGACCGCACTGGGCGAGGCAAGCCGGGCGGGTGCAGGTCGTGGATCGAGAATTGCCAGACGCTCCGCTCGTGGTGACCCCATCAAGGCTGCGGCACTTCTCCCGAGGCGCGCCGTGACACCCGAAACCGCCAACGAACGATTTCACCGGCTGCTCTTCCTGGGCTTGCAGCGCATGCGCGGGCGGCCCATCGGAGCATACATTCGCAAGCTGCAGGAGTGGGAGCGTCTGGAGCCCGAGGCGTTCAACCGCCTGCGCGCCGAGCGCCTGGCAGAGACGCTGGAATACACCAGCAGCCGGGTCCCGTTCTACAGCTCGGGCCCCGGGCGGGAGGCGTTGCGCCGGGGCAATGTCCACGACCTGCGGTCATGGCCCGTGCTCGAGCGGGGTACCATTCAGGCTCATACCGCCGAGCTGCTCGCCCAGCCCACCCCGGCAGGCCATTACCTCCGCCGCACCTCGGGGTCGAGCGGCACCGCGCTTGGCGTCGCGATGGACGCGGACGCGGCTTCATGGGCCTGGGCTACGGATTACAGGGGACTGCTCTGGCACGGCATCAGCGTGGGTGCCCGGTGCATTCGGCTGATTCACAAGCGCGAGGGCGGGCTGGCGGAATGGGTGCGCAATCTGAGGCCGCTGCACACCGACGACCTCTCCGCCGAACGGCTGATGGCGGGAGTGCGCTACATGCAGACCGCGCGTCCGGTTTTCGTGTCAGGGTACGTCGCCGCCGTCACCGAGCTGGCACGTTTCGCCAGGCTGTCGGCGCCCGATGTGCCGCGTCCGCTGGTGCCTTTCGCCAAGGTCCTCGGTGAGATGCTGCACCCGTTTCAACGGCAGGAGATCGAGCAGGGCCTGGGTGCGCGGGTCATCGAGACGTACGGCTGCAACGAGACCGGTACCGTAGGCTATGAATGTCCCGCGGGCTCGCTTCATGTCTTTGCCGAGCACGTGGAGGTGGAGATTCTGAAAGACGGCGAGCCGGTCGAGCCCGGGGAAATGGGCGACATCGCCCTGACCTGCACCACCAATCGAGTGATGCCGCTCATCCGCTATCGGGTGGGAGACCGCGGGCGCCTCTCTCCCGAGCCCTGCTCCTGTGGGCGGCCCCATCCGGTCATAGCCGGTATCGAGGGGCGGGTGGGCGACCTCATGCTCACCGCGGCCGGCGTTCCGGTGCACGGCGCGGCTCTCGGCAACGTGCTCAAGGACGTCATCGCGAAGTCGCCTCCGGGCGCCGTAGGGCGGGTGATCTTCGAGCAACACGACCGGCGAAGCTGGACGGTGCTGGTCCAGGCCGGCCCCGAATTCGGCGACGGCACCGCTGCTCTGTTGACCGAGGGCGTCAAGGCCATCTTCGGGAAGGAGTGCCAGGTAGCCCTGAAGCTGGTGCCGGAGATTCCCAGCGAGCCGTCCGGCAAGTTCCGATTCTATCGGATGGCCGGCACGGCTACAACAGACGCTGCACCAGTTGCCCGAGACTAGCCCTCCTGCCCGTGATGGCTATCACGCCCTGACATCGCAAATTCCGGCATAATTGTCAGTGTGGATCGTGGCCAAGCAGTGATGCCATGGTCCGCCGGATAATCCCGCCCAGGCGGTCCGTCGTCAGACCCTGCTCCAAGGCCAAGATGCGATTGCCCCGAATGCCGGCTGACGTAGGTGTCGCCGATCGAAAACTGTTTCAAACGCTGAGGTCGAGCGTCTGGTGGCTCAAGTACGAATGGCAGGCGCCGGCTGATCTCCCGCTCTCCCGCAAACTCGCCCTATGGCGCCGCGGTTTCTTCAGCAAGTCCGCCATCCTGTACGAATTTCCCCGCGACGATGAGCGCCAGTACGTCAGCGACTACACCCACCTGGTCCGCTGCTGGCGCCTCAACGCTCGGCAGTCGATCTACGACCACAAGCTGGCCTTGCGCGCCTTCCTGCTCGCCATGGGCTTCCGCCAGGCGGAGACGGTAGCGTACCTCCACAAGGATCGTGTCCTGCTCGATCCGTTCACTCCGGAGGTGCGGGCCGTCAGGCTCGAGGCGCTGTTGCAGCGCCTTCGCGGAGACGGCAGTCCCGCACGGTACGTGGTGAAGCCGGAAGCCAGTCTCCGGGGCCAGGGTCTCTTCCTCCTCGAGTACCGGGACGGCCGGTTCTTCAGGCGGCTGGGACGCGATACGACGCCATTCGAGATCGCCGGATTCGAGGCGGAGATGCAGGCCATGCAGGAGCCACACCGGCCAACCAACCCCTGGTTGATCGAGCGCTGGGTCGAGCAGGGGGAGTTCTGGCGGACGCTCTACCCGGAAACCGCCAACACCATGCGTCTCCTCACCCTGTGGCACCCGGACGATCCGGCGCCGTTCCTCGCGCGGGCAGTGCAGCGGATCGGCACGGCGAAGACGGTCCCGGCGGACCATTGGTCGAGCGGTGGCGTATGCGCGCCCATCGACCTGACCACCGGCGAGCTGGGAATGGGCCGGCTCTACCCCAGCATGCAGCGCGGAAAGAACGGGTCGGATCCACGGGTGGAGCGGCATCCCGACACCGGAGCGCCGATCACCGGGCAGATCGTGCCCGGGTGGAACCGGATCGTGGAAACCGTGCTCCGCGCGGCGGCGGGACTTCCGTTCAATCGCATGGCCGGTTGGGACGTGCTGGTGGACCATGAGAACGTTCCGGTCATCATCGAAGCCAACGGCAACGGCGGAGTGAGTCTGCTCCAGATTCACGGCGGACTGTTGAGCGATCCCCGGGTGCGGCGCTACTACGAGGCCTACGGAGTGGTCTGACCGTCTGCGCCGGCTGGGCGTGCCGAGCCCCAACGCCGGACCACACCGCGGGAGAGGCCGTCCAGCCAAGCGAGACGGGAGCCGGTGAGCCGCCCGGAGAGCGCGGCTCCAGAGAGCCGGATGGCCATCCGGCCGTAATTTCCGATGAGGTTGGGATAGAGGAACAGGAGGCCCCCGAGGCCTGCTGCCGTTGCCAGCGACACGAGGGCGAGGATGGCCGGCGCGGGCGCCCCTGCGGCCTGGAGCGCCATCCGCGTCGGCAGAGCGATCGCCGCCGCGGCGAGGCCGAGGATCATGCCGGGTATCTGGGCCCGGGCATGATCGCGGAAGCTGCACCCGGTGAGCTGGAGGCTGATGCTGGTGCCGGCGGCGTAGTTGACGACGACGCCGAAGAGCACGCCGCAGGCAACACCGGCCATGCCGAAGCGGGCGCCGGCGAGGGCCCCGCCGACGACGGCGATGGCGTAGACCCCCTCGCGAAGGCTGCGCTTTCCCAGAGCCTCAGGGGCGCCGTCGAGGGTGTAGGTCATGAGGTTGGGGTTTCGGAGCACCAAGCCGAGGGAGAGGATCTGAAACGGAACTACGGTGGCCAGCCATTTCGATCCCAGCAGCACCAGTACGATTTCAGGAGCGAGGGTCACCATGAGAGCCGAGAGCGGCCCGGTGACCAGGCTGAGCACCGCGAGGCCGGTGAGATAGCCGGTCCGGACGCGCTCGGCTTCGCCTTGGATCCGGGCCATGATGGGGAACAGCACCCGGGTGAGGATCAGCCCGAAGTTGCTGACCGGCATCATCATCAGCTTGAAGGCCCGGGAGTAAAAGCCGAGCGCCTCCAGCCCCAGCGTCCGGCCGACTACCACGTTGTCACCCTGCTGTGCGGCGTAGTTGAGGCCGCGGGCGAGCGCGAAGTTGCCGCCGTACCGCAATAGGTGCCGGATCTCGGTGCCCGCAAACAGCGGCCGCTTGGCATGCGGCTGGGTTCGCAGCAGGAGCACGCCTCGGATCGCGCTCGACGCCAGGGTGCCGCCGACCAGCGACCAGGGCCCGAGTCCCAGGGCCGCGAGCACACAGGACACCGCGCTCTGGCCCACAATGGTGGACGCCAGGTCTACCCGCACCAGGCGGGCCCAGGCGAGTTGGCGCTGGACCAGGGCGTCAGCCACCGTGCTGAGGCCGGAAATCGCCAAGCTCAGGCCCAATGCCCGGATGATCCCGGTCAGGCTCGCGCTGCCCAATGCGCGTGCCGCCAGGGGAGCGGTCACCCACACCAGGCCCGCCGCTGTGAGTCCGAGCAGGACGGCGAGCGTGAACCCGGCCCGGATGTCGCGCTCGGTGAGCGCCGGGCGCCGGACGATCGCGGCAGTCAGCCCCAACCGGGCGGCGAGGCTCCAGAAGCCGATGTACGCGGTGGCCAGCCCGACCTGGCCGAAGTCGCGCGGCGAGAGGAGCCGAGCGAGCAGAGCCAGCACGCCGATCTGTACGATCCCGTTGACGGCCGTCACGGTGTACTGGGACGTCACGCCGCTCAGGGTCGAGCGGGCTAGCTTGCGCTTGGTCGGCCTGACGGACATATGCCCCATCCCGGGTCTGAAAGGAACGAAATTCAATGTACCTCGAAGCACGGCACCTCTCGGTGACCGAGCCCATGTTCACGGCCAAGTGGGACGGCCGGGTCTACGAGGAGCCCTCAATGCTGCGGCTCTTCCTGGGGGGCAAAGGCTATTCCACGTTGCGCGCCGGCTGGAAATGGCTCAAGCACGAGCGGCGGGCCCATGTCCCCGTCCCGCTGCGCCAGAAGTTCGAGATGTGGCGGCGGGGATTCTTCGCCGAATCGGCGGTCCTGTACGATCTGCCGCGCAACAACCCGCGGGACTACGTCAACGACTTCCAGTATCACCGGATGATCGGGCGCGTCAACGAATGGGACGGGCTGTACAATCAGAAGCTGGCGCTGCGCGCCTTCCTGCTCGCGATGGGCTTCCGCCAGGCGCCGACCGTGGCCTACCTGCTGGAAGGGCGGATCTTCGCCGAGCCATTCACCGAACGGGCTCGCTACATCACTCCCGCGGAATGTCTCGAGCTGCTTCGGGTCGAGGGAGCGCGGTACGTCGTCAAGCCCGAGGACGGCCGCCGCGGTGAGGGCCTCTTCTTGCTGGAGTGCCGCAATGGACAGCTGCTCCGCCGCCGCGGACGGGAGACGCAGCCGCTCGATCTCGGCGCCTTTCTCCAGCAGGCCGCGGCCGGGCCACCCCGGGCGACGCTTATCGAGCGCTGGGTGGAGCAGGGACTCTTCTGGGAGCGGCTCTTTCCTGAAAGCGCCAACACGCTTCGGGTTCTGACGCTTTGGCACCCCGACGACCTGACTCCATTCATCGCCCGCGCGGTGCAGCGCATCGGCACCGTCGATACGGTGCCGACCGACAACTGGTCCGGTGGCGGCATCTCGGTCCCGGTGGACCTCGCCACCGGGCGCCTCGGCGTCGGGCGCCTGCACCCGCTCAAGAGCGGGCGCCAGGATCAGCGCGTAACCCATCATCCGGACACCGGAACCCCGATCGAAGGTGCCGTGATCCCGGGCTGGAGCCGGGTGGCGGATGCCGTACTCCGCGCCGCAGGCGGCCTGCCGTTCAATCGTATGGGCGGCTGGGACGTTCTGGTGGATCGCGATGGGGAGCCGGTCATCGTGGAGGGAAATGCGAACAGCGACGTCAATCTGCTCCAGGTCCACGGCGGGCTCCTGGCAGACTCCGCCGCCAGCCGATTCTACCGCGCGTTCGGCGCGGCGTGATCGGCCCCGGCCGCCGTCCGCAGCTCCGAAAGCAGCGTGCGCGCGCTCTCGTCCCAGGAGAAGGTCGCGGCGCGCCGTAGGCCGCGGGCACGCAGCTCCTCGGCGAGTAAATCGTCGAGGCTGAGCCGCTGCATGGCAGCAGCCATTCCCTCGACGTCTTCGGGATCCACCAGAATCGCCGCATCTCCCGCCACCTCCGGGCATGCGGAGGTAGTGGAGGTGATCACCGGGCAGCCGCAGGCCATCGCCTCCACGATGGGAAGCCCGAAGCTCTCGTAGCGGGAGGGAAAGACCAGGGCCCGAGCCATCGAATAAATGGCGGGCATGTCGCCGAACTCGACGAAGCCCGCGATTGCCACGGCGGCGGGGTCCACCTGCGCGGCGATGACGTCGGGCGTCAGCCGCTCGGCGATGCCCAACCCCAGAATCACCAGTGGCGGCGGCGTCTTGCCCGCCTCGGTGATCCTGCGGTGCATGCGTCCATAGGCTTCCAGCACTACCTCGACGTTCTTCCTGGGGGTCAACGCCTTCCCCGCCGCCTGGCTCAGCACCTGGTGCCCTTTGACCACCATCAGCAGGAATGGCGCTGCCGGCAGCGCATAGCGCTCCCGCACCCGTCCCAGGACCGACGAGTCGGTGACGGGACGGAAGCTCTCGTCGGCCGCCGCGTAGACGGTGCGCAGTTTGGAGCGGGGTACCCCGGCATGACGGACCAACTCGTCTCCCAGGGTGTTCGAGTTGGTGAGAATGCGGACCGCGCGCTTGCAGTAGAGCGGGATCATGACCCGGTTGTACACCTGATCCACCCGTCCCGCCAGTCCGACGTAAAATTCCGGGTGACTCCAGTACTCGGTGCCGCGCTGCTGGACCACCGCCGGGCAGGGCGGCAGCAACGGGATGCTGAACTTGTGGTGGAACAGGACGTCGAGATTCTCCCGGCGCGCCGCCAGCGGAACCAGCACCTGATCCCAGATGAGCTTCCGCTGGCTGGGCACCACCACTTCGCGGACGTTGGCGCGGTCGCGGTATCGGCCGGCCTGAGCGGCATCGCTGTAGAACGCCACGTACTCGTTCCGGTCGTCCATCCGGAACAACGCATCGCACAGCTTCCGGATGTAGATGCCCTGGCCGTCCACGTCGTCCACCGCCCGGAGCATCAGGCCGATTCGGAGGCGCTCGCTCTTCGGCTCGGTCAAGAGACGGCCTCCGCCCGCCGCCGGGCGCTTACAATCAGCTTGTACCCGGGCCGAAACCAGAGGAGCGCATCGAGCTTGGCCACGGTCCAGAGAAATGGGTACAGCGCCGACAGCATCACGAATTGCTTCCGATGCTTGGCCATATCGCTCTGGGTGACCACAGTGCCCTTGCGAGAGGCAGGCGCCTCTCCCGTTCCCTTTTGCATTTTCACGTACAATCCGTTCAGAGCGGTATCAATCAGCTCGGAAAAGGTACCGGAGTAAGTCACGGCGCGCTCGATCACGAACCCGGGCCCGAGCAGCGCGCGCAGCCCCTCGACCGTATAGCCCGGCCGCAGGTGGCCGTGCCACTCGTCGGTGAGCCCGATCCGGTGACGCAAGCGGTTCAACCGCGAGCCGGGCCTGAGATGTGGCACGTTGATGATGACTCGCCCTTCGGGCTTCAGTATGCGCCCGAGCTCGCGGGCGAACCCGCCGTCGTCCACGATGTGCTCCAGGTAGTCCACCACCACCACCTGATCGAATGCCTGATCGGGAAACGGCGTCGAGGCGCCGTCCAGCTGGTGGACATTCTCGCCCACCAGTTGACGGATCGAGGCTACCGCGCGCTGATCCAGGTCAGCGCTGTGCCAATCGCCGCCACGCCGCCGCAGCAGGTAGCTGATGACGCCGTTGTCGGCACCGATGTCGAGGCTGGTCTTGCCGGCGGGCTCATCGAGCAGGGCCTCGATCTGGCGGAACTTGGCCTGCTTCAGCACCGAGCGGTCGAAGAGTGCAACCGCCCACTCGGCCTCAGGCGAGTGCGGCAACCGGACCCGCCGTGATGTGGCCGCTGCCCAGGTACTCATCGAGGGTGAGCCGAAGCCCGGTCTCGAGCGACACCTGCGGGCGGTATCCGAGGACGCGTCGGGCTTTCTCGATGCTGAACGCCCGGCTCTTGGTAAAGAAGTCAACGCGGCGGCGGTAGATCGGAGGCTCGATGCCCAGCGGCACGCACACCTTCTCACAGATGCTGCCGGCCATCTGGAAGGGCCAGGCAGGCAGGCGTACTCTGGGCGGCCGCACGCCCAGCTGCCGGGCGATCATCCCGGCGATCGTCTTGAGCGGGTAGTACTGCTCGCCTCCGAGAATGAACACCTCCCCCACCGCGGCGGGGTGAGTACCAAGGAGTTGGAGCCCATGCACCAGATCGTCCACGTAGACCATGTGATAGTAGATGTCGCCCTTCCCCAGCATTACGAAAGTGCCGTTGGCGATCATCTTGAACATCTTGAGCAGCCGGGTATCACCCGGGCCGTAGATGGCCGTCGGACGGGCCACCGCCACCGGGAGGCCCCGCTCTCGCCCAAAGGACAGCGCCAGGAGCTCGGCCTCCAGCTTGGTGCGCTGGTAGATATCCCCCGGCGAATAGGCCGTCGTCTCGTCGGCCGGCGGGTGGGCGATGTGGCCGAGCACCCCGACGGTGCTGCAGTGAACAAAGCGCTCGACGCCGCTCGCCACCGCGGCCTCCAGCAGGTTGCGGGTGGCGCCGACGTTGACCTGCCAGTAACCCTCGTCGCGGTGCGCCGCTTCACGATAGGCAGCGGCCAGGTGGTAAATGGTGCCGGCGCCTTCTACCGCGGCGGCCACCGCGGCCGGATCGGTGATGTCGAGCTCACGCACATCTACCCCTGCCGGCAGCGCGCCGGCCTTGGCCGCGGAGCGTACGATCACCCGTATCGGATGCCCGGCGCTCGCCAGAGCTCGCACCAGATGAGTGCCGGTAAAGCCGGTGGCCCCGGTAACCAGGATAGGCCGGGAGGACACGGCATTCATCGAGGGGAGCCTCGGTACATCGCTCGTCTTTGCATGAAGGTCCAGTACGTTATCACGGCCCGATACCGCCGCTCGGTGATAGGTGACCGCTCAAGGTACCGTCGCCGGAATCGCCGAGGGCAGTCGAAGGTGGCGGATGGTGAAGCAGAATGCCGCGGTTGCCCGAGCCAGCCAGCCCAGCGCCACCCCGTAGATTACCCCGGCCAGTCCCCAGCGTCCGCCGACCACGGCGGCGCCCACCGCGAGCGCCGCCGAAGCCCACCCCAGCAGGTTGAGCATCGAGAGCTCTTCGGGCGTGATCAGGGCCATGGCGGTGGTCTTGGTGAAGGCGCTGAGCACCTTGGCGACTCCGCTCACCAGGGCGGCGATGAGAAGCGCCCCTCCGAGGTGATACTTTCCCGCCAGGAACCAACGCTCCAACAGCGGGGTGACGAACCAGATCACCGCCGAACCGGCGAGGATGATGTATCCGACCAGCTTGGCCTCGTGAGCGATGAGCCGTCGCCGATGGACGACGTCGGGCGCGGCGCGCAGCCGGGGCATGAGGGTGTACCCCACTCCCATCTGCAGCACCCGGAAGAGCGAGCCGGCAATCGCGGCCAGCACCCCGAAGGTGGCCAGGTCGTGCTCGGTGAGCACGTGCGGGATCACCAGCCGTTCCAACTGGATCAGCAGCAGCCCGGCCGCGCTGAGTCCGGCATACGAGAGCGCCTCGCTCCAGGGAAAGGAGGTCTCCTGGAACGGCTTCCCGGCGCGCTCCCGGAACAGCCTCCACCAGCCGTACGTGGCGGCGCAGACAAAGCCGAAGGTGTAGATAATCAGTGGAAGCCGGGCCTCCCATACCCCGGAGAGGACGACGGCCAGCCCGGCGATCAGGATGACGATATTGGAGCTCTGCAACAGGGCCAGGGAGATGGCGAACCGCCGCTCGCTCTGGAACTGGGCCGCCGCCACCATCATGGCGCCGCCGGCGGTAGTGGAGACGAAAAGCAGCAGCAGCAGTGCCGGGCTCAGGTCATAGACCAGCGAACCCAGGATCCCGAAGCCGAGCGCCACCAGCGAGCAGGTGATCAGGGTGGTCCGGAGCAGATCGGGTCCGACCTGAAGCCGCCGGCGGTTGACGATCCCGTCCATCCCCGCCGGTGCCAGCGGATGGGCCACGTTGACCAGGGCCACCATGAGAGTGAAGAGCGCGTATTGCGCGGTCGGCAGCACTCGGGCAAGGATCACGTTGGCCCCGGCGAAACCCACACCCGCCGCTCCCATGACCATCGCCGTCCGGACGGTGGGAGAGCGCAGCACTTGCCTCATGACTTCGTCTCGGCTATGCGAGCTTCCATTTTGGTATAGAACGCATCCAACTTCCGCCACGCCGCCTCGGGAGTGAACTCCTGCTGGACGAACTCCTTTGCCCGGCGCCCCAGCCGCTCCCTCAGGGGGGCGTCGCCCAGGAGGTCGGCCAGGCCCCGGCCGAGGGCTTCGGGCTCCGGCTCGACCAGCAGCGCGATGTCGTCGTGCAGTACCTGAGTGTGGGTGCGCAGCCGGGTGGCCAGCACCGCGGTGCCGGAGTCGAGGTATGAATAGATCTTCATCGGGGTGTTGAGCCCCTTGAGCCGCGGCGACACCAGCACGTCCGCTTCCCTGAGCAGGTCGGCGAGCAGCGCCACCGGCCGGGGACCGATGAAGTGGACCGCCAGCTGGATCCCCAGCGAGACGGCGTGGTCGCGGTAACGCAGGATGTCGTCCTTGCGGCCTCCCACGATGACCAGCTGCGCATCGGGAAGGTGATGGAGGGTGTGCCGGAATCCCTCCAGCAGCAGGTCAATGCCCTGGTAGCGTTCCAGGTTTCCCACGTACATCGCCATCGGCCCTTCGGTGACCTCCTCCGGCAGGACGGTGCCATTGCGGCCGAAAGGGTTGGACGTGAGCAGGGTGGTGTCCTCCACCCGGCCAATCGGCTTGCCCGGCGCCAGATCGTTGGCCACATCTTCCAGAGCGGCGCACACGGTCAGAACACCGAGGCTCTGCCTGACCGCGAGTGCCTCGGCTCGTCTCAGCGCGGGGAACGCAAAGTTGAGCCTGGGGTACGCCTCGATCATCTGTTCGGCGAGCGAGGAGTCCATGTCGTACACGTAGGGCACGCCGGTAAGAGCGCGCACGAAGGCGGCGATGAACGCCGACTCCTCGACGGCGTGGATGAGATCGTACCGGGTGCGGCGGACCATCCGGAGGCACTTCTCGAACATGACCACATCGCACACGACCTTCTTCATCGAGAACCCCGGACGGATATTCCTGACCCCGGGCACCTGAACGATGCGGTGGATCTTGCAGTTCGGGATATCTACGTCGGCGCCTTCGTGGTAGGTGAGAAGGTCAACCTCGTGTCCTCGCGCGCTGAGGAACTCGAGCATCATCTTCTCGGCCAGAGGGGTGCCTCGCGCCTGGAAGAACGGATGGGGCGCCAGCAGCAGGATCTTCACCGCACGGCTACCGCGGCGGCCACCGGCAACCGCGCCTGCCGCATGACATCGTCTACCTCGGCCGACTGCCGGACCGGGTCCCAACCCAGCTCCTGCCCGGCGAGATGAGCGACCTCGGTCACCGCGGTGCGATCGGGCCCCGGTGGGGTGCCCAACTGCGTCCGGCGAAATACCACATCGGCCAACGTCACCGCCATCTCGTCTCGCACCGCGTTCAGAATCTCTTTTTCGTTCATCCGGGTACCAGCCGGCGACATGCCGTCCGGCAGCGTGGGGAGGGTTACTTCGGCGGTGCGACAGCCGGGGTCGGGCAGCGCCAGGTCGCGGATGACCAGATCCACGGTCTGCTCGGCCACCCGCCGTGCGGTCGTGTACTTTACCCCCTCCACCGAGAAGAGATTTCGCGCGCCTCCGCCGGCGTGGTCAATCAGCCGGGGACGCTCGGCCAGGGCGTCGGGCCGGCCCCCCTCCAGTCCCGACTTCAGCGGCAGACAACCCCACTGGCGGCGCACCACATCCGACTCGGAGAGTCGAAGCGAAGGGCAGATGGCGTTGAACTCCGCCATCAGCGCTGCGGCGCCGCGCTCGATTGTGGCCCGCAGATCCCCCTCGCCGGAGACGGCGTACCAGGTGCCCAGCAGCGTGGTGTCCCCCTGCGGAGCCAGGAAGAGAAACCGGGAGCCTCCGCCCACCGGATCGTCTGCCGCATCGGTGGCCGAGCGCAGTCCCACCGCCACCTCGGCCAGGCGCCGCCCTACCACCAGATTGAGACCGATCGCCTGACGCGCCGAGGGACGGCCGGGTGGTGCACCGGTTGCTCGAGCGACCAGGTCATCGGTCCAGGGTCCCGCGGCCACTACCACTCGTCTGGCCCGCACGTCATAGGATTCTCCGCTCACGCGGTCGAGCACCCGCGCACCGCACACCGCGCCCTGCTCCAGGAGAAAGCGCTCGACCTGCGCGTAATTCATCACACAGGCTCCCCGTTCAGCCGCACCCAGGACGAAGCTCAACGTGAGTCGCTCCGGGTGGCGGATCTGGGCGTCGTACCAGAGCACCCCGCCGGTGACTCCGCGTATCTCCAAGGCGGGAAAGAGGCGGCGGCAGGCTTTGGCCGAGAGGAGCCGGCTCCGGGGGATCCGCTGAGGCGGGGCCAGGTGCCGATTGCGCGTCAGTGAGACGAGGTCGTTCAGCGTGACCGCGGCGCCGAGCGCGAAGCGTCCTTCGAGGCCGGAGCCCCGGGTCGGCACCAGAACCGCGAGCGGCTCGACCAGTTGCGGCGCGATGCGCAGCAGGGTGGAGCGCTCCTCGATTGACTCCCGCATCCGAGTCAGGTCGCCCCGGGCGAGATAGCGGAGTCCACCGTGAACGATGCGCAGGCTGTTGGCCGAGGTGGCGGCACCGAAATCGTCCCGCTCCACCAAGGCCACCGAGAGGCCGCGGAGCGCGGCGTCCCAGGCCACGCAGGCGCCATGAACGCCGCCGCCCACGACCAGCAGGTCATGGACGGATCGGGCGAGCCGGGACGCGTCGCGTCGCATGCGGTTGCCGGGAGTGTGCCCGGCCTCGAGAGAAGAAGAGGTCAGACCTGCTCTCGGATACGATACGCCCGCCGGTGCGGCGCCCGGAGATGGACGATGATCTCGCCCACCAGCCCCAGGCCCATCAGCTGAACTCCCAGTGCCACCAGGAGCACCGCGAGCAGCAGGAGCGGCCGATTGGCGATGCCCTGACCGTTGAGGCGCTCCACCAGGAGCACCGCTCCGGCCAGAGCGCCGGCCGCGAAAGATAACGACCCCACCAGGCCGAAGAAGCGGAGCGGTTTTTCGGTGAACTTGGCCAGAAAGAAGAACGCCGCGACGTCGAGCAGACGGCGCAGGTAGACGCCAGGCCCGTAGATCCGGGTGCGGGCATCGTTCTGGTGCTGGGGAACGGACACCTCCTCCACCCGGTATCCGCCCCGCAGAGCCAGGGCTGGGATGAAGCGGTGCAGGTCGCCGTAGAGCGGCAGCGCCGTGGCCACGCCGCGCGTCATTGCCCGCACGCCGCAGGCGATGTCGTGAAACCGTCGGTCGGTGACGCCGCCGAGCATGGCGTGGAAGGCGCCTGACTGCATCCGGTTGAGCCAACTGTCAATGCGCGGTGACCGGCTGGCAACCACCATGTCCACTCCGTCCTTCAGGGCGTCGAGCAACGGCGGGAGGCCCTCCGGCTTGACCTGGAAGTAGGCCGGCAGCGTCACGATGACGTCTCCCCGACTCTTCTCGATTCCCAGCCGCAGCGCCGCGGTCTCCCCGAAGGTGCGCGCGAACCGGAGGATGCGCAGCGACTCACGCTCCTGGCTCAGCGCGATCAGCTCGGCCGGCGGCTCGAATCCACCGTCGAACACGAACACGAACTCGTGCTCTTCGTGCCGGGCGTCGAGCTCGCCGGCGAACTGGCGGTAAAGGGCCACCAGGTCGTCAGCCCGCTCGACCACCGGCACGACGACGGAAATGAGCCTGGTGTCGGCGGACTCGCGGCGGCCGAAGCGCTCGGTAGTCGGCTCCATCGGGATTTCCTGTACCCTCATGTCAGCGGACCTCCCATGCAGTCGGAATGTCGTTTGCGTTTTCCCGCTCGCCACTCAACGCGACCTCGGCCACGAGACCGAGCATGACCAGATAGAACGCCACGCCCAGGAAGAGCAGGGCGGCACCAGGAAACACCAGAGCGTTGGCCTTCTCGGAGGCGAATTGAGTGGCGATCAGCCACATCGCTCCGAAGAGAGCCGCGGTGACCAGCGGGGGGAGCGCCGCGAGACCGTAACCCGCCAGCGGGCGCGAGCGGAAGGTGGTGATCATCTTGAGCGTGATCAGATCCACCAGCACCTTCACCGTCCTCGAGATCCCGTACTTGCTCTCGCCGAACCGCCGGGCGTGGTGCCGCACCGGCATCTCGGTGATGCGGGCGCCGACGGTAGCCGAGAGCGCGGGGATAAAACGATGCTGCTCGGCGTAGAGGGAGATCCGGTCGAGGAGGTCCCTTCGGTAGGCCTTGAGCGAGCATCCGTTGTCGGTGATCTGCACACCCGTCAACCGCCGAATGAGCCGATTGGCCACCCAGGAGGGCACCTTCCGCAGAAGGAACTTGTCCTGGCGCTGTTGCCGCCAGCCGCAGACCAGGTCATAGCCGTCGTCCAGCTTGGCCAGCAGCGCCGGGATGTCTCTCGGATCGTTCTGCAGATCGCCGTCGAGCGAGACGATCACCCGGCCCCGCGAATGGTCGAACCCCGCCATCATTGCCGCGGTCTGCCCCACGTTCCGGCCCAGGCGCAGCCCGCGCACCCGGGGGTCGGCCGCCGCCGAGGCTATCCTGGCCCAGGTCCCATCCCGGCTGCCATCGTCCACCAGAATCACCTCGAATTTGCCGGGATAGCCATCCAGCGCCTGGAGGATCCACTCCACCAGGGGGAGAACGTTGTCCGACTCGTTATAGAGCGGGGCCACGACCGAAAGGTCGGGGTCGGCGCTGGCAGGCTGGTCGGGACGTTCCACCATCTTCGGCACGCTCGCGGATGTTCGAGACAGCCTCAAGATACGGATACCGGCGCCGGCATACCAGCAATGGTCGTTCCGCGGCGGTGGGGGCCCCACCGTGGCACCAAGTCCTGCAATGTGAGCAGTCGCGACGGCAATAGGAGGGGCGGTGAAGCTACCTGCCCCGGCGGGGCGCCCTGGTGTTGCCCTCAGGCAACAGCACCTAAGGGGTTACCAGCCGCCGCGACGCAGGAGGATGACGGGGATGGTTTTGGCCATGATGCGGAGGTCTTCGCCCAGGCTCTGGCGGCGGATGTACTCCAGGTCGTAGTGCACCTTGGTCCGCACGTCGTCAATGG
>JACCQZ010000247.1 GCA_013813875.1 Gemmatimonadales bacterium | reverse complement strand
CGATCCTCCCTATATTGCCGGCATGTTTCCCTACCGCGACGATAATCCCACCCTCGCCACGCCGGCCGTCACCATGGTCCTGATCGGCCTCAACGTGGTGTCGTGGGTACTGCTGCAGGGAATGGGGACCGAACCGGTGCTCTCCCAATCGGTGTGTGAGCTGGGCCTCATTCCCGGGGAGATTCTCGGGCGGGTGCCCGAGGGGTACACCCTGCCGCTCAGCGAGTCTACCGCGTGCGTGCTCGGGGTGGAGCGCTCCTGGTACACGCCGCTCACCTCGATGTTCATGCACGGCGGCTGGTTTCACCTGATCGGGAACATGTGGTTTCTCTGGCTCTTTGGAAACAACGTGGAGGATTCCATGGGCCGAGCTCGTTATCTGCTCTTCTACATCCTGGCGGGGCTGGCCGCGGCGGCCGCGCAAACCTACGTCAATCCGTCCAGCGTCATCCCGATGGTCGGAGCATCGGGGGCCATCAGCGGGGTCATGGGGGCGTACATCGTTCTTTACCCCCGGGTCCGGGTGCACATGCTGGTCATCCTCGGGTTCTTCATCACTCGCATCGCGGTGCCCGCCTTCCTCATGCTCGGCTACTGGTTTCTGCTCCAGATACTCGGCGGCCTCCCCACCCTCAGCGACGAGACCGGTGGGGTAGCCTTCTGGGCCCACGCTGGCGGCTTCGCCGCCGGGGCGCTGCTCATCTCGCTGTTCAAAGACCCCGGTCTCGTTGCCAAGCACCGTGCGCTCGCCCGCTACATCTGAACTGCTCGACCGCGCCCGTGCGCTGCTGACCGAGAGTGGGCCGGTGGAGAGCCGCCGCGGCAGCGTACCCGGCTGGCTGGGGGTGGACGCGGCAGAAGCCCCGGGGATCGGCCGGTTCATTGACCATACCCTGCTCAAGCCTGAGGCCACGCGGGCACAGGTGCTCGCGTTGTGTGAGGAGGCGCTGAGGTACCAGGTCAAAGCGGTGTGCGTCAACGGGGCCTGGGTGGGCCTCTGCAGCGAGCGGCTGGCCGGCAGTACGGTGCTGGTGGCGGGAGTGGTGGGGTTTCCTCTGGGCGCCATGGAGTCCGCGGCCAAGGCCTCCGAGACCCGGCTGGCGGTTGCGGCCGGCGCCGGGGAAGTGGATATGGTTCTGGCCCTGGGCCCCGCCAAGGCGGGCGAGTGGGAGAACGTGGCGGACGACATCCGCTGCGTGGTGGCCGCGGCCGGCGGATCTTCAGTGAAGGTGATTCTGGAGACGGCAACGCTCGAGCCTCTCGAGATCGCCGCGGCCTGCCTGGTCTCGGGTGACGCCGGCGCCGCCTTCGTCAAGACCTCTACCGGCTTTCACTCCGCGGGTGGGGCCACCCTCGAGGCGGTATCCCTCATGCGCCGCGCGGTCGGGCCCGCTCTGGGAGTAAAGGCGTCGGGGGGAATCCGAACGGGCGAGGCGGCGCTCCAGATGCTCGCGGCAGGAGCCAGCCGGATCGGAACCTCCAACACGGCCGCTATGGCAAAGTGGCTGGGGGGGGAGGCAGGGAAGGTCGGGGATCTGCTTAGTGCTCAGTGGGTGGCAAGTGGCAAGTGAAAAGTGCGGGAGTGGAATCGAAACACCCTTTCCGCACTTGCCACTTGCCACTTGTTACTTGTCACTATGTTACTTGTCACAGCACTGCACTGAGCCTTTTAGGTTGTTTGTATCACCACATCCCGTCCAATCAGCTTCGCCAGCACATCCGCCTTGCGGGAGGCGCCCCAGGATTCGAGGCCGAGGTCGGTGCCGGACAGCCGCGGGGCGATGTGGATGAGCAGCGCGTCCGGTGTGAGCTCGGTGCTTAACGTCTCGATCGTTGCGGTGTGGCCGCGGTCGAGACCGTCGGCCACCCGGAGCAGCGCGCTCACCCGGCGTACCACGTTCTGATCGGCCGGCGGCAGGGCGGCGAACTCGGGGTGCTTCCGCCGGGGGCCGGTCCGGCGGTGATAGCGGCTGATCAGCGCCACCAGGGCGCGGTCGCGGGCGGGCAGGCCCAGCCGCTCGGCATGCATGATGAGCTGGTAGCTGTGCTTGTGATGCTTCCGGTAGCTGACCAGTTGTCCCACATCGTGCAGCAGAGCGGCGGCCTCTAGGAGCCCTCGCTCCTCCAGCCGGCAGCCCAGCTCATCCCCCAGCTGATCGAACAGCAGCAGCGCCAGGTGGCGCACCTGCTCCACGTGCCGCCGGTCCGACTGGCACCGCTCGGCGAATTCCCGGAAGAGCCGGAGCGGGTCGGGCGCCACCGTCTCTTCGGCGCCCGCCATCTCCAACAGCAGTCCTTCTCTCAGACCGAAGGCGCTCACCGTGAGGGTGCGTGCCCGAACCCAGTCGAGCAGCTCGGCGGTGACCGCCAGGCCGGCGACGATGATGTCGGCCCGTTCCGGGTTGAGGCCCGGCACCTGCCGGCGCTGCTCGGGGCTTCGGCTCATCAGCCAGTCAATGAGCTGCTCCACTTCGGCCGTCGCCACCGATACGCCGTGCACCGTCTCACCCGTGGGGAGCCCGCGGCGGGCCTGGGCCATCCGGCCCAGGCTGGTGAAGGTGCCGCCCGAGCCTATGATGGTTGCCGCGGCCCATTCCCGGCCGGAGATGGCCCGTTTGAGCTGCCGGCGGATATGGGCGCGAAGGGCGGCGATCTCCTTGTGGTCGGCGCGCTCGCCGAGGACATGGAGCTCGGTGAGCCGCACCGCGCCCAGCGGGAGCGACAGGGTGAGCTCGACCAGACCGTCCACCGCGCCGATCAACTCGAGGCTTCCGCCCCCGATGTCGGCCACCAGAGTGCGCGCGCCGGCGAGCCGGAAATGATGCGCCACCGAGCGGTAGGAGAGCGCGGCCTCGGTTTCGGCGTCTATGATCCGGAGCGGGATGTCGAGCTCCTGGCGCACCCGGCGCACGAACCAGGGGCCGTTCTCCGCTTCGCGAACCGCGGCGGTAGCCACCGCAGCAATCCGGCGCACGCCGCGCCGCTGGCAGACCTCGCGCATCCGGCCGAGCGACTGGATGGCCCGGTCAATGGCGGCTTCGTTGAGGCAGCCCGTGGCGGCCAGCCCCGCGGCCAGCCGGGGCTGGTCCTTGAGCTCGTCTATGATGCTGAGACCGGAGGCCGGATCGTACTCCGCCACCAGGAGGCGGACCGAGTTGGAGCCGACGTCTATGGCCGCGATGCGCTCGCGGGCGTCGGGCGCCCGCGGCTCGCTCACAGCCCCGAAGCCGCCGGGAAGCTGCCCGACTCGCGGGCCTCGCCCCGGTCTTCCGCGTGGTGCTTGATTGACTTGCCTTCGACCAGGAAGACCACGTCCTCCCCGATGTTGGTGGCAAGGTCGGCGATCCGCTCCAGGTTCCGGCTCACCAGAAAGAGCTCCATCCCGGCTCCGATCATGTGGGGGTCTTCCATCATGTGGGTGAGGAGGATCCGGAACACCGAACGGTGCAGAGCGTCCACCTTGTCGTCGCGGAGGCACACCTCGCGGCCGGCCGCCGAGTCGCCGCGGATGAAGGCCTCGAGGGCGTCGGAGAGCATGTCGCGGGCCAGCCGCGCCATCTCGACGATCTCGGGCTCCGGCGCGATCGGCCGGGTCTGGTTCAGCCGCTCGGCGGACTGGGCGATGTTGACGGCGTGATCGCCCACCCGCTCGAGATCGTTGGCGATCTTGAGCGCGGAAGTGAGCATCCGGAGGTCGCGGGCCATCGGCTGCTGCAGGGCGAGGAGGTTGATGCATTGCTCCTCGATCTCGACCTCCATGCTGTCGAGCACCCGGTCACCGTGAATGACCCGGCTCGCCTTGTCGCTGTCGCGCTCCAGCAGCGCCTCCACCGCCAGGCCGAGCGCCGCCTCGGCCTCGCCCGACATCGTGAGCAGGCGCACCTTCACGTGGCTCAGCTCGTCGTGAAAGTGGCGATGGACGTCGAGGCTCATCCGAACCTCCCGGTGATGTAGGCTTCGGTCCGCTCGTGGGCCGGCGTGGTGAAGATCCGCTCGGTCCCGTCGAACTCGATGAGCTCTCCCCGGTCGAAGAAGCCGGTGTAGTCGGACACGCGGGCCGCCTGCTGCATGTTATGAGTGACGATAATGATGGTGTACTCTCTCTTGAGCTCGAAGATCAGCTCCTCCACTTTCTGCGTGGCGATGGGGTCGAGCGCCGAGCAAGGCTCGTCCATCAGGAGCAATTCGGGCTGGTTGCCCAGTGCCCGGGCGATACAGAGCCGCTGCTGCTGGCCGCCGGAAAGTCCGGTGCCCGGCTCATCGAGGCGGTCCTTCACCTCGTCCCACAGCGCGGCCTGACGCAGGCAGCGCTCCACCAGATCGGGCAGGTCTCGCTTGGGGACCAGCCGGTTGAGCCCCGGCCCGTAGGCCACGTTGTCGAAGATTGACCTGGGGAATGGATTGGGCCGCTGGAAGACCATTCCCACCCGCTGCCGCAATCCCACCACGTCGGTGCTCGGCGCGTAGACCGAGCTCCCCTCCACCAGGATGTCGCCCTGATACCGGGCGCTGGGGATCAGATCGTTCAGCCGGTTGATGGATCGCAGGAAGGTGGACTTGCCGCAACCCGACGGGCCGATGATCGCGGTGACCGATTTCCGCTCTATGGTAAAGCTCAGGTGCTTGAGCACCTGTTGGCTGCCGTAGAAGAAGTCGAAGTCGCGCACATCCACCGCGGGGGATCCCCGCTGGCCGGCGGTGGCCGCCGGCGGGCGCGGTGTGAGGGTGGCGCGCGGACCGGTAAAGAACGGTGCCCTGGGCCGTACGGTGGCGCTCATCCGAACCTCCCGGTGATGTACGCCTCGGTCTGCTGGTTGCGCGGTGCGGTGAAGATCTGGCGGGTGGGTCCGGTCTCCACCATGGTGCCGAGATAGAAGAACGTGGTGGTATCGGAGACCCGCGCCGCCTGCTGCAGGTTGTGGGTGACGATGATGATGCTGAAGTCCCGCTTGAGCTCGAACAACAGCTCCTCGATCCGCTGGGTGCCCTGGGGATCGAGCGAGGCCGTGGGCTCGTCCAGCAGGATCACCTGCGGCGACGGCGCAATGGTCCGCGCCAGGCAGAGCCGCTGCTGCTGGCCGCCGGAGAGGGCCATGGCGCTGGTCCGAAGCCGGTCCTTGACCTCCTCCCAGAGCGCCGCCTGCCGCAGGGATCGCTCGACCAGGACGTCCATCTTCTCCTTGGGGAGGTGGGCCCCCACCCGGAGCCCGGCCGCGACGTTGTCGTAGATGGACATGGTGGGAAAAGGCGTGGGGCGCTGGAACACCATGCCCACCCGCCGGCGCAGTTGCATGGCGTTGACCCGGGGTGCGTAGATGTCCTCCCCGTCCAGCAGCACCCTGCCGGTGATCCATCCGTGCTCGGAGAGCTCGTGCATCCGGTTGAGGGTGCGCAGGAAGGTGGACTTGCCGCAGCCCGAGGGGCCGATGAGGGCATGAACCCGATGAGGCTCGAAGGTCAGCGACACGCCTTTGACCGCGGTGAACTTGCCGTACATCGCGGTGAGCTTGTCGGTCTCGACCGCGGGCCGGCGCCCGGCCGCGGCCGGGCCCTGGTCGGGTCGGCGGCTCGAAGGGGCCCCCTTCACCACACTGAGGGCGGGTTCAGTCATTGAGCGAGAATTTCTGGCGGATGGCCAGGCGGGCGCCGAGGCTCAGCACGAACACCACCAGGATGAGGACCAGCGCCGCCGCCCAGGCATAGCGGTGCCACTCCTCGTAGGGACCGGTCGCGTAGGTAAAGACGGTGAGCGGCAGCGCCGCCATCGGCTGGTTCAGGTCGAAGCTCAGGTACTGGCTGCCGAGCGCGGTAAAGAGGAGCGGTGCCGTCTCACCCGCCACCCGCGCCACCGCCAGGAGGCTGCCGGTCACGATCCCGGGCAGGGTGGTGCGCACCACAATCGAGAGGCTGGTGCGCCACCGCGGGTACCCCAGGGCGAGCGCCGCCTCGCGCAGCGAGTTGGGCACCAGCTTGATCATCTCTTCGGTGGTCCGGAGGACCATCGGGATCATGAGGAAGGCGAGTGCGGCGCTGCCGGCCAGGGCGGAAAAGTGCTTCTGGGTCGCGACGATCCAGGCCCAGGCAAAGACGCCGACCACGATGGACGGCGTGCCGTTCATGACGTCGGCCACGAAGCGAGTGACCCAGGTGAGCCGGCTGGTGGGATACTCGGCGCAGTAGATCCCCGCTGCGATCCCGATCGGCAGACCGATCAGGCTGGCAGTGCCGACGATAATGAGGGTGCCCACGATCGCATGCACCACGCCGCCGCCTGACTCTCCCGCCGGCGCCGGCGTCTCGGTGAAGAACTCGGCCGAGAGGCTGCTCGCCCCCTTCACCACCAGGTCGAGCAGGATGAAGAAGAGCGGCAGCAGCGCCACGACGACCGCGCCGATCATCAGGCCCACCATCAGATTGCTGATTCCGCGCCGCAGCATGCGCCGGTTCATAGCGCCGCGCTTCCCGCGCCGGACCCCCGGGCCACCCGCCAGATCAAGAGCCGCGCGCCGGCGTTCACCAGCACCGTCAGCACGAAGAGCAGAAACGCGACGTAGGCCAGCGCCGACAGGTGCATGTCGCCCACCGCCTCGGAGAATTCGTTGGCGATCGCCGCGGCCATGGTATAGCCGGGCGCGAAGAGCGAGGCCGCGATCTCGTGCCGGTTGCCGATCAGCATCGTCACCGCCATCGTCTCGCCCAACGCGCGGCCCAGACCCAGGATCACCGCCCCGGCGATACCAGAACGGGCGTAAGGGACCACCGTGGTGATCACCGCTTCCCAGCGGGTGGCTCCCAGCGCCAGCGCCGCCTCCCGCTGGGTATTGGGCACCGCCAGCAGCACCTCGCGGGACACCGACATCACGTACGGCATGATCATGATGGCTAGAATGATCCCGGCGGCGAGCATGGAAGGACCGTAGATGGGACCCTGAAACAGCGGCAGAAAACCCAGTGAGTCGCGCAGGAAGGGAAAGACGCTGGCCCTCAATATCGGAATCAGTACGAAGATGCCCCAGAGGCCGTAGACCACGCTGGGAATCGCCGCCAGCAATCCGATGAGGAAAGCCACCGGCTGCCGAATACTCTTGGGCGCGAACTCCACCAGGTAGATGGCGACGCCCAACGAGAGCGGCACCGCGATGGCGAGTGCTACGACCGAGGAGAGGAGGGTGCCGAAGATCAGGGGGAACGCCCCGAACACCTCTGCCACCGGATCCCAGGTGCTCTCGGTGATGAAGCCCAAGCCGAATTTATCAATGGCCAGACGAGAGCCCATCCACAGCTCGAACACCAGAAAGCCCAATAGCACCGGTATGGTGACGGCGCCGAGCGTCAGCACTCCTCGGAAGATCTGGTCGCCGCGGCTGGCACGTTCCAGGGACGCTGAAGCCACCGGAATCGGCTGGGTAGGCGCGTCAGGCTCCGAGAGGGCGGTCATGCCGGGAGTTTACCCGGGGCAGCCCCGGGGTCCGTCACGGGTTTGTAACGGAATGGTCACGGAGAGGTGGGGTCGCCGGCTGTCACCTGAGCAACGCGAAACGGCATGCGTGAATGATGACCCCTTCGCTGTGCTCAGGGTGACAGCCGGCAACGTACTCGTCGCGTCCGGGGCTTCCTATCCCGCGATCCGCTTCTGCACCAGCTCGATCACCGGAACCGGGAGCGGGGCGTAGTGCAGGTCGGCCGCCATCCGCTGCGCTTCGGGCCGCAGCATCCAGGTCACGAAACGTTCGATCTGCCCGCCCGCGGCCGAGTCGGGATTGTCCCTGCGGACCAGCAGCCAGGTGAACGACGAGATGGGATAGGCGTCTTCCGCGGCGGCGTTGGTGATGGAAACCCGGAAATCGGTCTCGGGGCCCAGGTCCGCTCCCCGCGCGGCCGCGCTCACGCTCTTGAGGTTCGGCTCGATGAAGCGGTCCTTCTGGTTCCGCACGTGGGCAAAGGGAAGCTTGTTGGAGATGGCGTAGATCAACTCCACGTACCCGATGGCGCCCTCGGTCTGCTGAACCTGCTGGGTAACTCCTTCGTTCCCTTTACCGCCGAGTCCGACCGGCCACTGTACCGACGTGGCGCTGCCCACCTGGCGCTTCCACTGGGGAGAGACCTTGGCCAGATAGTCGGTGAAGATGAACGTGGTGCCGGAGCCATCCGAGCGGTGCACCACGATGATGTCGCTGTTGGGCAGGGTTACGCCCGGGTTGAGGGCGGCGATGCGCCGGTCGTTCCACTTGGTGATCCGGCCGAGGAAGATGTCCGCCAGTGTGGCGCCATCGAAGCGCAACGCGGTGTTGCCGAGTGAGGGCAGGTTGTAGGTAACCACCACCGCGCCGAGCACCGTGGGCACGTGCAGAACGTTGCCCTTGACCGCGGCGATCTGCTGATCGTTCATCGGCCCGTCGGTGGCGCCGAAGTCCACCGTACCCTCGGTAAACTGCCGGATGCCGCCACCGGAACCGATGGACTGGTAGTTGATGCGCACGCCGGTCTCCTTGGCGTAGGCGTCGAACCACTTGGTGTAGATAGGGTTGGGAAAGGTGGCGCCGGCGCCGGTGAGGGCGGCGTCGTTGCCCGCCGGACGACCGGTGGTGGCCGCTCCTTCGGCCCGCCTCTCGCCCGACCCGCACCCCAGGGTAAGGAGGCTCAGGCAGGCTGCCAGACGCATCGTTGGGCTGAACATGGTCGCTCCTCGTTTGGGTGGTTCTGTCACGTTGAACGGAGTGAAGCGGCCATGAGCTTGGGAATGCTCCCTTCGCTTCGCTCAGGGTGACAAAAAACTAAAAATTCACCGCCAGCATGCTTCGGATTCCGGCGACGCTCTCCAGCGCGTCCGCCTGAAAGCTCTGCCGCTCGTAGGCGACTCTGATCCACGCCCGGCTCGAGAGGTAGAGGCCCACCACCGCCGTCAGCGTGGTGACCCGGTTGTCGCCGAGGTCGGAGTCGGGATCCGCCAGATCTATCCTGAGCGCCGGCTCCAAGGCGTAGAGCCAGGCGGTAGGGCTCTTTAGCCGGATGTTGTAGGCGGCGAGCGCCTGAAAACCCTGGATGCTCAACTTGGCCGCCGAGGCGTCGTTGCCGCGAAGGTACTCGGCGAGGACGAAGAGTCCTTCGTCGCCCGGCCTGCCGTACTGCGCGTCGAGGTCGAAGGCGTAGTTGGTAAAGCTCGAGTCGGCCACCGACCCCTGGGTGACGATGCCGTCGTGCGCGAACCAGGAGGCGCCCACGTCCAGCTTCGAAGTCGCCGCGAAGGTGCCGCGGGCGCCGACGCTCTTCCGGCCGTTGACGTCGTTCAAGCTCTCGCCCTGACCGTTGTAGGCGCCGAATTTGAGCGTCGCCACCTGGTTGTCGTCGAGCTTATGCTCCAACCGCACGCTGGCGCCGACGTCGTGGGAGAGAAAGCCGGCCGACTCGAAGAGGTTGTTGGACGCCCGGCCCGGCAGGCCCTGACCGGCGCCGCGCTCGATCGAAGGGAGGTTGGTGGACGAGGCCAGCTCGTACCGGCTGACCGGCCGCTTCTCCTGGCCGGCGCGGAGGTAGAACGCCGTCTTCCCCGACCCTCCGGTAAGGCGCACGTCTACGTAGGCGTCCCGAAGGCGAAACCCGCTGCGCCCGGTGGTGCGGCAGGTAATCGTGGGCGTGCCGCCGTCGGGAGGTACCGGCGACGAGGTGCAGGTGGTGCTGGCCGACAGCGTCCGGCCGCCCTCGTAGGAGGGCTGGATGGAGATGGCGACGTTCTCCGAGATCTGTCCCCTCACGTCAATCCGGGCGCGCCGGATGAATACATTGCTCTGGGGACCGACCGTGGACCCGTAGGTTTCGTTGTCGAAATAGTAGAACTGCTGCTGGAGTCGGCCGGTCAGCTTGACATCGGGATAAGTTGTCTGCGCCCCCGCGGCTCCGGCGCCGGTCAGGAGTGTAACCGCCGCCGTGATGCTGCGTGCCGACGATCGCATGGAACCCTCTGAGTCGGAGGGGGCCCGAAACCCTCGAGGTTCCGGGCGGGAAGAAGCGAAGACGGGGTAACGAGTGATCTGTGACTTTGTAACAGAACGGTAAACGGCACAAGATACCTCGGTCGCGCGACAAGTGAGGCCCCATGAAGTACGCTCTTATCTCCGACATTCATGCCAATCTGCCGGCGCTCGAGGCGGTGCTGAGCGACATCGAGCGCCGGCCAGACATCGAGGCCATCTACCACCTGGGCGATCTGGTGGGGTACGCACCGTGGCCCGACGAAACCGTCGCGCTCATCCAGCGCGCGGGTATCCCCGGCGTCAGCGGCAACTACGACAGCACCGTTGCCACCGACTACAAGCACTGCGGGTGCAGGTATGAAGACCCGCATCAGGAGCAGCTCTCGCACCTGAGCTACGCCTGGACGCGCGCCCACGTCTCCACTGGCACCAAGCGCGCCCTCGCGGCCCTTCCGTTCCGCATTGACCTGCTGCCGGACGGGGGGCATCAGGCCGGACCTCGTGTGGTGCTGGTGCACGGGGCGCCGACGCTCAACACGCTCTACTGGACCGAGGACCGTTCGGACGACTTCTGTCTCAAGATGGCCCGGCACGCCGGTGTCAGAGCGGGCGACACGATCGCGTTCGGCCACACCCACAAGCCCTGGCATCGCGAGGTAAACGGCATCCGCGTGGTCAACACCGGGAGCGTGGGACGGCCCAAGGATAGAGACTGGCGGGCGGGCTACGTGGTGCTCGAAGCCGGTCAGGGCACGGCGGGCGTCGAGCTGGTTCGGGTGGAGTACGACGTAGAGCGGGCCATGCGCGGCATTCGAGAGAGCGAGCTGCCCGACGAATTCGCCGACCACCTCCGCGCGGGAGGGCAGCGGAATCCAGCATCCAGTGGGCCAGTCAGGTGACCGGTTCCACAATGGGCCGCCGAGTCATTGCCGAAGGGCTGGGGACGTTTTTCCTGGTGCTGGTCGGCCCGGGGGCGGTGATGGTGGACGCCCACACGGGCGGCACGATCACCCACGTGGGCGTGGCGCTCGCCTTTGCCTTCGTCGTGATCGCCATGATCTACGCGCTCGGCCATCTCTCCGGCGCGCATATCAATCCGGCGGTGACGGTCGCGTTCTGGTCGGTGGGGCGCTTCCCCAGCAGTCAGGTGCTGCCGTACCTGCTGGCTCAATGTGCCGGCGCGGCGGTCGCATCAGGATTGAGCCGGCTCGCCCTGGGAACGCCGGGTCAGATGGGCGCAACGCTCCCGGCCGTTTCCTTGGCGGCGGCGTTCGGCGCGGAGTGGCTGATGTCGTTCGCCCTCATGTTCGTGGTGATGGCGGTGGCGACCGACGAGCGCGTGGCCGCGGGGTTCGCTCCGCTGGCCGTCGGGCTCACCGTCGGGTTCTGCGCCCTGGTGGGCGGCCCGCTCACCGGCGCCAGCATGAATCCGGCGCGCTCGTTCGGACCGGCTCTGGTCGGCGGTCTCTGGGCGGGGCACTGGTTGTACTGGGCGGCCCCGATCACCGGGATGCTCGCGGCCGCACGACTCTACGACCTGCTGCGACACGCCACGCCGCCGAGCGTCGCCGCCGCCAGTGAGCCACTGGGCGTCCAGGGACGTATTTCGTAGCCGCTCAGACTCGTAGAGGAAAAAACCTTCCATACGCACCGCGCCGCATCACCTTCCGCTCTCTATTCGGTAACGATCAGCTAACAGAATCCCCTGCGTCGTCGTCGTGACATTCCCGTTGCAGATCCGTATCCCGTGCGAGACGTGGTCCGGGCAGCTTTTCCGCGTCCGGTCGTCTGACCGGGCGGTCTCGACCGGCCGACCACCTCTGATCCGACCCGCCGATGCCCATACGATATGCCGTTCGCAGCTGCTGCGCCTTCCTGTTGTATCTGGTCCTCGCCGGGGAGCTCTGGGCGCAGGGGACCGGAAGGATCGTGGGGCGGGTGGTGGATGCGGAGCAGGGTGCCCCGGTCGCCGGCGCGCAGGTCGAGCTGGTGGACGCGCCGATCCGAGCGGTAGCCGCGCTCGACGGCCGGTACACGCTCGATGGGGTGCCCGCCGGCCCGGTCTCCGTCCGAGTGCGGATGATCGGCTATGGACCGAAGACGGTGACCGGGATCCAGGTTCCGCAAGGCGGAACTGTCTCCCAGGACCTCGCTCTGGCGGGCGAGGTGGTCCAGCTGGCCGAAATCTCGGTGAGCGCCGAGGCCGAGCGGGGGACGGTCAACCGGGCGCTGGAGGAGCAGCGGAACGCCAGCAACATCGTCAGCTCCATCACCAGCGAGCAGATCCAGCGAAGCCCGGACAGCGACGCGGGGCAGGCGGTGCAGCGGGTCAGCGGGGTGAGCGTTCAGGACGGCAAGTACGTGTTCGTGCGCGGACTGGGGGAGCGGTACACCACGACCTCGCTCAACGGCTCCAGAATCCCCAGTCCCGAGCCGGAGCGGAAAGTTGTTCCCCTCGACCTCTTTCCGGCGGGCCTGCTCGAAGGTATCACCACCTCCAAGACTTTCACTCCCGATCAGCCGGGGGACTTCAGCGGCGCCTCGGTCAATCTCAAGACGCGAGAATTTCCGGAGCGCCGGGTCATCACCTTCTCGGCGTCGGCCGGGCTCAACACCGCCGCCACCGGAAAGGATCTGGCGCGGGCGCCGCTCGAGGGTAAGGAGTGGCTCGGCTTTGCCGGCTCGGCGCGGGGGATTCCGGCGCCCGCCGCGGGCGTCACCAGCCTTGCCGGCATGAGCCAGGACCAGATCAACTCCATCATCGGCTCGTTCCGGAACGCCTGGTCCGCGCGGCCGGCCAGCGGCCTGGCGAACGGGGGCTTCGGCTTTACGGTCGGAGGAGAGGATCCGGTTTTCAGTCAGCCGGTCGGGTACATCGGATCGTTCACCTACTCCAACGGCCAGGAGATCCGCTCCGGCGAGACGCGCTCGCTCATCCTTGCCGACGGCACCGGCTTCCGGCCGCTCAACCAGACTCGGGGGAGCACCGCGCGCAACAGCGTGCTCTGGGGCGGCATCTTCAATCTCAGCACCCGGCTCGGCTCCAGCAGCAAGCTCTCGCTCAACAACACCTACAACCGGAGCGCCGACAACGAGGCCAGTGAGCTGGCCGGAGACAACGAGGAG
>JACCQZ010000215.1 GCA_013813875.1 Gemmatimonadales bacterium | reverse complement strand
GCCGGTGGCTTGCCGCACGCGGCGCGCGAGCCATGATAGACCTGAGCGACGGGCTGGCTGGTGACGCGGAACATCTCGCCGCGGCGTCGGGCGTGGCGATACATCTCGACCTCGAGCTGGTGCCGGTCGCGGCCGATGCGGTCGTGGAGGCGCGGCGTCTCGGAGTGCCGGTGCAGCAGTTCGCCGCGGAAGGCGGAGAGGACTACGAGCTTCTGGTGGCTCTGCCCGATACCTTCTCGCCGGGAGACGTTCTCGACTTCGAATCGGCCTGCGGCATCGCGCTCACCCGGGTCGGCGGTGTCGAGCGAGGGAGCGGGGTCCGTGCCGCGCTCGGGGTCCGTCGCCTCTTGCTCCGCGGCTTCGATCACTTCAGTTGACGCCTTCCGGAGCCGCCGCTAGGTTGCCCCGCCATCCCCAGCCCTGAGCGCCCATGAGCACGATCATCGAAGTGCACGCCCGCGAAATTCTCGACAGCCGGGGCAATCCGACGGTCGAAGCGGATGTGGTGCTTTCGAGTGGGGCGCAGGGGAGGGCAGCGGTTCCCAGCGGCGCTTCCACCGGGGAGCATGAGGCGGTCGAGCTCCGCGACGGCGACCCCAAGCGGTATGCCGGGAAGGGCGTCAGCGAGGCGGTGCGCAACGTCAACGAAGTGTTGGGCCCGCGGCTGGAGGGGATGGCGGCGGCCGACCAGATCGCCGTTGACGCCGAGATGATGGACGCCGACGGCACGCCCAACAAGAGCAAGCTGGGCGCCAACGCGATCCTGAGTGTCTCGCTGGCGGTGGCGCGCGCCGCCGCGCAAGACTGCGGCCTTCCGCTCTACCGATATCTCGGCGGCCCCATGGCGCGGGTGCTTCCGGTGCCGATGATGAACATCCTCAACGGCGGCGCCCACGCTTCCAACAACGTTGACGCCCAGGAGTTCATGGTCGTTCCTATCGGCGCCGAGACCTTCGCCGACGGTCTGCGTATCGGGGTCGAGGTCTTTCACGCGCTGAAGAAGGTCCTCAGCAAGATGGGCCTGTCCACGGCGGTGGGCGATGAGGGCGGGTTCGCGCCGATGCTCCCCTCCAACGAGGCTGCGCTCGACGTGGTCATGCGGGCCGTCGAGAGCGCCGGCTACGAGCCGGGCCGCGACGTGGCCATCGCGCTCGACATCGCCGCCTCCGAGCTCTTTCAGGATGGCGAGTACGTCTTCAAGAAGGGTGACGGCAGCCGGCGCACCGCCGAAGCCATGGTCGAGCTCTACACCGGGTGGGTGGACCGCTATCCCATCGTATCTATCGAAGATGGGCTGGCGGAAAACGACTGGGCCGGCTGGACCCACCTCACCGAGCGCCTGCACGACCGGGTTCAGCTGGTGGGCGACGATCTCTTCGTCACCAACGTGGACCGGCTGGGCCGCGGCATCGAGGAGGGGGTGGGCAACGCCGTGCTGATCAAGGTCAACCAGATCGGCACCCTCACCGAGACGCTGCAGTGCATTGACCTGGCCAAGGGAAGCTCCTACGGCGTCGTCATCTCCCACCGCTCCGGCGAGACCGAGGACACCTTCATCGCCGACCTCGCCGTGGCCACCGGCGCGGGTCAGATCAAGACCGGCAGCGCCAGCCGCACTGACCGCACCGCCAAGTACAATCAATTGCTCCGCATCTCCGAGGAGCTGGGTGAGCTGGGGCACTATCCCGGGCGGGATCTCTACCCTCTGTGACGCCGGTGCGCTGGGCGGCGTTGGCCGCCCTGGCGGGCGCGCTCTACTTCGCGGTGCAGGGCGGGGAATACGGCACGCTGGACCTGCGCGAGCTTCGGCGCGAGGCGGTGCGGCAGGAAGCGGAGGTAGCGCGGCTGCAGCGGGTGGTGGACTCTCTGGGGCGGCTGGCGGGGGCCATCGAGCGGGATCCGCGGATGCAGGAACGGGTGGCGCGGGAGTCGTTCGGGATGATCCGGCGGGGTGAGTTTCTCTTCCGGATCGTACCGGGGGAGGAGGCCGGTCCGCGGCTTGAGAATGGGGAGGGCGCGCGCTAGGTTCCGCCGCTGCGGCAGGGTAGCTCAGCTGGTTAGAGCACGGCACTCATAATGCCGGGGTCGCGGGTTCGAGTCCCGCCCCTGCTATTTGGAACGGTGCGAACGTTCCGCAGCGTCCCACCCCAGCCCTTGCCTCTGGGCACCCCTCGCCATTGATATTCAACATGCGCCTCACCCGCAGCGAACCCTCCGCGCTGGAGCGGCAGGTAATGGAGTTGCTCCTCGCCGGGGCTCAGCCGCCCTTTCCGGAGCTGCGTACGCAGTGGAGCACGGCTTGGGTTACCCGCCGGGTGGAGCCCAGCGACGGACTGTTCGTGGACTTGAGGATTGCTCCCGACGCACCCCGGGTGCACCCCCCCAGATTCGACATCGGTGACGTGCACCTGGAGTTCGAGGGCCTGGAGGGTGGAGGGTATGCCACCTTCTTCGTGGACGGGGGCGGGCTCTCCTCGCTGCACGTGATCCGATCGGGGGGCGCCTGGGTGCCGCGCTCGCGCCTGCGCTCGCGCTGCTATACTCGCATGGTGGGCTCGGATGACGACCCGGACGGCGTGCGTTTCGTCCCCATCGGCCTGGAGCGCGACTGGGCCGGAGTGCGTGAAACCCTGGAGGAGGCGGAGTCCTGGCTCAAGGCCCCATAGCGGAGAAAGGGTGGAACTCAGGTGTGTCGCAACATCAAACAGCTCCGGAACTCAGATCATCTGCCGAGCGATCAGGAACTGCATGACGCCGCGCTTCAATTCGTTCGCAAAATCAGCGGGTTTCGCTCTCCCTCGAGGGCCAACCAGGACGCGTTCGACAACGCCGTTCGAGAGGTGGCTGGCGCGGCGCGCGCGCTCTTCGACTCCCTGCAGGTGGGCGTCCGCGCGTTGACAGCTGTCGCCGAGACGTCGCAGTGAGCCCACGATCACGGGCAGCCCTCGGACAATACATAGAAGTACGGTCAGCCAGGCGATCATGCGGAGTGGGGCCAGCATCGGCGCCGCGGCACCGACCGGAGCCGCCTCGGCCGGTAAACCGGAGAACGCCTGTACCAGAGCCAATCCGCAGAAGCTCGTGACCTTGGCGACCGAGTATCCGGTGCGCATCCAGGTCGAGCCGACCAGGAAACGTCCGAGGGCGGTGTGATGCTGAGCGAAGGGGGGTCGAAGTGCGCTGGCAGACGATACCGAGAGAGCGTCCTCTGGGCGTGACTTGGGGGGCGTCGGACCCGCCCGCTCGGCTTGCCAGTTCGACACGGCTTCGGTTCGCGATACCTCTCAGTTCACCCTCTACCTCTCACCGCCTCGGGACGTTGACGGGCGCAAGCGCCAGTCCCGCTACGCGCCTTTCGTTCGTGCCATCGCCGCGAGGTTCCGGTCGGCGCCGCACGTCGGGATGGGGTCGTGGCCAGGCACTGATTACGATGATCCGGCGTCGGACACTGTCACCAGCCGCGTTCCGTCCGGCATCGGGCCCCTCGATGGGCAGGTCCTGGTCACGGCCAGGAATGGTCGGGTCACCAGAGTAGTGTGGCCGCTCCCTCTCGACTCGTCCGACGTGATGAAGTCTGTCGAGCACGCGGTCCACCTGGCCGACTCGGCAGACGCCTTTCGGGGCGTCTCGACTCCGCCGGGATCAACCGATAGTGCGTTCATCAGGCCTGCCGTCCAGGCTATCATTGGTTCGGAGTTCCGCCCTGCCAGGACGGCCGGTGTCCCGTCCGAGCACAAGTTCAACAGCGCATCGCGTATCGCATGTAGGTGGGGGTATGCTGGAGGCTGCCGCAGGTGCCGCCGCCGAGATTCGGGCCATGGCGCGCGCCGATCTTGCTCTGCGCCAGAGCCTCGCGAAGTCGGGGGCGTTGTTCGGCGGGTACCACCCGGAGATGGCTCAGCTCCACCGCCGGCACGCCGAGCGCCTGCGCTCGATCATCGAAAGCGTGGGGTGGCCATCGCCGACCCGCGATGGCGCCGACGTGGTGGATGACGCCTGGCTCATCGTCCAACATGCGATCGGCGAGCCCCAATTTCAGCGGCACATGCTGGTGGAACTTACCAAGGAGGCTGACGCCGGCCGCCTTCCGGCCGCGCGCGTCGCACTGTTGGAGGATCGGATCCGCTCCTACGAAGGGCGGCCGCAGCGATTTGGTACCCAGGTGGATTGGGATTTCAACGGCGAGCTCAGCCCGTGGCCGGAGGTGGAAGAGCCGGAGTCGGTAGACCTGCGGCGCGCTGCGGTGGGCCTGCCGTTGTTGACGGAGCAACTGCAGCGTTTGCGAGCCGAAGCAACGGCGATGGGAGAGCGTCCCCCAGCGGACCTTGCCGCGCATCGTGCCGCAGCCCTGGCGTGGGCGCGTTCGGTCGGGTGGTACCCGTAAGTGCACGAAGCAGATCACCCGCCAGCTCTGCCGCTATCGCCTTGATCGCAATCGCCAATGTAATTACAGTTATTACATGAAGCCGGTTCAGCTCAATGTCGCCCGTATCGGCAACTCTCGCGGTGTCCGCATCCCGGCTGCCACCCTCGCGCGATACCAGATCGGGACCGAGGTCGTGATGGAGGAGCGGAGCGATGGAATCCTCCTGCGCCCCCCAGGTCCCGCGAGCCTCAAGCTCTCATGGGAGGACACGGCGCTCGAGATGGCCGCGGCCGCCGAGGACTGGAGTGAGTGGGATGGGACCTCCACGGACGGGCTGGACGGCGCGCCCTGGGAGCCCGTCAAGTCCCGCCACGTCGCGGAGCAGAACCCGAAGTACGAGGCACGCCGACGTCTCCAGAAACATTCCTCGAAGCGGTGAAGCGCTACGAGGTGCGCCGGGCGGCGCTCGATCCCACTCGGGGCGCCGAGATGGCGAAGACACGCCCAGTGGTCATTGTGAGCCTCGACGCGCTCAACGAACGTCTCGAGACGGTCACGGTCTGCCCCCTCACAACCCAGATCCACCCGGCCTGGCGCACCCGACTTGCCGTGCGCGTCGGCCGCCGTCACGCTGAGATCGCCGTGGATCAGATCCGAACCATCAGCAAGTCGCGCCTCGGCAGGAAGCTCGCGACTCTCTCAGAAGGAGAAGCGAGCGCGCTGCGGCGTGTTGTCACGGAGATGTACGGCGAATAGGTGGGCGCCGCTGCTGCGTGAGGTATTCTTCGTAGCGGCGGATCTCGTCGGCCACGCCGTCCATCCGCCGCTGCAGCTCGGCCCGTGGGAGCCAGCGTCCCCGCAGCAGCGGATGCCCCTCGACCAGAAGCAGGTCCGCGCGCTTTCCCTTCTCCACCGTCCCGAACTCATCGCTTGCGCCGTGGTACTCCGCCGGGTTGCGGGTGCCGGAAGCGAGGGCCTGGTACGGTGTGAGGCCGGCCCTTACCGTTTCGGACGAGTACGGTCTGATGCCGGAGCACCCGCTCGCGGTTCATCGGGACCAGGTGCACATCCACGAAGGCGGTCGGTCGCCAGGGGCCGCCAGCCTGGGCCGGTGGAGGCTGCTTCGACTGGCCGCCGTGAGCTAACCCATGCTGGAGCAGCAGTAGTGCGCTCAGCGCTATTGCCCGTATTGGAGTGACCTCGTGGTGACGATGATCGCGCGGCACTCCGCCCAGCCGCACCGGTCGTTCACCGCACCAGCAGGCGGATCGGGATGATCCATCCCGGCAGTTGCGTCTTTACCTCCAGCCGGAGCTCGCCCAATGCGACCGGGGTGAACTCGAAATCGGCCGTCTCGCCCGGTCCGGTCAGCAGGTAGGCGGGCCGGCGCGTGCGGAGAGCCGGCGGCAGATCGGCTCCGTCCTTGGCGATCGGCCGCCAGGAGGCGAGCGCCGAGTCGGACATGAGGGAGAAGATGACGCGCCAGTCGGGGTTGATGTTGATCAGTCGCAACCGGTATGTCGTGCCCGTCTCCAGCAGCATCGGCTCGGGGAACGCACTGCCGTTGACCAACCCCGGAGACTCGAGCGCCGGCAGCGAATCGCCTGGTCCCCCGCCACCGGCCAGGACCACCCGGTCGGTCCGCGCATCGTAGGGCGACTCCGGGTCCACGACGAGCAGCGTGCCGTAGAGTCCCGCGCCCATCTGGAGCTGCTCGTTGGAGTGGGTGTGATAGATGAATGTCCCGGCGCGGGGTGGCACGAACTCGGCGACGAATGAGTCGTTCGGGGCGATCGGCGGCATGATGCGTCCGGGCGTCCCACTCCAGCCGGGCACGCCGTCAGGAAAGCTCTCGAGCTCGATGCCGTGCCAGTGGACGGCGGTCGGCTCCTTTAGACGATTGACCACCGTGATGGACACCGGCTCTCCCCGCCGCAGCACCAGCATCGGCCCCGGAATCGCGATGGAGTCCCGAGCCGGCTCCGAGGCTCCCTCCTGAACCACATATCCCATTCCGGCCACCGTACCGAACCGGTTCGGCGCCGATTGCGCGAGCAGCCGGATCCGCCGCGGCTCGGCGGCGGTGACGGCCAGGTCGCGCGGTTGCTTCGCGGGCCGCACGGTGAGCCCGAGGACGAGGCCGGCCATTCGGTGGGGTGCCGCGGGACCCGAGTGCGCCGTATGGGAGGCTGGGACGCCGGCCGCTGACCGCCGAAGCACGAGGTGCTCCGACACGTGAAAGGCGAAATGACAGTGGAAGACCCAGTTGCCCGGCCGCTCCGAAGTCCACGACATGTTCATGGTCTCGCCGGGGAGCATGAGGTTCGTCACGACCAACGGACGCTCCTCCTTGGCATAGACCCGCTCGGCTCGCCAGTTGCCCCGGGACTCGACGGCGAAGTAGAACCCGTGGAGATGCATCGGGTGGGAGTCATTGCTCGGGTTGATCCATCGCCACCGCACGGCATCACCCTCACCGTAGGTGAAGCGTTCGGTGTGGGGCCACGAGCGCCCGTTGATCACCATGACGTTCCTGCCCCGAAGGGAGGATGGGTCGGGCTGGTCGTCCGGTCGGAACCAGGTGCCGATGACGAAGATCCGGTCGCCCGGCTGCGCGGCGGCCGAATCAACGACGAACGCGCCGGCGAGCTGGCTCTCGAACCACTCGCGGTCGTCCACCGCGCTGCCCGTCGTGGTGCCCCAGTAGTAGTACGTGCCCGGCCGGGTCGCCGAGAACCGCACCTCGCCGGTCTTACCGCCCGGGATTCGCATCCCCGAGTCGCCCTCGGCGGGGTGGGCGTGCAGCCCGTGCACGGTGAGAGTCGAGTCGGGAAAGGGATTGCGCACCGAGACCCGGATCGTGGTGCCGGCGGGCACCCGAATGAGCGGCCCCGGAATCTGTAATGGACGCCCGATCTCGGCGAAGGCGAGGGCGGGGATCCCGGGACCATCGTCGGCCTCGGGGTGCAGCGAGCCCGCGCGCACTTCGAGCCGGATGGACAGAACGCCGTTGGTCAGCCGCCCGGCTGCACGCCGGTTGTCGTTGGACACGATGCGCTCGGCCGCATCAGCGCCAGCGAGCTGCCAGACGGCTAGCGCCAGGGCGAGCGCGAGATTCGACCACATACCGACCTCAGCAATGCGTCGTACGAGGGATGGGAAAAACCAAACGCGGATGATGCTCCCGATAGCGGACATCCGGATGGCTCTTGGAATCCGCACCGGGCGCGCAACGGCACCGTCGCATCGGAGAAATGGTTGGACGAGAATCTGTCGTACGGGGACACCGAGCACCAGGGTCGGGGCCTCAGGCCGTCTCCCCACCTTCGCGAAGCTCCTGGTACAGCCAGCCCTTGGCCTTGGCCCAGTCACGCCGGACGGTGCGCGACGTTACCTGGAGCGCCGAAGCAGTCTCCTCCTCGGTGAGGCCGCCGAAAAAGCGGCACTCGACCACCTGGCCCATCCGCTCGTCGAGGGTGGCCAACCGGGTCAGCGCCTCGTCGAGCGCGACGAGTGCGTCGGCTCGATCCTCGGCCATCACCGCCGATTCCTCGAGAGTCACCGGCTGCTGCGGTCCGCCGCGCTTGGCGGCCTGCCGCTTGCGCGCATAGTCCACCAGGATGCGCCGCATCGCTCGGGCGGCCACGGCCAGAAAATGCGCTTGGTCGGTCCACTGAGCCCGGGTCTGGTCAACGAGCTTCACATAGGCCTCGTGGACCAGAGCTGTCGTGCTCAAGGTGTGGCCCGGACGCTCGGAGAGTAGCTGACGGTGGGCAATGCTACGAAGCTCGTGGTACACCAGTGGGAGCAGCCGATCCATCGCCCCTGCGTCGCCGCCCCGCCAGTCGGCGAGCAACGCCGAGACATCGCGGGGCGCATCCATCGCGTTAGGGCTTTCTTCCGCGATAGGCCGCGGCCCGACTGGTCTGGCCAGCCCGCTCATAGTGGGCCGCCAGCCGATGCCGCGCCGCTCGCGCAGCCGGGTTCCATCCTGCTCCCGCGGTCAGACCATCGTATCCCGCCACCAGCAGCGGCTCGGCTTCCGCAAAACGACCCTCCATCGACAGGCAGGCGCCGAAGGCGCTCTGCGCCTCGGCGATGCGCCAGTGGCCGGCAGGGAGGGCCCCTCGCTGGATCGCCAGGGCCTCGCGCAGCAGCGGTTCAGCCGCGCCTTCCTTGCCCTGGTTCAGCAGGAGTTGGCCCAGTCCGACCAGGGTGGCCGCAATGTCCGGGTTGACTGGCGTCAAGGCGCGCCGCTGCACCGCCAGCGCCTCGCGGTATACGGTATCGGCCCCCCGATAGTCCCGCAGACCCCCGCGGACGAGTCCCAGGTTTCTCAGCGCCGAGGCGTACCAGGGATGGGCGGCGCCGAGCTGCGAGCGGTAGATATCGACTGCCTCCAGGAGCAGCGGCTCCGCTTCGGCGTAGCGCTCCCGGTCCCTGAGCTCGGTGGCGACATTGTTCAGCCCGGTGGCCACCGACGCGTGCCGGGATCCGTAGATCCGCCGGCGCATCGCCAGCGCTTCCTCATACAGACCCAGCGCGGCCGGGTCGCCCCCGTCGCTATACAGCTGCGCCAGGTTGTCGAGCGTGGCGGCGATGGCCCGATGGTCGGGGCCGAGCAGGTCGCGCTGCATCGCCAGCGCCTCCTCGAACAGCGGCTTGGCGGCAGCGAGTTCGCCCCGCATCCGAAGGAGCGATGCGAGGCCGTTGAGGGTGCTGGCGATGTTGGGATGTCTGGCGCCGAGGAGGCGCCGCCGGAGCGCCAGCGCCTGACGGTAGAAGCCCTCCGACTCGGCGAAGCGGTTCTGGCTGTGGAGCGTCAGGGCCAGGTTGTGCAGACTCTCCCCCACGGCGGGGTGTTCCTCGCCGTGATAAGTCCGTCTGAGGGCCAACGCCTCGCGGTGCATCGCTTCGGATGCAGCGTAGTTGCCGGCCGCGCGGGCCACGACCCCACGGCCGTTGAGCGTTGTTGCCAGGTCCGGGTGGCCCGGCGGGAGCGCAGTCCGTTGCCGCTCGAGCACCGCCCCCAACAGCGAGTCGGCCCCCGCGTGGTCGCCTTGGAGACGCCGGAGCTCGGCCAGGTGGGTCACGGTTTCGAGCGTCGCCGGGTGCCCCTCACCCAAGGTGGTCTGCCGAATTGTCAAAGCCCGGCGCAACAGCGACTCGGCCGGAGCATGGTGGCTCCGGTCGCTCTGGAGAAGGCCGAGCTGGCTGAAGCTCTCCGCCACCCTCGGGTCGGTCGGACCGTAGAGGGACCGTCGCAGCCCCAGCGAGCGCTCGAGCAGCGATTCGGCGGCGTCGTAGGTCCCCAGCGTCCGGTACACGCCGCCGAGGACGCCCATCATCTCCGCCTGCACCTCGGGCTGGCCCCGGAGCTCGGTCTCGACCCGCGCCGCGCCGCGGTCGAGCAGCTCCCGCGCCGTTACCGTTCGGCCTTTCGATTCGCCCGGATCCGATACCTCGAAGAGGCTCAGCACGAACTCCTTCACCGCATCCGAGGTGGCCGCCTCCCGCGAGGCGACCCGCGCCTGCCACGTCGTGCTCGCCAAGCCCAGCAGGAGCGCGGCGCTCACCAGCGCTGTCGCCGACGCGCCCAGCCGATGACGGCCGAGAAACTTTCGGGTACGGTAGCGCCGGGTCGGGCGCCGAGCGGCCACCGGATGACCGTTCCGGTGTCGTTCGATGTCGGTCTCCAGCTCGCGGACGGAAGCGTAGCGGCGGGTGGGCTCCTTGCGCAGCGCCATGAGCACGATGTTGTCGAGATCGCCGAGGAGCCGCCGCCGAAGTTTGCCGCCGGTAACGGCGCTCGGAGGCTGCGGCTCGGCCTGGCGGACGATGCGCTCCACCTCGGCGGGCGAGCGGCTGGTGAACCGGTACGGTGCCTGGCCGGTCAGCAGCCTGAACAGGAGCACGCCGAGCTGGTAAACGTCGCTCGAGGTGGTGACCAGCTCGCCGGCGACCTGCTCGGGGCTGGCATACTCCGGAGTGAGCAGTCGGTGGCCGGCTTCGGTAACCGGCGAGCCCTTTCCGGCGATGGGAGCGTCCAGCAGGGTGGCGATGCCGAAGTCGAGCAGCTTGACCACACCCTGGGCGGTGACCAGGATGTTGCCGGGCTTGAGGTCGCGGTGAACCACCAGATTCTGATGGGCGAACTGGACCGCATCACAGACGCTGGCGAACAACGCGAGCCGCGCGTCAACCGACAGACGCCCAACATCGCAGTACTCATCTATGGGGGCGCCCTCGACGTACTCCATTATGAAATAGGGCGAGCCGGCATCGGTCACCCCGCCGTCGAAGAGGCGGGCGATGTTGGGGTGGTCGAGTGAGGCGAGAATCTGCCGCTCCGCGAGGAAGCGCCGTCTGAGCTCCGGCGACTCGATGCCCGAGCCCACCAGCTTGATGGCAACCTGCTTTCGGTACTGGTCGTCGGCCCGCGCAGCCAGGTAGACCGCGCCCATGCCGCCCCGCCCGATCTCGCGCAGCACTTCGTAGGGACCGATGCGGGTTCCGGCGGGAAGGGAGGCGCTTTCGGCCGCGGCGCCTTTGTTCCGCATCGCTTCCAGAAGCCCGGGCGCGAACTCGAGGGCGGGCCGCTCGAGGAAGTGCTCCGCCGCCCCGATCGCGGCGAGCATCCGCTGCAGCCGGGAGTGGGCGGCAGGGTCGCGCGAGCCGATCTCGTTCAGATGGGCGGCCCGCTGCTCCGGTCCCTGATCGAGGAGCTCGTCCAGGATCGGTTGAAGCCGGGCCCAGTCGGTCTGAGACAGCTCTGGCATCGGCCGGCCGGTGAGCGTGGAGAATAGGGATGATGGGAGACTGGAAGAAGATACGGCCCGGCCCGGGGGCGGCAACTGCATGTCCCCGCTCTGTCCGGTTCGACCGAGGTCTCACGCGTTCTAAAGTGACCACCGGAGTGCTGACCGAACTCCGCCGGGCCATTCTCCCACAGAGGGGTATCCCATGCGCTGGACCAGATCCGCCCGACCCGCCCTCGTCGCTCTGCTCATCTTCGGCATGACCCTGGCCGGCTGCGGCGGCGATGCCAGTGGTCCGAACGACGACGACGTTTTCGGTACCTACACCCTCCGCCGGGCGAACGGTGAGTCGCTCCCGGCGTTGACCCGCGAAATCAATCCCGGCTTCGGGGCCGGCATCACCACCTATGCGGAGTCGGGCTCTTTCAGGATCTCCGAGGACGGCACCTGGGCTTTCTCGATGCACTTCAGCCAGCTCGCCATTGACGACGAGGAGAATCTCAGCCGCATCGAGTACGACTCGGAGGACAGCGGCTCCTACACTCTCCAGGGGGACATCATTACCCTGGACGGCATCAAAGCCGTGCCGCTGGAGAGCGGGGTATTGACGTATACGGTTGACTACATTGCGCTACCCGGGAGCCCGGCGACGACCGTACACTTCGAGTTCGAGAAGTAGGGACCGATCAACGACAGGGCTTCGTGCGCTACCTTCTCGAGCTGCTTGGTGTGGCAGTCTTCGCCGTCAGCGGCGTGCTGGCCGACGGGCGCAAGGGCCTGGACCTGCTGGGGGCCGTGGTCATCGCCGTGGTCACCGCCATCGGCGGGGGAACACTGCGCGACGTTCTGCTGGACCGGCACCCGATCTTCTGGATCGCGAACGTCACCTACTTGTGGGTGATACTCGCGGCGACGCTGGTGACGCTGGGCTATGTCCGGTTCCGGGTAGCGTCCCGCCGCGCCCTCCTCGTCGCCGATGCGCTGGGCCTGGCGTTCTTTACCATCGGTGGGGTGCAGGTTGCGCAACAGGCCGGGCATTCGGATCCCATCGCGCTGCTCATGGGCGCCATTACCGGCGTCGCCGGCGGCGTGCTTCGCGATGTGCTCACCGCCCAGATTCCGCTGGTGCTGCGACCGGGCCGGCTCTATGCCACAGCGGCTATCGTGGGTGGCGCGGTGTACCTGCTGTCGGCGGGAGCAGGTGCGCCCAAGGATGCAGCCGCGCTGGCCGGCATGGCTGCAATCGTAGCCCTGCGGCTGGCGGCGATCCTCTGGGGTCTGGAGCTCCCGGTGGTCCATCTGCCCGAAGACGAGGCCGGCTGACATGGCGGCGCAGCGCATGTACGACGATCTTGCCGGGTGGTGGCCGCTGCTGTCGCCCCCAGTGAGTACGTGGAGGAGGCGGCCGACCTGCTGCCTCGCCTGCCGCGGGCCTCCGGCTCACAGCCGGCCACGCTGCTGGAGCTCGGCTCCGGCGGAGGCAGCCTCGCCTTTCATCTCAAGCGCCACTTCCGCCTGACGCTCACCGACCGGTCCCCGGGTATGCTCGCCGTCAGCCAGGTGATCAACCCGGAGTGCGAGCACCTGCCGGGTGACATGCGCTCGCTGCGCCTGGACCGGCAATTCGACATCGTGCTGGTACACGATGCCATCATGTATGCCACCGAGCCCCTGGCGGTACAGGAAACCCTCCGAACCGCGGCTATCCATTGCCGCGAGGGTGGCACCGTGGCCGTTCTCCCCCGACTTCGTTCGCGAAACGTTTGTGGCTGAAACCGACCACGGTGGGCACGATGCCGCCGACGGCCGCGGCTTGCGCTACCTGGAATGGGTATCGGATCCCGATCCGGAAATGACACCTGTGTCGTTGACTACGTGCCGGTCTTGCGGCACGCGGACGGAGAGGTCACGGTCACCCATGATCGGCACGTGGAAGGCCTCTTCGCCCGTGCCCGGTGGCTGCAGTGGTTCGACGAGGCCGGATTTTCAGCTCGCAGCTCGCTCGATTCGTCCGGGCGTGTGATCTTTATCGGTACGATCCGCGCCGATGGCGGGCCTGAGTCGCCGGGTACTGCCGATGAGGGGACAGGCGGCTAATTCGGCGCCTTCAGGCCTGAAAGTGGGATGTGAAGAGAGTGCTTCAGGAGGGTCTTGTGCCGCCAAAAATACTGTATCTGGGGCTGTGCGTACTCGGGACCGTACTGCCGTATTCCCAGTTTATCAACTTCCTTCGCCAACATGGCCTCAACCCCCGCCAGTTCGTCGATCAACTATTCGCAAATCCGATCAGCGGCTTCTTCGGCATGGACGTCATAGTCTCGTCATTGGTTCTCTGGGTTTTCGTGGCGATCGAGGGGAGGAGGTGTGGCGTGAAGCGTCTCTGGGCTCCTGTCGTGGCCAATCTTGCGGTCGGAGTTTCTCTGGGGCTTCCGTTGTTTCTCTACCTGCGAGAAGTGCACCCACAGAGGGCGACAAAGCCGGACGCCTAGTGGAAGCTCCGTGGCCGCTGCCAGTCTTCTACTCGAACCACCAGCATCAATGGGAGCCCTCAATGGTCACCAAGATCAACCTGGTCGAGAAGTTCGGCTGCTTCACCGACCAGTGGAGCCCCAAGATCGTGGCCGACCTCAACGACAGTCACGTCAAGCTGGCCAAGGTGCAGGGGGAGTTCGTGTGGCATCAGCACGCCGAGGAGGACGAACTGTTCATCGTCGTCCGCGGCGTGCTGACCATCGAGATGCGTGACGGGCAGGTGACGCTCGGGCCGGGCGAGCTGGTCGTCATTCCCAGGGGAGTGGAGCATCGCCCGGTGGCGCGGGAAGAGGTGCATCTCATGCTGATCGAGCCCAAGGCAATCCGCCACACGGGGGAAGTAGTCTCCCAGCGCACGGTCCACGAGTATGCGCGGATCTGAGTACCGACGGCCTCGCCTGATGCCGCCCAGTATTCGGCTCAGCCGGTGACTGCTTACCGCGTCGGGGACCTGCCCCTCGGCGAGGCGGGTGGCAGCTTCGGTCCAGGCGAGCGCCGCACGTTCCCGGTCGGAGTAGTAGGGGCGCTCGCGCCAGGCGGCCGGAGAATAGAGCCGCTGCTCCGCTTCTCCAATAGCGCGCAGATCCTTCCAATGCATGTCCCGGCAGTAGGCGCAGCCGTGGATCTGCGACGCGGGCAACTGCACCAGCAGCAGCAGCGACTTCTCCAGCCCGCACTCCTGAAGATACCGGTCGAGGCCCTCCATGGCGTCGTAGATGCCCGGAGCAACCTTGGCGTCATTGAAACGTGCCTTCACTTCCGCGCTCCAATCAGGGGAGGGTTGGGGGCCGCCCGGGCATGCTCGTCTCGTGTCGCCCGCAACGCGAACGCGCCGAGCGCCACGATCAGCCAGCCACCTGATGCGGGCAGGAGCACGACCATCGGCACGCTGGTGGCGAGGAGCCAGCCGCCCAGGTGCGCGGGCAGCCGGCCCGTTTCCCGCACGCACCAGCCTGCCACATCGCCCAGCGCCAGCCAGGCGAGCCCGGTCATCTGAAACCAGAGCGCCTCGTTTCGCAGGGCGTCATGCGGAACGGCTGTCGCTGCTGCTGGAATGCGCCGGAGAGCGGCTGGCCGGACTGCTGGAGATCCCCGCGGTCGAGGCAGGGCTTCAGACTGTGGGATGGTTGCGCGGCGGGCGGGACGCGAAGTCCGCGGCAAAGGCCGCGCTGCAGCGGGACGTGGAGGTGAGTCCGTTGAGCCGCTATGGCCGGCGCGCGGTGGCTCGGAATGGCCTGCTGCTGGGATTCGCCGCCGTTGACAAGCCGGAGATTCAGCGCGGTGTGCGCGAGCTCGCCATAGCGCTGGAGGCGCTATAGCGCGCTGCGCTCAGGTGCAGCGTTGCCCGCTGCAGGTGATGGTCTTGGAAGTCGCGTTGCTGGCCCTGCGGGGGTCCCTCAAGGTAAGCCGCACGACATAGGAACGGCGCGCGGGGAACCTGTGGGAAATGCTCGCTCCTTGACCGCTCTTGCCATCGCCGAAGGTCCACCGGTAGACGGTGGTGCTCGAAGTGCCGCCGGAGGGGCGGCCGTCGAAGCGGCGGAAGAATGCATCGAGAGATAGAGCGCGGCGGCGCCCGCGACGTGCGGAGCGGCCATGGAGGTGCCGCGGATCGTGTTCGTAGCCCGGGTCCCGGTAAACCAGGCAGACTTGATGCCCACGCCCGGGGCCTGCAGATCCTGCTGCAAAGCCGATGCACCGCTTGTAGGGTCGGCGCCAGAGCAGGGGACCTGCTGTGATAGCTCAGCGGGAGCCGGCGTGCGTCACCCGCCAGACCCGCCCCCGCTGGTCATCGGTGATGAAGAGCGCACCACCAGGACCGACGGCAACTCCCGACGGCCGGTGCTCGGCCAGGCCCGGCTCTTTCCGGGCTCCGGCAAAGCCGTCGGCGAAGACCTGAAACTCACCCGACACCTTGCCGTCGTCCAACGGCTGGAACACCACGTTGTAACCCTGCTGCGGCTCAGGCGCCCGGTTCCACGATCCGTGAAAGGCGATGAACGCTCCTCCACGGTACCTGGAGGGGAACGCGGAGTCGGAGTAGAACCCCAGACCGTTCGGAGCCCAGTGGGCCGGGAACACCGCGACCGGCCCGAGCTTGTCCTGGCACATGCCCACGGTCTTGCCGTCGCCGCCGTACTCGGGCGCGAGCACCAGCCGCTGCTGTGTTGGGTCGTAGTAACAGTGGGGCCAGCCGTAGTCTCCTCCTTCCACGATCCGCAGCAGCTCCTCCGCCGGCAATTCGGCGCTCTCGGTAAAGGTGAAAAGCTGGGGCCAGTTCTCGGCCAGTTGGTCGCGGCCATGCTGGGTGGCGTAGAGGCTGCCGTCGCCGGGATGGACGGCAAGTCCCACAGCGTTGCGAATCCCGGTTGCGTACCGAGCTGCCGGCGTGAAACGTTGCCCGGTGCGCGAAGCACTGAATCGCCAGATGCCGGCTCGGGTGCGAAGCTCCGGGCAAGGCCGGGCCCCCGGTGAGCCCGGCGTACGATCCTTCTTCTGGCAGGCATTGGTGGCGGAGCCCATGTTGACGAAGAGATTTCCCCGGCCATCCACCGCGATGGGGTGCATGGGATGCCCGCCTTCCATGGTCAACCCCAGGACGATGGTGTCGGGGGCGCCGGCCGGCACCAGGCTGTTCCCGCCCAGCGCGTAGCGCACGATGGCGGAGTCGGCTTCGACGTATAGAGCGCCATCGCGGAGCGCGATTCCGGTGCCGCCCCGGCTCCCCGCCTTGGCGGTGGTCCCGAACCGGCGAATGAGATCGGCTCGACCATCCCGGTTGGAATCCCGCAGCGCAACGATGAACCCGCCGGCCGGTGCCCGCCGCGTGGTGTCATAGGGCGACCGCCACGTGTTGACGTAGAGGTCGCCGTTGGGAGCGGCGGCCGCGTGCCGGGCCGAACCGATGGTGTCCGCGAAGATGCTGGCGGTGAAGCCCGGTGGCAGGGTGATGGCTGCACTGGCAGCTGGTGCCGCGGGCGGGGAAGTCGCCACGGAATCGGTGGCCGGGGTCGCCCGCTCGCCGGGCCCACAGGCTGCTGACACCATCGCCAGTGCCGAGGCCGATCTCGCGGCGATTCGGCGATGCGCTTTCCTCATGGCCAACTCCTTCCGTTCGGCTACATGTCTCGCGGCCATCATCGTCCATTTCTACTCTATCATTATCACCGAGGGGCTCGGAATGATACCGGCGCCAGGCCCATCAACGGGCTGGTTCCGGTAGGATCAGCGCGGTACCTTGGCGGAAGAGCTCGAACATCATCTACCAACGGAGGCGCGGGTCGGCCGTGAGGTGGCGCAACACGCTCACTGTGGCAGCCCTCGGATGCTGCGCCTGCGGCCCCGATGCGAGGGGGCGGGATGAGGCGCAGACCGAGCCCGCGGCCGTCACCGATTCGGTACTGGTCGTCGGGGCGTACACCGGCACGCTGCCCTGCGCCGACTGCGCCGGAATTGTCACCGAGCTGACTCTCTACGCCACGCCTGGATCGGGCATAGCGTCGCGGTACGACTTGAAAGAGACCTACCTGGCCACCGCGGAGGGGGACCGCACCGTATCCGCGGCAGGACAGTGGGCCGTGCTGCGCGGGTCTGCCTCCGACAGCACCGCAACCGTGTACCAGCTCAACCCCGAGAATCCCGCGGCCACTCGGAGCTATGAGAGAGTGGACGACTTGCGTCTGCGCCAGCTCGACCGCGAGGGAGCCGAGATCGGGTCGGGGCGCGATTACACCTTGATCCGTACCGACTCAGGGCCACCGCGAGACGGGAGATGACTTAGGGTATTCTCAATTATAACAAGAGGTTCGGCACCACACCTCTGGTTATACATTAACTGCGGAGCCGGTCATGGAGTTAACTTTCGGCTCCATGGACCTCACCCAGAAATTTCGCTCTCACCTAGCCACTCTCGGCCTGCCGCCCGGGCGTGCGCTGGTGGCCGTCTCCGGCGGGCCGGACTCGGTCGCGCTGCTCGACCTGCTGGTGCGGTCGAGGGAAGTTCACCGCCTCGAGCTGGTGGTGGCCCACGTAGATCACGGCACTCACGCCGATAGCGGCCGTGTGGCGGGCCAGGTTCGCGACCTCGCGTTGGCCTGGGGAATCGAGTTCGAGTCAGTTGAGCTGGGGCTGGGGGCCGCGGCCACGGAGACCCAGGCCCGAACCCGGCGCTATGCCTGGCTCGAGCAGACCCGGGTGCGCACCGGCGCCGGTGTGGTATTCACCGCCCACCACGCGGACGATCAGGTCGAGACCATCCTCATGCGGGCCCTCGAGGGGTCCGGCCCCGCCGGTCTCGCGGCGATGAGCGATCAGAGCGGTGCTATCGTCAGACCGCTGCTGCCGTTCCCGCGGGAGGCGCTGCTGGCGTACGCGCGGGAGCGCTCGCTTCCCACCTGGAGCGACCCGGCCAATCACGACTCGCGGCACCTGCGCTCGTGGCTCCGCTGTGAGGTGCTTCCCCAGCTCCGCTGCCGACTGCCTCGGGTGGACCTCAAGCTGGCTCGGCTAGGTGCGCAGGCGGCGCGAGATCGGACCGCGTGGAGCTCGGTGCTCGATTTTCTGCCCGGGCTCGATCCGCAGCCGGAAGATGGGGGAATTTCCGTTGCTGCTGCTCCGCTGCGCGGATATGATTCAGCTCTGGCACAAACTCTGCTCATCGCCGCCGCGCGCCGCCTCGGGTGCCAAATCGGCCCGGCCCGCGCCGCCCGGATTCTCGGGTTGCTGGCGGCGGGAAATAGCGGATCGGAAACACCCCTGGGCGGGAGCTGGCGGGCGGAGCTGGCGTTCGACCGCCTGCGGTTGGTCCGGGTCGCCCGGGACTCTGCCGAGGCGCCTTTGTCGCTCGATGCCGACGCGGGTGAGATGCGATGGGGCGGGTGGCGCATTCGCTGGCGGCCGGAGCCGGCTCCCGCGTTACAGGAGCGAGCGGCGCTGACCGCCTGGTTTCGGCCCCAGGAGCTCACCATTCGGGGTTGGTTGCCGGGCGAAAAGGTGCGGCCCCTCGCTGGCGCGGGCCGGCGGCTTCTGGTCCGGTGTTTTCAGGATGCCGGAGTGCCTCGCCGGCGGCGGGAAGGCTGGCCGGTGCTGGCCTCGAGCGATGCCGTGGTGTGGATCCCGGGTGTCTGCCGTTCCGACGCCCTCGTCCCGGCGGGAGGAATGGAGGCTCTGCGAATTGATGCTGAGTACCCCTGATATCCTCCGCCGGACCGGCGGCAAGGCGGTCAAGTCAATCGTCTTCGACCAGGCTACGATCGCCGCCAAGGTTGCGGAGCTCGGAGCCAGAATCACCGCGGCCTACCCTGACGGCGAGTTGCTGGTGCTGGGCCTGCTCAAGGGCAGCTTCATCTTCCTGAGCGACCTGGTGCGCACTATCGAGCGCCCGATTCAGGTGGACTTTCTGGTGGCGAGCTCGTATGGCGACGGAAAGGTGTCGAGCGGCACCGTGCGCCTGCTCTACGATCCCGAAACCCGGCTGGAAGGCAAACACATCCTGCTGGTGGAGGATATTATTGATACCGGCAAGACGCTGCAGCGCCTGATGGCACTGCTGGACACCCGCCGGCCGGAGAGCCTCTCCATCTGCGCTCTCCTCGACAAGCAGTTGGCTACCGAATGTCGCCCGGAGGTCCGCTTCGTCGGCTTCCGGGCGCCGGCCGCGTTCCTGGTAGGCTACGGGCTCGACCACGCCGAGAACTATCGACATCTCCCGTTCATCGCGGACTTGGAATAAATGGCAGACCGACTTCCGACCCGGCCCCCTCGCCCCAACTGGGGCAACCTGAGCAAGAACCTCGCTCTCTGGCTGCTGGTGGGATTGCTCGCGCTGGCGCTCTTTCGAATGATGAGCCAGCAGCGCAACCCAACCCAGGAATTCTCCTACACCGAGTTCAGCCGCCAGCTCGACCAGGGCAACGTGTCCCGGGTCGAGGTGTACGACGGCAAGCGGCTGGAGGGGGATTTCCGCACACCGGTTACCCAGGAGGGCCGCACCGCAAAGAGCTTTCAGGTCCTCCTCCCCGTCGCCAATAGTGAAGTGTTCATCAAGCGGCTGGAGGACGCCGGAGTTCCGATCCTGGCCAAAGAGCCCAAGGGTGGGATCACCGCGATCATCATCGCGGCGCTACCCTGGATCGTCATCCTCGGCCTCTGGTTCTTTCTCCTTCGGCAACTCCAAGCCGGCGGCAGCCGAGCATTCGCCTTTGGAAAGTCCAAGGCCAAGCTCCTGGCCGGCGACACGCCCAAGATCACCTTCGCCGATGTAGCCGGGGCGGACGAGGCCAAGGTAGAGCTGCAGGAGATCATCGAGTTTCTCAAAGACCCGCAGAAGTACACCCGTCTGGGCGGCCGCCTGCCCAAAGGGGCGCTTCTGGTGGGACCTCCCGGTACCGGCAAGACCCTCCTCGCCAAGGCGGTCGCGGGCGAGGCGGGCCGGCCCTTCTTCTCCATGTCCGGCTCCGACTTCGTCGAGATGTTCGTGGGTGTGGGCGCGAGCCGGGTGAGGGATCTCTTCGAGCAGGGCAAGTCGCACGCCCCCTGCATCATCTTCATTGACGAGATAGACGCGGTCGGGCGGCACCGTGGCGCCGGCCTCGGCGGGGGACATGACGAGCGGGAGCAGACGCTCAACCAGCTGCTGGTGGAGATGGACGGGTTCGAGTCGAACGACGGCGTCATCCTGGTGGCGGCCACCAACCGCCCCGACGTGCTCGACCCCGCGCTGCTGCGGCCCGGGCGCTTCGACCGCCAGATCGTGGTGGACGCCCCCGACGTGCGGGGCCGCGAGGGAATACTCCGGGTACACACCAGGAAGATTCCGCTGGCCTCCGACGTGCGGCTCGACACCGTCGCCAAGGGCACACCCGGAATGGCCGGAGCCGACCTGGCCAACCTGGTCAACGAGGCGGCGGTGCTCGCGGCGCGGCGCAACAAGACGCTGGTGGACATGCAGGACTTCGAGGACGCCAAGGACAAGGTGATGCTCGGCGTGGAGCGGCGCAGCCTGGTGCTCACCGAGGACGAGCGGAAGCTCACCGCGTATCACGAGGCGGGACATGCCATCGTGGCGCTCAAGATTCCGGGCAGCGATCCGGTCCACAAGGTGACCATCGTGCCTCGGGGCCGGGCGCTCGGGCTGACGGCCTCGCTGCCCGAGGTGGACCGGCACAACTACAGCAAGGACTGGCTCATCGGCAGTCTGGCCATGTTCTTCGGCGGCCGGGTGGCCGAGGAGATCATCTTCGGCGCCGACAAGGTGACCACCGGGGCGGGGAATGACATCGAGCGCGCCACCGGACTGGCCCGCCGGATGGTGACCCAGTTCGGGATGAGCGAGCTCATCGGCCCGCTCGCCGTGGGCGACAAGGAACAGGAGATCTTCCTGGGCCGGGAGTTCGCCCAACGGCGGGAGATCTCCGAGCGCACCGCTCAGATGGTAGATGATGAGGTCAAGCGGCTGATTGACGAGGCGTATGCGCGCGCCACCATCATCATCAGCGAAAACCGCGAGCTGCTCGACCGGATCGCACAGGCGCTGCTCGACCGCGAGACGATTGATCGGGAGGACCTCGACCGGTTGGTGAGGAACCTGCCGTTGCCGCCCCGGACTCTGCCGCCGGCCGATCCCGCGGCCGCGCAAGCAGCCACTCCAGTGAAGCCGGGAGTCTCGCCGGCTCGGGCGCCGATCCTCGGGGCGCCGCCGGCGGAACCCGCCGGGGCGTGAACGTCACGCCGCTGGCGCTCCACTCGCCGGGCGCGGTGCGCGAGGTGCTGCAGACTCACGGTTGGGAGGAAGGACTGGCGGCGGCGGCTGCGGGTGGCATACAACCGATCGCTTTTTACCTGACCGGACTGGACCAGGGCGCTCTCGAGGCTCTGGTCCGGTTTGCTGGTGGGCTGGGTCTCGAAGTTCTCACCGGCGACTCCTGGGCGGTGCTGGCAGGCAGCCGCTCCCGGCTCAGCGCCTTTGCCCGCCCCTGGACCGTACCCGAGCAGCTCGCCGAAGCGGCGATGCAGGTGGGGCTGGCCCTGCCGGCGGAGCCGGCGGCGGTCTGGCGCACGGCGCGCGGCCTCATGGCGGTGGACCGGCCTCTCATCGTGGGAATCGTCAACGTCACCCCGGACAGCTTCAGCGACGGCGGACGCTTCCTCGGCGCGGACGCGGCGCTGGCCCATGCCGACGAGCTGCTGGACGCCGGAGCCGCGATGCTCGACGTCGGGGGTGAGTCCACCCGACCGGGTCGAACGGCGGAAGTATCGCTGGCCGAGGAGCTGCAGCGGGTGGTGCCCGCCATATCCGCCCTGACGCGCGCCCATCCCGACCTGGTAGTCTGGGTGGATACGGTCAAGGCGGAAGTCGCCCGAGCCGCGCTCGATGCCGGCGCGGCGGTGGTGAACGACGTATCAGCCTTCCGCCTGGATCCCGCCATGCCGGCGGTGGTCGCGGCGGCGAAGGCGGGAGTGGTGCTGATGCACTCGCGTGGCAGCAACCTCGAGATCGCCTCCTACACCCATGCGGAGTACCCTGGAGGGGTGGTCGGCGAGGTGCTCGACGAACTGCGGTCGGCGCTCCTGGCCGCGTCGGACGCGGGCGTGGCGGCGGACGCCACGGTCATAGACCCCGGCTTCGGATTCTCCAAGACCGTCGAGCAAAATATCTCGCTGTTCGATCAGCTCGCCGCGTTGCAGGCGCTGGGACGGCCGGTCCTGGTGGGACCCTCGCGCAAGCGCTTTCTGGGCGCCGTTACCGACCTGCCGCTGGCGGAGCGCGACCGGGCCACCGCGACCGCCTGCGCGCTTGCCTGGGAGCGCGGCGCTCGGCTCTTTCGGGTTCACGCCGTGGCACCCACCCGCGAAGCCCTCGGGCTTGCTCGCGCGCTCACCCACTCATGATTGATTCGGAATCGGCGCGGCCCCCCTATCGGGCCGCGCTCGCAGTCGCCGCCCTGGTGTTGCTGGGCTATCTGCTCACTCTCGCGCCCACCGTCACCTTCTGGGACGCCGGCGAGCTCATCGCCGTGGCAAAGACGCTCGGCATCCCGCATCCCCCGGGAACACCGCTCTTCGTGCTGGTCGCGCACGTGTGGGCCGCGGCGGTACCGATCGGCGAGTACGCCTTCCGCACCAATCTGCTGAGCGCACTCTTCAGCGCAGCGGGTGCCGGCTTCTTCTTCCTGGTGGCTCACGAATCGTTGCGTGGCCTGGCCGTGGG
>JACCQZ010000213.1 GCA_013813875.1 Gemmatimonadales bacterium | reverse complement strand
GGCCGGATGCTTCGAGCGCCCGGAAGGCTCCGATCAGGTCGCGGTCGGTGCCATGGAAGAGGCGCCGGAGCCGCAGCAGCCGGGTGCGCCAGAAATCGGCCAGCGGGAGGAGCGCGTGCTCCCCGCTCGCCGAGAGCGAGGCCGGGGCCTCGTCACAGGCGGCGAGCCGCTGGGAGAAGAAGTCCTCCATCTCGCCCACGAAATCGGGACTCGCCAGCTGATTGGCCAGCACCGGAGTGAATCCGATGGTGACCGGCGCGGCCACACCGTCGGCCTCCAGCCGGCGGAGAACCTCCAGCAGCGGCAGGTAGGTGTCCAGCGCCGCCTCGCAGAGCCAGTCGCTGCCGTGAGGCCAGCGCCCGTGGTTCAGCACGTAGGGAAGATGGCTGTGCAGGGCGAGAACGAAATCCATCGGGTGGTCGTTCACCCGCTGGCGGCGTAGGCAAGGGCGCGCCGGTAGACGTCGAGGTACATCTCCACCGAGCGCTCCCAACTGAAGTCGCGCGCCATGCCGCGCCGCATGAGCGCCTGCCACTTGGAGGCGTCCTCGAAGCAGGCGAGCGCGCGAAAAGCGGTGTCCTGAAAGGCGTCGGAGGTGTAGGGGCCGAACGAGAAGCCGGTCTCGCCGTCATCCACCGTGTCGCGGAGCCCACCGACGTCGCGGACGACCGGGGGCGAGCCGTAGCGCTGCGCCCGCATCTGGGTGAGTCCGCACGGCTCGTAGAGCGAGGGCATCAGGAAGATGTCGGCGCCCGCCATGAGGCGATGTTCGAGGCGATCGGTAAAGTCGAGCTGAACGCCGATGTGGTTGGGTGCCGAGGTGGCCAGCTCGACCAGCGCCTGCTCGTAGTGCTTCTCGCCGCTGCCGAGAAAGACGAACTGCGAGTCGGTCTCCAGCAGCTCCCGGGCGCCGAGTATCAGGTCCAGCCCCTTCTGCGTCACCATGCGCCCGGTCATCCCGAAGAGCGGCGCCCGGCGGCGCTGGGGCAGGCCGAAGGAGCGCTGCAGCGCGGCCTTGCAGCGTCGCTTGCCCTCCATGCTCTCGGCCGAGTACTGCGCGGTGATCTGCGAATCGGTGTCCGGGCTCCAGGTGCGCTGGTCTATGCCGTTGAGCACGCCGACCAGCCGCTCGCCGAGGGCGATGAACACCTCCTGCAGGCCGAACCCACCTCCGGGCGTCCGCAGCTCCAGCGCCTGGGTCGGGCTGACGGTCGTCACGAAGTCGGAAAAGGCCAGACCGCCCTTCAGGAAATTGACCTTGCCGTACCACTCGAGCTGCCGCCAGTTGTAGAGCTCCCAGGGAAGGCCGATCTCCGGCATCACCTCGGGACCGAAATGGCCCTGATAGCCAGGGTTGTGCACCGACAGCACGGTCGTGGCGTCGCGGGCATGGCGCTCCCCGCGGAGGATGGTGCGCAAGTACAGCGGAGCGAGGGCGGTGTGCCAGTCGTGGGCGTGGAGCAGCAGCGGCCCCGGCACCAGTCGGGGCAGCGCGGTCATCGCGGCGAGGGCAAAGAAGGCGAAGCGGCGGGCGTTGTCGGGGTAGTCCACGGCGTTCTCGCCGTAGATGCCGGGCCGGTTGAAATAATCCAGGTGCTCGACGAAGAAAACCTGGGGACCGGCCACCGGCCCGACGGCGCGGAACACCCGGGCCTCCTCCGCGCGGCCGCCCATCGGCACCATGAACGGCTGACCCACCGGTTCCAGATCGGGCTCTTCGTCGCGAACCGTTCGGTAGAGCGGCAGGATGGCCGTGGCGCTGAGGCCGGCGGCGCGTTGGAAGTTGGCCAGGCCGCTGACGGCCTCGGCCAGTCCACCAGTGCGGGCGTAGGGGTAGTACTCCGCCGTCACGTGCACCACCGAGACGGGCTCACCACCCGCATTGACCAGCGGCGCCGCGGTGCTCGCCGGCGCGCGCGCCGGGTCATGAAGGGTGGCCATCCTGTCTACCTCAAGCCGTGGGTGGATCGTCTCCGCCGGCTTCTCCCCGGATCGCAGGCGCATAGTACTCCTGCACGTAGTCCTGCACCATTCGCCGCGCGGTAAACTTGGCGCCGGCGAGCCGCATCGCGTGGCGCATCTTCTCCACCCAGCCCAGGGGAATGCCGTTCGCGTTTCGGGTGTAGTACAGCGGAACGACCTGCTCCTCCAGCAGACGGTAGAAGCGATCGGCGTCCACCGCGTCGGCGTCCTCGGTTTCAGCGGCCGCCGAGATGGCCCAGCCGCTGAGGCCGTCGTAGCCCTCCTGCCACCATCCGTCCAGCGTGCTGAGCTGGGGGACCCCGTTGAGCGCCGCCTTCATGCCGCTGGTGCCGGAGGCCTCGAGCGGCACCCGGGGCAGATTGAGCCAGAGGTCCACGCCCTGCACCAGCAGGTGCGCCAGGTGCATATCGTAATCTTCCAGGAACGCCACCCGGCCCTCGAACTCGGGATCCCGGGTGAAGTGATAGACGCTCTGCAGCACTTCCTTGCCGGGGTTGTCGGCGGGGTGGGCTTTGCCGGCGAAGATGATCTGGACCGGCCGCCACGGATCCACCAGCAGCCGGCGGAGCCGCTCGAGATCGCGGAAGATCAGGTTGGCCCGCTTGTAGGTCGCGAAGCGGCGGGCAAAGCCGATGGTGAGCG
>JACCQZ010000212.1 GCA_013813875.1 Gemmatimonadales bacterium | reverse complement strand
TTCGACCACCGACCTTCACTCCTCCACCTCCCACCTCCCACCTCCGACTCCCACCCCCCCTTCACGGCCTCAACGACACCCCCACCGTCACCAGCAGAGCCCGCTCGCTGAACTCGCCGGCGCTGCGCCAGACGTGCTCCAGCGCGAGGTCCACCCCCGCGCGTTGCTGCGCGAAGCGAGTGCCGGTGCCGAGCGAGATTCCCAATTCGGTCGGCTGCTCCTCCGGCTGCAACAGAAAGGGAACCGTCCCGTACCGGGCGCCGAAGCGGATCGGCAGGCGGTAGGGACGCCGCACGTCGCCGATGTACTCGCCCCCCAACGCCACCTCGAAACTGTTTTCCGCGCCCGGGGCACCCTGAGCGAGGAAGTCGCTGTTGGCGCCGGACCAGGTGTGGTAGAGCGCCTGGCTGGCCAGAAGCAGGCGCGGGCTCGCCAGCAGGCGCGCGCCGAGCCCGAACGAGTAGGGTAGATCCACCACACCGGCGCGCACCGAGTCTCGGTCCACGTTGACGTGCCCGTCGCTTCGCGCCGTCGCCGCCACCGAGAACGCCGGCCCGAATTGGAGGATCATGCCGAGCGACGCTCCGACCCCCGCGTAGGACACCTCCGCGCTCTCCCTCGACGGGCGATAGGTGCTGTCGCCGAAGGATCGGCGTGACTCCAGCCGGTTCGACCCGGTGATGACGTGGAACGCCCCGCCGAAGGCCCATCGTCCCTGCAGCCGGTAGGAGCCGGCAAATCGAAGGTCGCTGAGCCCGCCGCGTGAGGTCAGCGTGTCGTTGACCGCCACCGGCGCCCCACGCAATGCGATGGTATCGGTGGTGGCGATACTGAAGTCACGGCTGGCATAGTTGGAGTAGCTGAGCCCGAAGACCACCGGGTACCGGGGTACCGGGCCGACGAACGCCACCTGGGGAAAGCGCGCCGCCCGGACCGACTCGCTGCCGGCGGGGTTCTCCACGGTGCGGAAATCCTGCACGCCGGTGAAGACCGCCGTGACCGCCGTGACCTCTCCCAGCGCGGCGGGATTGAGGCTGGATTCGGGATCGAATAATCCAAAGGCGCCGGCCGAGCCGGTGGCGTGCGCCGACAGCGCCCGGCCGGGATAGCCGAGGCCGCGAATACCGAACTGCGAAGACTGGGCGGCGACGGCCGCAGGCAGGGCCGCCAGCAGGGCGGTAAGCAGAACTCGGCGCACTACGGATTCTCGAAGGGGAACGAGACCAGATACGTGATCCGCAGCCGCGGCGGGGACGACGCCGGCTGCCGGGTGGAGCCGAAGACGGCGCGGGTGAACGTCGCGGCCTCCGGCTGGAGCGTGAGGGAGAGAGCTTCCGGCCGCTCGGAGGCAGCCTGCCAGAATTGCACGATCGGCGTCACGTCCAGCCGCACGGTATCGGCAGTCCCGGAGGAAACCGTATCGCTCACCAGTAAGCGCTCGTCGTTGTTGACCGGTGACTTGGCCCCGAGGTCGGCCAGGACCGCCCTGGCCTGAAGTACCGCCGGGGCCCGCTCCAGGCCGGCGACGGGCTCGACCGGAATCAGCTCCAATGTCGCCCGAACGATGGTCGCGGAATCCTCCAGACTGGGCGGAAGGTCGAACCGCAGCAGCGCCCGAGACGAGGGCTCCCCACCGAGCGTGATCAGCGTGGTATCGGGCTCGACCGTGGTTTCCCGGATGAAGGTATTGAAGGCGACGCCCGGCGTGAGAGACTGGCGGCGGACCGCTCCGGTGTCCGGCACGTCCAGCGTGACGTAGGTGATGAATGTCGCCGGGTTGGTGCCCGCGACCGAGCCCAGCCGGACGCCGGTCGGGACCGGGGCGCCGATGCCGACCGCCAGAGAGAGCACCCCGCCGGTGCCCGGTGGAATGGCCACCTTCTCCAGATCAGCCCCGCGGAGAGTCGTCCTGACCTGACCCGCGTTCAAGGTGTCGGCGACCAGTATGCTGTCAATCAGGTTTTCCCCGGTCAGCAACGGGTCCAGTTGGGCGAACGCCAGATTGGTGTCAACCGGCAGTTCCGGGGGCAACTGGTAGAGAAAGAGCTTGACCCCGTCCAGCAGAGTATCCCGAGCCGAGATGGTCAGCCCGATCGCCACCGAGTCTATGGTGTAGGCGCGGAGGGTGTCGCGCAGCGGAACCGAGTCCCCCCTCGGAGAGAACCGGTAGACGGCTCGAGCGTTGCCGGCGGGCAAGCCGTTCGAGGCCAGAAGCGCGACGCCGGAACCGCGTCCCACGTACCCCGCGATGCTGCTGTCGCTCAGCGGTATCGGGTTGAGCACGGTATCGAAGACGGCCGGGCTTCCGCCGGGGCAAAGCTCGGGACAATCGCCCGGCGCGGTCAGCCGCTCCTGGCAGGCGGTCATGGCGACGGCGAGCGACATCAGCGCGGCAAATCGGCCGGCGCGCGCTGCTTCGACGATGCCGCTCACCGCAACTGCTCCGGCCCGAACGCCGCCGGAAGCAGCTGGGAGATGGTCCAGCTCGCGCTGCTTCGGGGGCCGAAGCCGTCAATGGGTAGGTCCGGGGCGAACTCAGAGAGCACCTGGCGGCAGGCGCCGCAGGGCGCCGCCGGTGGATCAATGTCCGACACCACGACGGCTCGCCGGAAGCGCTGCACCCCCGCGCTCACCGCGGCAAAGATCGCGGCCCGCTCGGCACAGATGGTCAGGCCGTAGGAGGCATTCTCGACGTTGCAGCCGGCGAACACCTGCCCGTCCTCGCTCTCGAGGGCGGCGCCCACGTGAAAGTTGGAGTAGGGAGCGTAGGCACGGCGCTGCGCGGCGCGCGCCGCTGAAACCAGGGCGTCAGTCAATCCAGACCTCGGAGAGGAACGAGGTGCCCGCCGCCAGCGGCGTCACCCCCAGGAACTCGGCCACGGTCTGGCCGATGTCGGCAAAGGTGCGGCGCCGGCCCAGGCTCACCGCGCGCACCCGAGGGCCGACCACCAGCAGCGGTACCACCTCGCGCGAGTGATCGGTTGACGGCGTCGTCGGATCGTTGCCGTGGTCGGCGGTAAAGATAACGATGTCCTCCTCCCGCAAACCGCCGGTGAGACGGGGAATGGCCCGGTCCAGCCCCATCAGGCCCGCGTGAAAGCCGCGCACGTCGTTGCGGTGGCCCCAGCTCTGATCGAATTCGATGACGTTGGCCAGCAGCAGTCCGCGGCGCATCGCCCGGAGCGCGCCTTCGATCAGCCCGTATGCCTCACCGTTGGTGGCAGCGTGAATGCTGGAGATCCCTCGCCCGGCGAAAAGATCATCCACTTTTCCCACGCCCACCCGCGGAATGTGGCGCTCGGCGAGGCGGTCGAGCAGCGTCGGGCCCGGTGGCGGAAGACTGAAATCCTTCCGGCGCGGGGTCCGGCTCCACGCCCCCGAGTGGCCGGCGAAAGGCCGGGCGATGACCCGGGACACGCCGTGCTCGCCCTGCAGCAGCTCTCTCGCCGAGGCGCACGCGGCATAGAGCTCGGCCAGCGGTACGGTGGCCTCGTGCGCCGCCACCTGGAAGACGCTGTCGGCCGAGGTGTAAACGATCCACTGGCCGGTGCGCCGGTGGGCGTCGCCGAACTCGTCCAGCACCGCGGTACCCGAGGCGGCCTTGTTCCCCAGCACCCCGCGTCCGGTGCTGCGGGCGAACTCCGCGATGACATCGGCGGGGAACCCGGCGGGATAGGTGGGGAACGGCGCCGGGAGAACCAGCCCGCAGATCTCCCAATGTCCCGTGATGCTGTCTTTGCCTCGGCTCTGCGGCTCGCAGATGCCATGCGCCGCGCCAGGAGTGCCCACCGCGGCCACCCCCGGCAACGGCGCGCAGTGTCCCAGGCCCAGCGCGGCCAGGTTGGGAAGCCGGAGACCTCCCACCGCGCGCGCCACGTTGCCCAGGGTGTCACTGCCGCCGTCACCGTAGGTATCGCTGTCCGCGGCCGGACCGATGCCGAGCCCGTCGAGAACGATGACCGCCGCTCTCCGCATCAGCTCTTCGGGCTGGTCTGGACGAACCGGAAGCGCAGCGCTGTCAGCGTGCCATCGAGCAGCTGCTGCTCGTCCGGTTCCAGCCGGCCGGCGGTCTTTTCGGCCAGCATCCCCAATGTGTCTATGAGGGTTTGGGCCACTACGCGGGGATCGGCCAGTCCCGCGGCGTCGGGCGGCATCTCTCCTTCGAGCACGCTATTGGCCTGGTAGGCCAGCCCCAGCACCAGCGAAGCGAAGTGTGGATTCATGCGGGTCCCCGGTATCGGCGGATGACTCGGGCGCCCAGCGCCGTCAGCAACTCGTATGAAATGGTCCCCGCCGCGGCGGCCTGGGCGTCGAGGGAGACGATGCCACCGTACATCGTCGCCACATCTCCGGCGGCGACGGCGCCGGCCTCCACCGCGACCATGCACATGTCCATCGTGACCCGTCCGACGACGGGAACCACTCTCCCGCCGAGCTCCACGACGCGCGGCGGGCGGTCATCGCGCTCGCCCGAGCGCGCGGCGCGGAG
>JACCQZ010000210.1 GCA_013813875.1 Gemmatimonadales bacterium | reverse complement strand
GTACACTCGGCCGATGTGGGCCGGGGATTCATCCGCGGCGCAACAGCTGTTTCGGCGACTCAATCTCAAGCGACAAGACCCCTTCGTCGAGCTCCGCCTGGAAAGCGAGCGCTACACCGTCACCGAGTCTGGTATCGCCAAAGAAGAGAACCCGACCATCACCTACCGGGTCGAGCCTTAACCATCAGACGAGGTTTCCCGTGAGGCGATGGATCGACCGTTGGAACGCCTATTGGTTTCCCCAGAGCTCGACTCTCTGTCTTTCCATCTTCCCGCATTGTCGTCGCCACCGCGCAGTTGTTCTGGTTCTTTGCATCGTTGAGATGGCATACCAATCTGTTGCAGAAGAACGCCGAGTTCATCGCCCCGCAGGTGCTCATCAGCGCCATCTCCGAGGTGATTCGGCGCGATGTTTTCTTCACACCTTCCACCTTCACCTTTCTCTACTGGGCCACTGCCGCCGTGGGAGTGCTGGCCCTGGTGGGGCTGTTTACCCGGCTATCCGTCTTCATGTTCGCGCTGGGAAGCTGGATCTTCATCGCCCATGTGTATTCGTATGGTGATCGACACCACCCCGAGGCGGTGTTCGCCATTTTTCTCATGACCCTCGCCTTTTCGCCGTCGGGCGACAGGCTCTCGCTCGATGCGCTTATCCGCCGGCGCCGGGGCCGCTCAGGCAAAGCCGCGGAGGAGACGCTCGGACAAAGTGATACCGCCATGTGGCCGCTGAAGCGGCCTGGATGGGTGACGCCCCCGTGAGCGGAAGGCCCTTTTCCAGAGTGGCAACGGCCATTCTTCGCGGGTAGGCGACATTCGGGGCGATCCGGATGCGGTGGTCATCGGCTCAGGGCCCAACGGCCTGGTCGCGGCGTGCGTACTCGCCCGCGCGGGGCTCGACGTGCTGGTGGTCGAAGCCAACGAGGAAAGGGCCGGCGGCGCGGTGGGCACGGTGGCGGCGACCTTGCCCGGATTCCGGCATGACGTAGGAGCGGCGTTCTTCCCCTGGGGCACCCTCAGTCCGGCCTTTCAGAGCCTGCCGCTCGAGTCGCATGGGCTGCGCTGGCGCTGGGCCGGCGCCGAGAGCTGCCACCCCGCACCTGACGGCAGCTACGCCTGCATCACCAGAGATCACGACCGCACCGCCGCCAACTTCGGCAACGAGAAAGACGGGGATCGCTGGCGCAGCGTCGCGCGCTGGTACGGCTCGATCGAGCCGCAGGTGATCAACCTGCTGCTGCGCGCAATCCCTACGCTCGGACCCCTTCCCCGGCTGGGCCCGGTACACCTGGCGCGCCTGGGCGCGGTGTTCCTCTCCAGCGGTCGCGGTCTCGCCGAGCGCTGGTTCAGCAGCCCCGCGGCGCGCCGCGTGCTCCCCGGGCTCGCGCTGCACGTGGACGTCGGCCCCGACGATCGGTTCGGAGCCGCGCTCGGCTTCATGCTGGGAATGACAGCGACCACGGGCGGCTATGCGGTGCCCGAGGGTGGCGCGCAGGCTATCGCCGACGCGCTGGTCCGCTGTCTGGACGGCTACGGGGGCCGCCTGCGCCTGGGGGCGCGCGTCGTACGTGTGGTGGTCAGCGGAGGCCGTGCGTGTGCGGTGCGTCTGGCCGGCGGCGAGGAGGTCGCGACCCGGTGCGTCCTCGCCGACACCGACGCGGCAGCGCTCATGCTCGATCTGGTGGAGCGCGAGCACGTGCCCGCCCGCGTCGTCGGTTTCATGCGGCGCTATCCGCGCGGCTGGGGGACATTCAAGGTGGACTGGGCCCTCGACGGCCCGGTGCCGTGGACGGTCGAATCCGCCCGGGAAAGCGCGGTGGTTCACGCCGGCGATGACCTCGACGACCTCTCGCGGTTTACCGCGCAGGTGCGCGGCGGCGCGCTGCCCGATCACCCCTACCTCGTGATCGGGCAGCAGAGCCTCGCCGATCCCACCCGCGCGCCGCCGGGCTGCCACACGCTATGGGCTTACACCCGGGTGCCGTCGGCCATCGCGGGCGGCTGGGCCGCGCATGCCGAGGAGATGGGTGATCGCATTGATGCGCGCATCGAAGGTCTCGCGCCCGGTTTCGGTGCCCGGGTCCTGGCCAGGCGCGTCGTCTCGCCGGACCAGCTCCAAGCCATGGACGCCAACCTGGTCGGCGGCGATCT
>JACCQZ010000110.1 GCA_013813875.1 Gemmatimonadales bacterium | reverse complement strand
GCGGCGCCGTAGGCTTCCAGCGCCCAGACTTCCATTTCGCCGAACCGCTGTCCGCCGAACTGCGCCTTGCCGGCAAGCGGCTGCTGCGTGACCAGCGAGTAGGGGCCGATGGACCGCGCGTGGATCTTGTCGTCCACCAGGTGGCTCAGCTTGAGCATGTAGATCGAGCCGACCGTGACCTCGCCCTCGAAATTCTGTCCGGTCCGGCCGTCCCGCAGCCGGGCCTTTCCCGCTGGGGTGAGCCCGGCGGCGCGCAGCAGCTCATCGGCCGCCGCGTCCACATCCGATTCGCCCTTGGGGCCGAGGAGGCCGGCCAGCGCCGGCATTCCCGCGGCCTGAAGCGCTTCGGCGTGGCTGGCCGCCGCTGAGCGCTCCAGATCTTTGAGCGTCTTGGCCGCGCCCTTTGGATCCCGGACCTGCTCGCCGCGCTCGCTCTGGCCCTGATGCGACTCCAGCTCCTGCCGTCGATGGGCCAGCTCGCGCTCGGCCAGCTCCTTGGCGGCCTCGACCAGAAATTCCCGCGCGCCCTGGAAGATTTCCCGGGTCTCGGCCGATGCGTTGCGCGCGCCGAGCAGGGAGATGCCGGCTTCCACCAGCGTGGTGTGCTCCCCCTTGGGCGCGACCTTCTTCAGGTCGGCCACCAGGCGGGTGATGGCGTTGGGCACCAGCACCGGCGCCTGGCGATGAAGCCGAAGTCCCTCCGCCGCCCAACGGAAGCCCGCCAGCCGGAGCAGAACCCCGATCTCACCTTCGTCGGCGCCCCGGAAGACCGGCGTCTTGGCCTCGAAGCCCAGGATCCGGGCGCACCACCCCAGGTGGGTTTCGAGGATCTGACCCACGTTCATCCGGCTCGGCACGCCGAGCGGATTGAGGACGATGTCCACCGGGGTGCCATCCGGCAGGAACGGCATGTCCTCTTCCGGCACGATGCGGGCGACGATGCCCTTGTTGCCGTGCCGGCCGGCCATCTTGTCACCGACCGAGATCTTCCGCTTCTCGGCGATATACACCTTGACCAGCTGGATGACCCCCGGAGGCAGCTCGTCGGGCTGAAGGATCTTGTCAATCTGATCCTCGGCCTTCTCTTCGACCTTGGCTCGCTCGCGGGCGGCCATGTCAATGCTCTGGCGCAGCCGCTCGTTGGCGCCCTTGTTGGCCACCCGAAGGGTCTTGAGGTCTACGTCGCCCAGATCAATGTCCTGGAGCATCTGGGCCGTGAGCCGGGTGCCCCCGGGGAGATACTCCTCCACGGTGCCGGCCTTGAGCATGAGCGCCACCTCTTGCCCCGCGAGCAGGTGGGACAGCTCGTCCAGCATGACGGTGTTGATGCGCGCCTTCTCGTCGTTCTCGATCCGGCGCACCTCGCCGATCCGCTCGCCGCGGTCCTTCTCGACGACCTGGTCTTCGATGCGGCTGAAGATCTTGACGTCAATGACCACGCCGGCCATGCCGGGCGGCACCTTGAGCGAGCTGTCCTTCACGTCTTTGGCCTTCTCACCGAAGATGGCGGTGAGCAGTTTCTCCTCCGGCGAGAGCTCGGTCTCGCCCTTGGGCGTGATCTTGCCGACCAGGATGTCGCCCGGCTTGACGTGAGCGCCGATCCGGACGATGCCCCGCTCGTCGAGATCCACGACGCTCTCGTCCGAGACGTTGGGGATTTCCCGGGTGATCTCCTCCTGCCCCCGCTTGGTGTCGCGAACGTGCAGCTCGAGCTCCTGGATGTGGATGGACGAGTAGACGTCGTCCTTGACCAGCCGCTCGCTGAGGACGATGGCATCCTCGAAGTTGTGACCGTACCAGGGCATGAACGCCACCAGCACGTTGCTGCCGAGGGCCAGCTCGCCGCCCTCAGTGGCGGCCCCGTCGGCGATGATCTCGCCGGCGCCGACCTGCTGCCCCAACTGCACCAGGGGCCGCTGATTGATGGCGGTGTCCTGGTTGGTCCGCCAGAACTTCTTGACCCGGTACCGGTCGTGCTGGTGCAGCCGCGCCAGCGGAGTCTCGCCCACACTGCCCCCGTTGCTGCCCGCGTCCACGATGATTTCGTCCGCGGTTACCCGGGTGACCGTGCCGGCCCGCCGGGCGACGATCACGGCCCCGGAGTCGCGGGCCACCTTCTCCTCCAGCCCGGTGCCCACCAGCGGCGACTGGGGAAAGAGGAGCGGCACGCTCTGCCGCTGCATGTTGGAGCCCATGAGCGCACGGTTGGCATCGTCGTGCTCCAGGAACGGAATCAGCGCCGCCGCGATGGAGACGAGCTGCTCGGGGGCCACGTCCATGAACTCGATCCGGTCGGGCGGCAGCAACGGGTAATCGTCGCCCTTCCGGCTGAGGACCAGCTGCTCCGCGAAGGTGCCGTCCGGGTTGAGGGGGGCGTTGGCCTGGGCCACCGCATAGTCTTCCTCGTCGCTCGCCGAGAGCCAGCGGATCTCGTCGGTGACCTTACCGTCCTTGACCGCGCGGTAGGGCGTCTCGATGAAGCCCAGGTCGTTGATCCGGGCATAGGTCGAGAGGCTGGTGATGAGGCCGATGTTGGGACCTTCCGGCGTCTCGATCGGGCACATCCGGCCATACTGCGAGTAGTGCACGTCGCGGACCTCGAAGCCCGCGCGCTCCCGGGTGAGTCCGCCCGGGCCCAGCGCCGAGAGGCGGCGCTTGTTGGTGAGCTCCGCTAGCGGGTTGGTCTGGTCCATGAACTGGGAGAGCTGCGAGCTCCCGAAGAACGCCTGGATGACGGCGCTCACCGTGCGGGCGTTGACCAGGTCGTCGAGTGAGATCTTCTCGGGATCCGAGTTGATGCTCATCCGCTCCTTGACCAGCCGCGCCATGCGGGAGAGGCCCACGGAGAACTGGTTGGCGATCAGCTCGCCCACCGACCGGATCCGGCGGTTGCCCAGGTGGTCAATGTCGTCGGTGAACCCGCGGCCGTCGTGCAGGTCAATCAGGTAGCGGATGATCGCGACGAAGTCGTCCTCGGTGAGGACGGTGTGGTTCGGGTCGGTCCTCAGCTTGAGGCGCTGGTTGATCTTGTAGCGTCCCACCCGGCCCAGGTCGTACCGCTTGGGATTGAAGAACAGCCGCTGCAGCTGCTGCCGCGCGGTCTCCAGGTTGGGTGCATCGCCCGGCCGCAGCAGGGCGTAGATCTGCTCCAGGGCCTCGGCCTCACTGTGGGTGGGGTCTTTGGCCAGGGTGTTTTTGATGAGCGGCGACTCAGACCGGCCGGCCGGCAGCAGCACCTCGATCTTGTGGACACCCGCCTTGATCAGCCTCTTGCGCAGCGCGTCGGTCAGCTCCGCCCCGCCCTCGGCCAGCACCTCGCCGGTCTCGGGATCGGCCGCGTCGAAGGCCAGCACGTGGTTCTGCCGGTCGCGGGTGGTGGTGGGCTGCTCTTCCTCCCGAACGTCGAGCGAGGTGTAGCCGGCGAACACCGTCACCCCCTTGACGCCCTTGTGCCGCATCTCGTTGAGCCGCTCCTGGGTAAGCTCGTCGCCGACCACGCCGAGGGGCTCCCCCGTCCGGTCCTCCGGGTTGGGCACATCCACCGCGAGCAGTGATCCGATGACCTCACGCTTTTCCTGCCGGCCCTCGAGCTTGCCGGTGATATTCAGCTCCTTCGTGGCGAAGAAGAGCTTGAGGATGTCGGCATTGTTTCCGTGGCCGAAGGCGCGCAACAGCGCCGTGGCCGGAAACTTCTTCTTTTTGTCAATGTGGACGTAGATCACGTCGTGGATGTCAATGGTGAACTCGACCCACGATCCCCGGAAGGGGATGATCCGCGCCGAGAAGAGCCGCTGCCCGTTGGGGTGGGTATCCTCCTCGAACACCACTCCTGGAGAGCGGTGCAGCTGGCTGACCACCACCCGCTCGGCCCCGTTGATGACGAACGTTCCGAGCGGAGTCATGATGGGCAGCTCGCCCAGGTAGACCTCCTTCTCGATGGCGTTCTTCAGCCGCTTCTGTCCTTCCACCTCCTCGTACACGTCGAGGCGGAGCTTGGCCTTGAGCGGCGCGGCGTAGGTCATGTCGCGCTCGATGCACTCCTCGACCGCGTACTTGGCCTCGCCCAGCGAGTACCCCAGGAACTCCAGCTTGTACTTCTCGTTCACGTCCGTGATCGGAAAGAGATCGCGGAAGACGCGCTCGAGCGAGACGTCCTGGCGGGCCCCGTGAACGTCATCGGGTACCAGCAGCGTGTGGAACGCGGCGGTTTGGATGTCGAGCAGGTGCGGCATCGGCATGCCGCCCTCTCGCTTACTGAACGTGATTACCGGTCGTATCGCAGGCATTGTCACTCACTCTCACGCAACACAAATGGCCCCAGCGCGAATCCCCCGCCGGCAGGCGGGGTGAGCTACGGGGCTCGGCAGATTCGGGAACCTCGGAATAGCTTCGAGCGTGCATGCGTCTCACTGAAATAGGGGTCAGCGACCGGAACTCCCGGGGCTGGCTGCTATGGGGGTGCGCTACCGAAGGACTGTGTGCTTGTCCGGAGG
>JACCQZ010000070.1 GCA_013813875.1 Gemmatimonadales bacterium | reverse complement strand
GACAGCGAGATCCGGGAGTCTCACCGGGAGGACGATCCCCGGGTGCAGGACGCCTACAGCGTGCGCTGCGCCCCCCAGGTGCTCGGCGCGGTGGCCGACGCGATCCGCTTTGCCGAAGAGACGGTGGCGGTGGAGCTCAACGCCTCAACCGACAACCCGCTGGTCTTTCCCAACGGCGACGTGATCTCGGGCGGTAACTTCCACGGGCAGCCGGTGGCCCAGGCGCTGGACGTGCTGGCCATGACGCTCACCACTCTCCAGGCCATCGCCGAGCGCCGGGTGGAGCGTCTGGTCAACCCCGACCTCTCCCAGGGCCTGCCCGCCTTTCTCACCAGCGACCCCGGCCTCTGCTCCGGCTTCATGATGGTGCAGATCACCGCCGCGTCGCTGGTGGCCGAGTCGCGCGCGATCGCGATGCCCGCCAGCATCGGCTCGATTCCGACCGACGCCAACCAGGAAGATTTCGTCCCGATGGGCATGGCCGCCGCCTACAAGGCGCAGCGGATCCTGGCCAACGCGCAGCGGGTGGTGGCCGCGGAACTGCTCTGCGGGGCTCAAGGGCTCGAGTTCCTCCGCCCGCTGCGGCCCGGCCGCGGGGTGGCCAGACTCCACCAGCGGCTGCGCGGCCTGTCGCCGCCGGTGCTTCCGCTGGAGCACGATCGGCCGCCCGGGCCCGACCTCGAGAGGTTGGCGCGGGCGCTGGCGGAAGGAGAGCTCGACCCTGGCGCGTAGCCCGCCGGCCGTGCTTGCCCGGCTTTCGGCCGCCCGGTATCTTTCGCTCACTCCATGCCTTGCCCCCCGGTACTCCTCTTCTCAGTCCGAGCCGCATGAATCTGGAAAAGCTGAAGGATACGGCGCGGAAATACGAACAGAAGGAGGACTGGCGGAAGGCAATCGAGGTGTACCTCAAGGCTATCCAGCAGATCGAGTCGGGGGCGGAAAGCTCGCCCGATCTTTCCCTCTACAATCGAGTCGGCGACCTCTATCTCAAGACCAGCGACACCGCCGCCGCGGTGCGCTCCTACGAGCGGGCGGTGGACCTCTACGCCGACCAGGGCTTCTTCAACAACGCCATCGCGCTCTGCGGCAAGATCCTCCGGGTCAACCCCGGGCGGACGCAGACCTACCTCAAGCTCGCCCAGCTTCATGCCCGCAAGAACGTCGTCATCGAGGCCAAGCGGAACCTGATCGAATTCCTGGAGCGGATGAACGCCCTGGGACAGCTCGACCTCGCCTTCCAGTCGGTCAAAGAGTTCGCCGACCAGTTCTCCGGAAGTCAGGAGATCCGAATCATGCTGGTGGAGCTGCTGCGCGCCTCCTCGCGAGAGGATGAGGCCCAGGAGCAGCTCGACAAGCTGGTGGGTGAGCTGGAGGCGCGAGGCGACCGGATCGCGGCGCAGCGCGCGGTCGAGCGGATCCAGGCGGCCCGGGCGGAGGAGCCCTCCGCGCCGCTGCCGCCGCGGGCAGGCGGCCTGGTGTTCCTCGACACCGGCATGGACCTCCCCACCTCGCCTCCGGTCCGCCCGGACGACGAAAGCCCGCCGCTCGAGCTGGCCGACGCAACCCCGCCCGACGGTCTCATCATTGATCCCCTCGCCTCGGTCAACTCCGACGAGGCGGTGATGCTGCCGGGTCTGGAGCGCACCCCCGAGCTGGACATGATGGAATCCGCCGGACTGGAGATCGAGCCGCTCGAGCTGGAGCGTTCGGAGCCTACCGACCTTCACTTCGAGGGAGTGGCGCTCGAGGGGATGGACGAGCCGCCGCTCGGATCGGGCGAAGTCGAGCTCTCCGATCCCCTGCTCGATGCCGGGGACGAGCTGCTGGTCTCGGAGACCGTTGACCTCGATTTCGTCGAGTCCGGCGGCGGATCCACCCTCGGCCTGCCGCTGATCCAGCTGGACGACACGGAGCGCCCCAGCATCATGGATCTGGAGAACCGGATCCTGGACGATCCCGACGACCCCGAGCTGCACCGCGCGCTGGGAGAGCGGCTGCTGCCCACCGGAGAGGAGCTCCGGGCGTTGGAGGAGCTGGAGCTGGCGCTGGCGGGCTACGAGGACCGGCAGGACTGGTCGCTCGCCCTCACCGTCGCCGACCGGCTGGTGGCGGTCGCGCCCGAAAACATCCGCTATCACCAGAAGCGGGTAGAGCTGGCCTACCGCCGGGGGGACCGAGCCCCCCTGCTGGACGCCTACCTGGAGTTGGCCGAGGCGCTGGCGCGGGCGGGGGCGACCGAGAAAGCCATCGCCGTGTACGGGCGGGTGCAGGAGCACGACCCCGGAAACTCGCGCGCGGCGCGTGCGGTCGCCACGCTGGGAGCTGCTCCCCGGGCCCCGGCTCCCCCGGCTATGAAGACGATCCCCGCCGCTCCCGCTCCCTCTCCGCCCGCTCCAAGTCCGCCGCCCGCTCCGCGTCCGGTTGATGATCCCGCCTTCGTGGATCTCGGCTCGATGATCTTCGACGAATCGGCGCCGCGAGACACCCGGATGCGGGTCGAGCGGCGGGAGCCGCAGCACGAGGACGAGCAGCGGGAGTTCAAGGAGATCCTGGAGCAGTTCAAACGCGGCATCGAGGAGAACCTAGACAACGAGGACTACCAGGCCCACTACGACCTCGGCGTGGCGTTCAAGGAGATGGGCCTGTTCGACGAGGCCATCGCCGAATTTCAGAAGGCGCTGCGCGCACCCGAGGGCCGGCTCCGCACCTCGGAAGCCCTCGGTATCTGCTTCTTCGACAAGGGGCAGCTCGCCATTTCGGAGACAGTGCTGCGAAGGGCGGTGGACACGGCGGAGGGCGGCGACGACGCCAGGCTCGGCCTCCTCTATTGGCTGGGCCGCGCCTGCGAGGGGCAGGGCAAGGACGCCGAGGCCATCACCAGTTACGAGCGGGCGCTGGCGGTGGACATCAGGTTCATGGACCTGAGCGAACGCATTCAGCGGCTCACCGCGGGGCGCCAGGAATGAGCTCGCAGACGGCGCCCGTGTCCCTGGCGGATCTGCAGCAGCCGCTCCGCGCCCGCCTGGAGCTGGTGCAGCAGGAGGTGCGGCGCATCGTCGAGGCGGACTTCGGTTTCATCACCGAGGTCAACTCGCACCTGTTCCAGATGCAGGGCAAGATGTTCCGGCCCACCCTCCTGCTGTTGGCCGACGAGGCCACCGGCGCGGCCGATCCGCGCGCCACCACCCTCGCCGCCGTGATCGAGCTGATCCATCTCGCCACCCTGGTGCACGACGATTCGGTGGATCACTCGGTGCTCCGGCGGGGGATGCCCACGATCAACTCGCTCTTCAGCCACCAGGTGTCGGTCATCATGGGCGACTACCTCTACTCCCGCGCGGTCATCGAGCTGGTCCGGCTCGACGATCTCGAGCCGCTGCGGGTGCTGAGCCGGGTGACCAACGAGATGACCGTGGGCGAGATGCGCCAGCTCCTGGCGCACGATCCACTGCAGTTCTCCGAAGAGGAGTACGACCTGCTCATCGAGTCGAAGACCGCCTCCCTGCTGGCCGGCGCCTGCGAGGTGGGCGCGCTCCGTGCGTCTCCCGCCGAGCGGAGCGCGCTCCGCGGCTTCGGCCAGGCAATCGGCATGGCGTTCCAGATCGTGGACGACCTGTTGGACTACGTGGGGGACGCCAGTGTCACCGGGAAGCCGTCGGGATCGGACCTGCGGGAGCACAAGGTTACCCTTCCGCTCATCGCGGCGCTGCCGCAGATGAGCGAGGTGGACCGGCGCGAGGTGACCGAGCTGCTCACCTCCCCGGAGCCCACCGATGCCCAGATCCACCGGGTGATCGGGGCCGTGGCGGACGCCGGAGGCCTCGATTATGCCCGTGAGCGGGCGCTCCGGCTGGCGCAGCAGGCCGACCAGGAGCTCGACCGCCTCCCGCCCTCGCCGGCGCGCGATGCTCTGCGCGCCAGCATTACCTACGTCGTAGAGCGCAGGCGCTGATGGCCAGCGGTCCGCACCGGCCGGGGTTCTACGTGGGTGTTCTCATCGCCGGTTTCATCGGCGGTGGCGCACTGACCGCCCTCCTCCGCCAGACCCTCCCCGAAAGCGCCGCCCGGACCTTCTTCACCAGCACCTGGACGGCCAGCTTCGGGCCTGTCTCCGCCGATCTTTTGGTGATATCCTTCACCCTGGGACCCGTCGGGCTGCACGTGTCGCTCCTCAGCCTGCTGGGCGTGGTGGTGGCCTATCTGATCGCGCGCTCGCTCTTCTAGGGGGTCATGTGGGAAATATCGGTTTCACCGAGATCATGCTCATCTGCCTGGTGGTGCTGCTTCTCTTCGGTGCCAAGCGGCTGCCGGAGGTGGGCGCGTCGCTGGGAAAGGGCATTCGGGAGTTCAAGCGGAGCATCACCGACACTCAGGAAGCAATCATGGGCGGGGACGAGAAGCAGAACCTGCCCCCCCGCCAGCAGGATGCACCCCCGCAGACGACCACACCCGCGGGTGAGCCGAAGCGGTTGTCGCAATAAGTCTTAGGTCGTAGGTCGAAGGTCCGTGCCTTCGACCTTCGGCCTTCGACCTACGACCTAAATAACCGGCTGCGGCGGCGGAGCTGCTGGTTGCTCCTGCTGGAGCAGCTTCTCGCGGTTGTCCACCACCTTCGCGGCTCCCCGCAGGGCCTCCATGAACCCCCGCACCCTCTCCTGGCGCGCCTGCTGGATCATCTGAACTCTGAAGCTCTCCAGCTCCTTCACGAACTTCGCCGAGTCGGCCTTGGTGTGCTCCAGCACCTCCATGACGTACATCCCCTCCTTGGTGTCGAGCAGGGGGCTTCGCTGTCCCTTATCCAGGCCGAATGCCGTGCCCACCACGATGGGATCGGGAATCGGCGGGTTGACTCTGCTGAAGGGGCCAAACTCGCGATGAGCCAGCCCGAGTGCTTTGGCGGCCTCCCCCAGCGAGCTGCCTGACTCCAGCCGCCGCAGGTAATCCTGCCCCAGCTTTTTGGCCAGCTCCTGCTTCTTGGCGTTGCCCGCGGTGAGCTGAACCGCCGGCTTGATCTCGGCGAGCGGCGGCACTCCCTCCTCCCGCAGGCTGTCCAGCCGGAACACGTAGTACGCTATCGGAGCCTCGATGACCGGACTGGTGGCGCCGGGTTCCTTGCCCTGGAAAGCCCAGACGCCGGCGTCCGGCACCACCACCCGGCCGAGCTGAACCTTGGTGCCCTTCTGCACCGGTCCCGACCTCCCGATCGGCAGCTTGAGCGCCTGAGCGGCGGTATCCAGCGCGGCCGGATCCTCCTGCTCGGCGGCCAGCTGCTCCAGGCTGTCGGCCCGCGCGTCGAGCAGGTCGCGGTGGTCGCCGGTCACCTCGACGGGAAAGAGGATGTGGCGGCCGGTGGCCTTGTCGCCTTTGCGGCTGGTCATCTCGATCAGATGGAAGCCGAACTGAGACAGCACCGGCCTGGAGAGCGTCTTGAGCGGGAGCGCGAAGGCGGCAGAGTCGAACGCCGCATCCATCGAGCCGCGGGTCCACTCCCCCAGGTCGCCGCCCTTGGCCGCGCTGACGCTGTCACTGGACTCGCGTCTGGCCACCTCGGCAAACGGCGCTCCGGCGACGATCTCGGCGCGGGCGGAGTCGGCCCGCGCGCGCGCCGCGGCGGTGTCGGAGGCGTTGGGAAGGCGGGGCAGGGCGACGAAGCTGAGGAACGCCGTGGCCGGCCGCTCGAATTCCTCGAGGTGTGCCTTGTAATAGGCACTGACCTCGGCGTCGGTTACCTTCACGGCCGAGTCGGGGATGGCGTTGCGCGGGATGATGGCGGTCAGGCCGATCTTCACCTGCTCGTTGGCGTCGCGGTACTGCTCCCAGAGGGCGGCATCCGAGAGGTAGACGTCGGCGGTGACGACGCGCAGGAGCTTGGACCGCTGCAGCTGGTCGCGGTACTGGGCCTCCAGTGCCGGGAGGTACTGCGCGGCCACGCTCGACGTCAGCCAGCGCTGGTACTTGCCGAGGTCGAACTGGCTGTCGGTCTGAAATTCGGGGACGTTCTGAAACTCGGGCGGAGGCGAGCTCCGCAGGGCCTGCACGATCTCGTCCTCGGTGACGGTGATCCCGCGCCGGCGGTACTCGGCCTCCAGCACGTTGTTCTGAACCAGCTGCTCCCAGACCTGGTCCTCGATCTGGGTGCGTTCCTCCAGACCCAACGCGCTCGGCGCCTCGCGCTGCTGGTTGTCAATTGATTGCTGAACCACCGACTGGTAGGTGCGGGCGTCTATGCTCTTCCCGTTGACCTTGCCGACGGTAGTCGTGGTGGACAGCCCGGTCCAGTCCACGCTGGTGAGCATGAACAACACCATCAGGAGTGCGAAGATCGCGCCCGCGATCTTGGCGCTGTTCCGAAATGCCTGCATCATAAGCGGATTCGATGCTCCAAACCTGTGGGG
>JACCQZ010000061.1 GCA_013813875.1 Gemmatimonadales bacterium | reverse complement strand
AAGATCCTTACCGGGTACCCATGCGGATCTATCCCGCCGTCCATTACACCATGGGCGGACTCTGGGTGGATTACAATCTCATGAGCACCATTCCCGGCCTGCACGTGATCGGCGAAGCCAACTTCTCCGATCACGGCGCCAATCGGCTGGGCGCGAGCGCGCTGATGCAGGGTCTCGCCGACGGCTACTTCATCCTGCCCAACACCATCAGCAACTACCTGGCGTCCACCCGGCTGGAGAAGGTGGAGCCCAGTCATCCGGAGGTCCGTTTGGTCGAGGCCGAGGTCGCCGAGGGGACGGCGCGGTTCCTTTCGATCAAGGGGAAGCGGACGGTGGACTCCTTCCACCGGGAGCTGGGCCGGATCATGTGGGACAAGTGCGGGATGGCCCGCAACGCGGCCGGCCTGCGGGACGCCCTGGTGCTGATCCCCCGCCTGCGGGAGGACTTCTGGCGCGACGTAAACGTCCCGGGCAGCCACGCCGAGCTCAACCAGGCGATCGAACGGGCGGGCCGGGTAGCCGACTTCCTGGAGCTGGGTGAGCTCATGTGCCGGGACGCCTTGCACCGTGAGGAATCCTGCGGCGGACACTTCCGGGAAGAGTACCAGACCGAGGAGGGCGAGGCCCTGCGCGACGACGAACATTTCGCCTACGTGGCGGCCTGGGAATACACCGGCCCCGACCAGCAGTCCCGGCTGCATAAGGAGCCGCTGGAGTTCGAATATGTGCATCTGGCGCAGAGAAGCTATAAGTGAGGAGTCTTAGGTCGAAGGTCCATTGACTCTGGCTTTCGACTTTCAACCTTAGACTTTCGACTTTCGACTTTCGACCTTCGACCTTCGACCTCTCATGCACCTGACCCTCCACATCTGGCGCCAACCCAACTCCCAGTCTCCAGGCCGCCTGGTGGAGTACGATGCGCCCGACATCAGTCCCGACATGTCGTTCCTGGAGATGCTCGACGTGCTCAACGAGCGGCTGGAGGCCCGGGGAGAGTTGCCGATCGCGTTCGATCACGACTGCCGGGAGGGCATCTGCGGATCGTGCAGCCTGATGATCAACGGGGTGGCCCACGGGCCCAATCGGGGAACCGCCACCTGCCAGTTGCACATGCGGAGCTTCAAGGACGGCGACACCATCTATGTCGAGCCCTGGCGTGCCCGGGCATTTCCCATCGTCAGGGATCTGGTGGTAAATCGGGCCGCGCTCGATCGGATCATCGCCGCCGGCGGCTACGTCAGCGCGCCCACCGGCGGAGCGCCGGACGGAAACGCCATTCTGGTCCCCAAAGAGAACGTAGACACGGCGATGGATGCCGCGCAGTGCATCGCCTGCGGTGCCTGCGTGGCCGCCTGTCCCAACGGGTCGGCGGCGCTCTTCACCGCCGCCAAGATCACCCACCTCGGCCTCCTGCCGCAGGGCCAGCCGGAGCGCTACCATCGCGCGCTGCAGATGGTGCGCCAGATGGATATCGAGAGCTTCGGCCACTGCACGCTCTACGGAGAGTGTCAGGAAGCCTGCCCCAAAGAGATCAGCATTGACACCATCACCCGGATGAACCGCGACTACCTCCGTGCCAGCCTCGGCTCCGGGCGCGGAGCCGTGGCCCAGCCGGACTGACGGCGCGGTGGCGCAGTCATCTACGGAGAGGACCTGGTGGCGAGGGTCCTCTCTTCTCGTTCTGGCCCTGGCCCTGGCGGTCCCCGCCGGGGGAGCGGCCCAGGAGCGTCCCTGGGCTCGCCTCTCGGCGCACGCTGTCCCGGCGTACAACCTGGCCGATCCGGTACCGGGGGCGCGCAGCCTGGGCGAGCTCCGCATCGTACAGCCCGCCCTCATGCTCCACGCGGGAGCGCTGCGCCGGCTCCGGCTGCTGGCGATGATCAACCTCGAGGGAGCCACCCTCCCCAGCGGTGAGTTGGCCCCGGGAGCATGGGGGGAGGGCTTCGTAGACCGGCGCCATCCGCACACCTACGTCCACGAGCTGCTGCTCGCGGCCGACGATCTCCTGGGCGGGCTCGATGGCTCGGGCCGGGCTTCGCTCACCGTGGGCAAGGGGTTCGTCCCTTTCGGCACCGACGACCCCATGTTCCGCCCGCCCCTCCGCTACCCCGTCAACCATCATCTGGCGCAGATCTTGGAGCGCGCGGTGGCCATCGCGGCACTGCGGCGGGGCCCGCTGCTGGTCGAGCTGGGGCTGTTCAACGGCGACGAGCCGGAGCGGCCGGGCCAGTGGCCCAGGGTGCGCGGCAGGTTCGGAGACTCCTGGTCCAGACGGCTCACGGCAATTCCGGTGACGGGTCTCGAGCTGCAGGCATCGCACGCACAGGTCCACTCACCCGAGCATCGGCCGGGCGCCGGGACCGACCAGCGCAAGTGGAGTCTTTCGGGACGCTGGGCTCGCGCGGTCGGCCGCTATCCGGTGTATGGCTTGCTCGAGTGGGCGCGGACCTCCGAGGCCGGGGGCTTCTTCGTCTTTCGGAGCCTGCTGGCCGAAGGTGCATGGACCGCGGGTCGGCATCGTCTCCACTACCGGTTCGAGCGAACCACCCGGCCGGAGGAGGAGCGGATCTCGCCGTTCCGCTCGCTCCGGCCGCACCTGGAGAACAGCATTCTGGGCATCACCCGGTGGACCATACACACCCTGGGGTACGAGGTTGGGGTGCTCGAGTCGGGCGGGGTCGGCGTCCGGCCGCTGGTGGAGCTATCCTACGGCAGGATCGCCAAGGCGGGCGGTGGCATCTTCGACGTGGAGCGACTGTATGGCGGGAACGATTTCTGGAGCCTGTCGCTCGGCGCTCGGATTTCGGCGGGAGGAGGCCTGCACCGCATGGGACGCTACGGAGCGGCGGCGGGGGCGGGGCCGGGAAGAGACGTAATCGAGCATCATTAAGTTGTCACCCTGAACGGAGAGAAGGGGGCATAATTCGGGGCATGCCCCCTCCACTCCGTTCAGGGTGACAAACGGAACCCGATCACTCACATGGATATCATGAAAGCCTTTCGCCAGCGCAGCAGAATCACCGCAATAGCACTCGCCCTCCTGACGGCCTGCGGCGGCGACGACGATGGTGGCGGCCCGGGGGTGGACCCCTCGCCTCCGCCTCCACCCCCGGCACCGCCACCGCCGTCGCTGGAAGTGGTGGCCGGCGGGAACAACGTGGCGGACCGTTACAGCTCCGACCTGTGGGTGCACGGCGGCTATGTCTACACCGGCACCTATGGCGGATCGAACCAGAGCGGCAATCGGGGCGACCTGGTCAACATCTGGGCCCTGACGACGTCCGGAGCGCCGGAGCTGGTGGACTCGGTGAAGGTGCCGTCCATCGGCACGGTGAGCGACGTGGAGGTGAGCGACGACGGCGCGCTGCTCATGTTCAGCGCCGAACGAGACGCCAACGAGGGCCTCTATGTGTACTCGCTGGCCGATCCGCGCAACCCGACCTCGCTCGACAGCGAGTTGGTTCCCGGCGGGCTCCATACCGCCACCTTCAGTCGAATCGGGGGGCGACTTTACGCCTTTGCCGCGCGCAACCCGCCGGACCCGGCGTTGATGATCTTCGACGCCGGCGATCCAGAGTCCCTCGACCTGGTGGCCGAGGTGCCGATCCCGGAATTCTACGGCATCCACGACACCTACGTGCGCGACGGGCTCGCCTTCGTCTTTGCCTGGGACACCGGCATCATCATCTATGATGTGGGGAACGGCCTGCGGGGCGGCAGCCCGGCGTCACCTCAGGAGGTGAGTCGTCTGGTCACCGCCGCCGGGGAGGCGCCGTCCCCGGCGGTTCATAACGGATGGTGGTTCCACAATCCCAACACCGGCGAGCGCCGCTATCTCTTCATCGGCCAGGAAGGACCCGGCACCATAGGATCTCGCGCCAGCGGCGATCTTCATGTGGTGGACGTCTCCGATCTGGAGAACCCGCGCGAGGTCGCGTCCCTTCGCATCGCCGGAGCGGGCGCCCACAATTTCTGGATGGACGAGGAGCGCGAGATCCTGTACGCCGCGTTCTACAACGCCGGTGTGGTGGCGCTCGACGTGTCGGGAACGCTATCGGGCGATCTGACCAGCCGCGTGATCGGACGGGTGGCGCCGGGCGGCGCGGGCAACACCTACACCTGGGGCGTGCACCTGGCCGGCGGATCGCTGTACGCCAGCGACATGCTCAGCGGGCTGTGGCAGTTGCGGCTGGGGGAGTAGGGAGCCGGGCGGGGGACGGGTAGGAGTGGGCGGCACATCGTGGAGGAATTCCGCTGTCAGATGGCGTCCCCACCCACCCACCACCGGCCGCTACCTCCGGCGCGCCTGCACCCCCCACCGATTGTTCTCCCGGTTCACATCGGGATACCACCCCTCCGGATCAATCGTCACTCCCGTTACCCTCCGCGGCCCCAGCACCAGCGCGGCGTAGCGCTCTCCCCCGAACCACACCTCTACCGGAAGGCTCAGCCGCTGCGTGCTCCCGTCGTCCATGACCAGCGAGAGCTCCACCGGCATCGGCATCCGGCCGGCGTTGCGCAGGTGGATCCGGGACACCACACCCGCCGAATCGGTGACCGCCACCGAATCCACCGCCTGGTCCAGCTGGTCGGTGGTGTAGAACCAGGACCGCCAGAACCAGCTCAGATTCTCTCCCAGGCCGTCTTCCATGGTCCGAAAGAAGTCGGCCGGCATCGGATGCTTGTTGGCCCAGCGCCGGATGTACTCGCGAAAGACCGGGTCGAACCGCTCGGGTGAGGTGACGTGGTCGCGCAGGATGACCAGGGCCAGCGCGGGCTTGTTGTACAATCCTTGCCGCCAGTTCTCGGTGCTGTTCATCCGGTCGGCCGGGGTCATGATCGGCTGCTCGGTGCCGCTGAGCGCATTCTTCAGGTAGCCCTCGGGCATTCCGCGCGAGCTCGGGATCGCCACGCCCGGCCACCGCTTGGGCCAGTTGTAGTGGTTCATGAAGGCGTTGAGACCCTCGTCCATCCAACCGAAGAGCCGCTCGTTGTTTCCCACCAGCATGGGAAACCAGGCGTGGCCGAACTCGTGGTCGGTGACGCTGTAGAGCGCCTGCGCGTCAATGCGGTTGTGGCAGAAGACGATCATCGGATACTCCATCCCCCCTTCGATCCCGGTCACGTTGCTCGCGGTCGGGTAGGGATAGGGAACCCACTGCTTGGAGTAATTCTCGATCGCCGTCCTGGCGTACTGGCTGGCCTCCTTCCAGATCGAATCGGCCGATGGAGGATAGAAGCTCATGGCGAGAGTCCTGCCGCCGTTTACCCCGAGCGCATCCCAGATGAAGTGGCTCGCCGCGGCCCAGGCAAAGTCGCGCACGCTGTCGGCGGTGAAGCGCCAGGTGAGGGTAGGGCTCCTGCCGGCGGGACGCGAGGCCGGGTCGGAGATCTCTTCCTTGCCCCGGATGATCACCGTCCGGTCGCTGGTGCGAGCCTGCCGGAGGCGGCTCCGCTGCGCCGGGGTCAGCACTTCCGCGCCGTTCTGCAGCACCCCGGTGGCGGCCACGATCATGTTGGTCGGGACGGTGAGGCTGACGTCGAAGCGCCCGTACTCCAGGTAGAACTCGCCCTGCCCGTAGTACTGCTCGGTGTTCCACCCGCGCACGTCGTCGTAGACCGCCATGCGGGGATACCACTGCGCCACCTCGTACACCACGCTGCCGTCTATTTCCTCGATTCCCATCCGGTTGCCGTTGCTGCCGAAAGGGAACGTCCAGGCGATCTCCAGCACCTGGGTGCCCCTCGGCGGAAGCCCCCGGGGCAGCTGGACCTTCATCATCGTGCCGTTCACCAGGTACCGAAGGTTCGAGGCCGGGACGGCGGCACGTCCGCGCGCCCGGGGGAGCGCCGGCTCGGCCACCTTCAACAGCCGCACGCCACCCTCGGCGCCGCCGGTCCCGAAGCGGGTGCTCTGGTCGAAGATCCGGTAGCCTCGGCTGGTGCTGGTGAAGAGGTTCTGGTCCAGCTGAACCCACACGTGGCGCAGGGTGTCGGGAGAGTTGTTGGTGTAGGTGATGCGTTCCTCGCCCCGCACCGAGCGCGTGGCCGTGTCCAGCGCCGCCCGGATCACGTAGTCGGCGCGCTGCTGCCAGTAGGCCGGACCCGGCGTGCCCGCCGCCGTGCGGATGGCGCTGGGCGTCGGCAGGTCGAGCGGCCGAAAGACCGAGCTGTCCGGGGCCCCGGCTGCCGCCGCGGGCGGCTGCTGCTGCCCGGCAAGCGTTGTCGGAGCCAGGATCAGGAGGGGAAGGAAGACGGAGAGTCGCACGCGAGGATTCCGGTTGAGGTGGCCGCCGACTACAGCTTTGGCAGGGTCACGCCGAGCTGTCCTTGATACTTGCCTTCCTTGTCGGCGTAGCTTGTCTCGCAGATGTCGTCCTCATCCGCCTCGAAAAAGAGCACCTGACAGATGCCCTCGTTGGCGTAGATCTTGGCCGGCAGCGGAGTGGTGTTGGAGATTTCCAGCGTCACGTGGCCCTCCCACTCGGGCTCGAAGGGCGTCACGTTGGTGATGATGCCGCAGCGGGCATAGGTGCTCTTTCCCACGCAGATCGTCAGCACGTTGCGGGGAATCCGGAAGTACTCCACCGAGCGCGCCAGGGCGAAGCTGTTGGGCGGCACCAGGCAGACGTCGCCGGCGAACTCGACGAAGCTGCGGGAGTCGAATTGCTTGGGGTCCACGATGGCGCTGAGCACGTTGGTGAAGATCTTGAACTCGGGCGCCACCCGCATGTCGTAGCCGTAGCTGGAGACGCCGTAGGAGATGACCCGGCGCCCCTGGGCGTCCACCCGGCGCACCTGGCTCTCGACGAAAGGCTCGATCATCCTCTCCTCGTGCGCGAGACGGCGGATCCAGCGGTCGGACTTGATGGACATGGGACCTCAGCGGACGGCGGGGCAGGGCGGCGCGGATGGGGCTTGGGCGCCGAGAATGGCGGGGAATATAGCATCTAGCGGCCCCTCTAACGGCCGACTTTCCCGGGTTGAACTGCCTTCCGATCTGAGTTACCTTCAGCCCGATAAGTGAAAAATTTCACGAAAGCGCCGG
>JACCQZ010000016.1 GCA_013813875.1 Gemmatimonadales bacterium | reverse complement strand
CAGGGCCAGAAGGGTCCGGCGGCGGAGAACGTCACCAAGCTCGCCTAAGCGCTAATCCGCTTTCGTGGAGTAGACGGCGGGGCCGTCCGGGAAACCGGGCGGCCCCGCTTGGTTTGTCGGTCACCCTGAACCCAGTGAAGGGGCATACCCCGACGCACGGCCCCTTCGCTCCGCTCAGGGTGACAGGGTCCGGCGCAACAGCGGGCTCCTCCTGTAGGGGAAAACGTCGAAGACTTCACCTTCCCCGAGCCGTCGCTGCGTTTCCTGCCAGAACTCCACCTCGAGCAGGTTGCCGTGCTGGGCCAGGAACGCGTCGCGCAGCTTGCCTGAGGGCACCAGAAATGCGCGAAATTCCTCGGGAAAGACGTCCTGCTCTCCCACGTAAAACCAGGGCTCGGCGGAGAACTCCTCCTCGATCGAGGTGGGCTGGGGCAGGCGCCTGAAGCGGCACTCGGAGAGTAGGCAGAGCTCGTCGTAGTCGTAGCAGATCACCCGGCCGTTTCGGGTCACGCCGAAATTCTTGAGCAGCATGTCACCGGTGAAGATGTCGGAGGCGGCCAGATCCTTGATGGCGTTGCCGTAATCGAGGGCCGCGTCGCGCGCCGCATCCTGGTCCGCGTCACGCAGGAAGATGTTGAGCGGGGTGACCCGGCGCTCGGTGTACACCTGTCGCACCACCACCTGGTCTCCCTCGATCCGCACCGTCCCGCCCGCCACCTCGAGTAGATACCGCAGCAGATCGTCCGGAAAGCAGCGGCGGGGGAACTCGAGGTGCTCGAACTCCTGCGCGTCGGCCAGGCGCCCTACCCGGTCGCGCACGAAGACGAAGTGGTACCGGTCCATCACCGCCTGGCGCGTGGTATTCTTGGGCGCGCCGAAGCTGTCCTTGATGATCTTGAACACCACGTTGAAGGCCGGCAGGGTAAAGACCGCCATGACCATGCCCTCATCTCCCTCGGCGAAGTCGAAGCGCGCATCGGGCTGATCGAGGTATCCCATCAGGCTGCGGTACAGCTCGGTCTTGCCATGCTTGTTGAACCCTATGGCGGTGTACAGCTCGTCTATCCGCTTGTACGGCATGATCGAGCTGAGGAACTCGACCAGGGCCCGCGGATGGCGCACCTCCACCCGGAAGTAGGACCAGCTGAAGCCGAACACCACGCTGGCCTCGTTCTCGGTCATGAGCACGGCATCCACCACGAGGCCGCGTTCCGCGTGGATCAGCGGAATCACCAGGGGGATGACGGTACCGCCCCGCTGGATCCGGCCCACCAGGTAGGCTCCTTTGTTTCGATAGAAGACCGACTCCAGCATCTCCACCGCAAGGGGCCCGGCGCCGGCCCCTTCTCGCGTACGGGCCTCGATCAGCCCGGCCACCACTACGGCGTCCCGGTCGAGCTGGGCGTAGGGTACCGACCACGGGTAGGCGCCGAGAATCCGGCGCACCAGAGCGGCATCCGCATGCTCGGCGCTGTAGCGTTGAAACAGCGGCGGAAGGTCTCCCGTCGCATCTGCCGGGTCGGGGCCGAGAAATTCGATGGCCGAATCCACCCCGACCGTGCTGAAGACCCGCCGAGTCACCGAATTGAAGAACGTCTGGGCCAGCTCGGCGTCGTGTCTTCCGGTTATGGCGGCGGCATGGCGCGACTTCATCTCGGCCCAGAGGTTCCGCTCCATCACCGCATCCTCCAGCAGGTCGGCCACGTCGGCCACGGCGGCATCGAGGTGCACTCGGTAGAGCGCCAGGCGCCCGGTGGCATCGGCCTGGGCTCCGGCCCAGTCGCGCCGCTCGAAGCGGGTGCGAGCCCGTCGGGTGATCTCCTCAAAACCCTGGCGGTAGCGCTCGCCCGCCTGCTGGATGGCGGACACGGCCCGCTCGGGTCGGTTGCTCTCCAAGGGGCTTTCGGTCAGATTGCGCGTCCACTGCCGCTCTGTCATTCTGGTCCTGTTCCAGTCGAAGGAAACGTTTCCATGTCAGCCTCCACCACGCCGGTGTACCGGAACCCGCGAGCCCCCGTCGAGGGCGACCCGATCACCATGCGAGACGGAAAATTACAGGTGCCGGCCCAGCCGATCATCCCGTTCATCGAGGGGGACGGCACCGGGCCCGACATCTGGCGCGCCTCGCAGTATGTCTTCGACAACGCCGTTCAGCGGGCCTACCAAGGGAGTCGCCGGATTGCCTGGCTGGAGGTGCTGGCCGGAGAGAAGGCCAAGGATCGCCTCAACAGCTGGCTGCCGGATGACACCCTGGCCGCCATAGACCGCAACCTCGTCGCCATCAAGGGACCGCTCACCACCCCGGTGGGCGGCGGATTCCGGTCGCTGAACGTGGCGCTGCGGCAGAAGCTCGATCTCTACGCCTGTGTCAGGCCTGTCCGCTGGTTTCAGGGCGTCCCTTCGCCGGTGAAGGCGCCTCAGGACGTTGACATGGTGATCTTTCGCGAGAACACCGAAGACATCTATGCCGGAATCGAGTACCGGGCCGGCAGCGTCGAGGCCCGCCGGATGGTCGAGTTTCTGCAGCGGGAGATGGGCGCCCAGTCAATCCGCTTTCCGGCCACCAGCGCCATCGGGATCAAGCCGATCTCCGAGGAGGGCTCCAAAAGGCTGATTCGGGCAGCCATTGACTACGCCCTGGTCCAGAAGCGCTCCAGCGTGACCTTGGTACACAAGGGAAACATCATGAAGTTCACCGAGGGCGGCTTCCGCGATTGGGGTTACGCGCTTGCCCGCGAGGAGTATGGCGCCACCGACCTCGATGGCGGGCCCTGGCTGCGGCTGCCGGGCGGCCTGGTCGTCAAGGACGTGATCGCGGACGCCTTTCTGCAGCAGATCCTGACGCGGCCCAAGGAGTACGGCGTGATCGCCACGATGAACCTCAACGGCGATTACATCTCCGATGCGCTGGCGGCGCAGGTGGGTGGCATCGGCATCGCGCCCGGCGCCAACATCAATTATCTCACCGGTCATGCCATCTTCGAGGCCACCCACGGCACCGCGCCCAAGTACGCCGACCAGGACAAAGTGAATCCCGGCTCGCTCATCCTCTCCGGCGAGATGATGTTCCGCTACCTCGGCTGGCACGAGGCGGCCGACCTGATCGTCGCGTCGCTGGAGAAGACCATCGCCCAGAAGCGGGTGACCTACGATTTCGAGCGTCTGATGAGCGGGGCGACACTGCTGAAAACCTCGGAGTTCGGGGAGGCGATGGTGGGCAACATGCGTTGAGTGGAAGGGGAAAGTGGCAAGTGACAAGGGACGAGGGACGAGGGACAAGGGACAAGTACATGAGTCGAACTCGCCGTATGGTATTTCACTTCCGCACTTGCCACTTGCCACTTGCCACTTGCCACTTGCCACTCGCCGTCATCCTCTTCTCTTCAACCGCTCGATCTCCCGCCTGTCCTTCTTGGTGGGGCGCCCGCGTTCGGGTATGAACGCAGCGTGCACGCTCTTCATCTGCAGCGCCCGCGCCTCGCGGGCCGCGCGGCTCTCGGGCTTCTCTTCGTAGAGACCCGCCGCGAGCGCGGCCGAGCCCCGCCGAGCCGAGAGCTGGCGAACGACAACCAGGTGCTCGTAGGGCCCCTGGCGCACCCGCACCTCATCGCCCACCTGTAGCGGCCGCGCGCGTTTGGCCCGGTCGCCGTTGACCTGCACCTTTCCGCCGGCGATAGCCTCCGACGCGAGCGAGCGCGTCTTGTAAAACCGCGCCGCCCAGAGCCACTTATCGAGCCGTACCCTGGTGTCCTCGTCCTCCGTCATTCCTCAATAGTAAACCACACAAACTGCAAGAGGTGGGGCGAATTGTCGCCCAGCGAATTGTCACCTGAACGAAGTGAAGGACCATATCTGGCTACGCCCCTTCGCTCCGCTCAGGGTAACAAGACCCCGAGAGGCGCGGCATTTGCATGCAGTAAGCGCTTCTCCTCTCGACGGCGACTCGACTCGATGCCCCTGACCCAGCTGTGGCTTGTTGCGGCCCTGGTGAGCCCACCAACGCAATTCCTGGCGTTGGCCCATGGCGGTGATATTGGGAGTGCCCCTCGCGCCGAGATGGACTCGCTGCTGGACGACGCTCGGGGCGCGCTCGCACGGGGTCGCCCGTGGCAGGCCAGCCTTCTCATGGCGCCGGTGCTGGCCGATTCCGCGCAGCGAAGCCCGGCGGCGGTTTTCCTGGCGGCCACGGCGGCAAGCCAATGGGGCGGGTGGCCCGAGGTGGCGCGGCTGCTCGATGGAGAGCCGTGGCTCGATAGCCTCTTCGAGGGCCGGGGCCGCCTGATGCTGGCCCGCTCGGCTCTGGAGCAGCGCCAGGATTCGATGGCCTTGTACCATGCCCTGGCCGCCCACCCTGGCTCGGAGTCGGTGGCGGCGGGAGAACGGCTCTTCTTTCTGGCCACCGCCTACGACCGCCTCGATGCCCGCGACAGCGCCGCCGCCAAGTACCAACAGGCGGCGGAGCAGCTTCCCCTGATCGGCGACTGGCTGCGCATCCGGGCCGCGGCTGTTACCGACGACAGCATGGCCCGCGCCCGGCTCTTCGGTACCATCGTCAACCAGCTCGCGCTGGCCCGGATCCCCTGGTCCGAGGCCGCGGCCAATCATCGCACCGGCAACCTGGCTCGAGCTGCCGCGCAGTACCACACCCTCGGCGCCAGGCTGACCGCTCTACGGCTCAGGCTGACCATGAGCCCCGACAGCGGCCCTCGCGCGACGGTACGGCAGGATCTGCTCGCGCTGGTCAACGGCAGGAGCGGCGCGAGCGAGGCGCGTGAGGCGATCGCCCTTCTGGACAGCGTCTTTGCACCGCTCTCCCCGGACGAGGAGTTGATCGTGGCGCGCGCGGCGGGTCAGTCGGGAATGGGCGCCCGGGCAGCCGGCGGGTATGCCAAGGCGTTCGCGGCCGACCTGGGCACCTCGGAGGACCGCTTCGGATACGGCTCGGCTCTCGCGCGGCAGGGCCGCCACGCGGACGCGGCCTCCCAGTTCAACCTGGTTCGCGGCCCGCTGGCTGGGTCGGCGGCATATCTGCGCGCGCGGTCGCTGGTGCGGGATGGACAGCTCAGCGAGGGCCGCGCGGCCCTGGTCGAGATCGGGCGGAAGTTTCCCCGCGACACCACGGCCGCCGCCTCCGCCCTCTTCCTCCTGGGCGATCTGGTGTCGGACGACCGGGCCGACCGCAAGGCGCGCGACTTCTACCGGCGCTCGGCCCTGGGATATCCCACCAGCCGGTTCGCCGCCCCCGCGCGCTTCCGAGCCGCCATGATCGAGTTGCTGACCGGAAAGGCGGCGACTGCCGCCCGCGAGTTCGACTATCTCGCCAAGCGCTACCCCAAGAGCGACGAGGCGGTGGCCTCTCTCTACTGGGCGGGCCGGGCTTGGGCGGCCGCCGCCGACAGCGCGGCCGCCCGTAGCCGCTGGGAGAAGCTGCTAGCCGAGGACCAGGTCTCCTATTACTCCAGTCTGGCCGCCCGCCGACTCGGCCGTCCAGCCTGGACTCCGGCGCCTGCCGCGGATTCGTTCGTCTCCGTTCCTGAGGTGGACAGCGCGGTGGCCCGCGCCGCCCTCCTTTCGCGACTGGGTCTGCTGGCCGAGGCTCGGCGGGAATACGAACGGCTGAGCGCGACGACCGATACCTCGTCTGAGCGGCTGCTGGCGGTGGCCAACGCCTTTCGGTCGCAGGGGCTCGCCTCGCAGGCCATCCAGTTGGCCAGGCGCGCGCTGGCCCGAGGAGCCCCGAGTGACGCGCGTACCTATCGCCTGCTCTATCCCGTGGTCCTGGAGGATGCGCTGCTGGCGGCGGCGTCAGAGCAGCGGCTCGATCCCAGCTTTGTCGCGGCGCTCATTCGCCAGGAATCAATGTTCAACCCGGCTGCCACCTCGCCGGTGGGCGCGCGTGGACTGATGCAGGTCATGCCGGAACTGGGCGGGCGCCTGGCGCGCTCGCTGGAATACCCGGTCTGGGATCCGGTTCTGCTCTACCAGCCGGACGTGAGCCTTCAGCTCGGCTCCTATCACCTGCAGGAACTATCCGGCCGCTACGTTCAGCCGGTGCACATCCTCGCCGCATACAACGCCGGCGCCAGCCGGGTCGAGCGCTGGTCGCGCCGGGTGGGCGTGGATGATCCGGAGGTCTTTGCCGAGCGGATCCCCTTCGCCGAAACCCGGGGCTACGTTCGGGCGATCCAGCGCAATCAGGAGATCTACCGCACGCTATACTCCTGGAGCAGCGAGCAGCTCTGATCGCGGTGTCCCGTCGGGGGCCGCGGGGCCTCTCGGTGTGGGTCCCAGGTCACATCCTCCGCCAGCGCAGCCACCCATTATGCCTGCTCCCGTCTCTGAGGAGCACATTTATGCGTTCAACGACATTGCCGGCTTTGGCTTTGGCCGCGCTGATCGGATGTAGCCCCGGCCCCAACGATCGCCCGGGTGGAGCGGCGGGGGAGAGCGGGATGGAGGACACCGCAGGAGGCGCCATGGGCGACACCGCGTCGGCCACCGGCAGCAACGCTCCCGTGACGCCCGCCGGCACCCTCACTCAGCTCAGCACCGTCAACGCCGCCGAGATCACCATGTCCCGCCCGGCGGCAAAGAAGGCGCAATCGCCGGCCGTCAAACAGATCGCGAACCAACTGGTCAAGGAGCACACCCAGAACCAGAAGGAGCTCGAGGCGCTCGCCCGGCAGGTGGACGTTGATCTCACCCCGGCGGCCGGCGGCTCCGCCCCTGACAGCGCGGAGATGGCGGGCCTCACCGGCGCGGAGTTCGATCGTGCCTTTGTCGGCAAGCAGATCGAGGCCCACCAGGCGAACATCAGCTCGGTGCAGGATCAGTTCCTCCCCGCGGCGCAGAACGCGCAGGTGCGAAGCTTTCTCCAGAAGACGCTCACCTCTCTCCAGGGCCATCTGACCAGTCTGGAGAAGGTCCAGCAGCAGCTGGGGACCTGAGCTCCGAGTCTACACTTTCGACCGGCTTAACATCGAACGAGATTTACGAGGTCCTGTGAGGTCCTGTATGGAAAGCAGAGCCAAAGTCGCGGGGCATGCGGTGCATCCGATGCTCATCGTCTTTCCCCTCGGATTGCTGGCGACGGCAGTGGTTTTTGACATCATCCATCTTGTCTCGGGGGACATCCGCTGGGCCGAGGTGGCCTATTACCTGATCGGGGCCGGAGTCGTCGGCGGGCTCGCCGCCGCGGTGCCGGGGTGGATTGACTGGTTCGCGATTCCGCAGGGAACCAGAGCCAAGCGAATCGGGCTGATCCATGGGGTGGGCAACACCGTGGTGCTGGTGCTCTTCGTGCTGAGTTGGCTGTTGCGGCGCGAGAACCCCGGCGTGCCTCCCACCGAGGCGGTCGTCGCCGGGCTGGCGGGGGGCGGGCTGGCGGCGATCACCGGCTGGCTGGGCGGGGAGCTGGTGGAGCGGCTGGGCGTTGGTGTGGACGACGGCGCCCACCTCGACGCTCCCAGTTCGCTGTCGGAGCTGCCGGCGGGTGCCGAGCGGGGCGTCGTCTCCCGCTCGGCGATGCCGTCGCGGTATCAGGGCGTGGAGCGCCGGGCCTTTCCCCAGCCGGCCTATGCCGGCGTGGAGCGCCGGAGCCGCGGCGCGCACTAAGCTGAGCCCGCTGAGTAGTGCGGACTGCTGCAAACGGCAATCGATCAGGTCGCCCACATCACGACGTGCGGCGACCTGATCTTGCTCCCAGGGCGGCAACGACTCCCCCGAGCTGTCTCGCGGGCGGCGATGTTACCTTGAGAACAGGGAGCGTCAGTCCGCCGGCGGGGCGCCTTTCGCGAGGAATCCGCCGATCGTCTCGAGGAGGATGTCGGCCGGCACGGGCTTCTGGATGAAGGGTTGGCTCTCGGCCAGCCGATCGAAGCTGTCCCGCGGGTAACCCGACATCCACACCAGGCGCACCGTGGGGTATTCCGCCGCGAGTCGCTCACTCAGCTGGTGCGCGTCGAGCCCAGGCATGACAATGTCGCTCAGGACCAGGTCGATGCGACCGCCCGCCTGCGCCAGGCGCTCCAGCGCCTCCCGGCCGTTGCGCGCCTCGAGGACTTCATACTGCTCGGCCTCCAGGGTGCGGCAGACGATTGTCCGCACCACGTCCTCGTCGTCGACCACGAGGATCCGGTTCCGCCCGGTCCAACCGGCCTCGCGCGCTTTCGGCGCGTCCGGTGAGGCTGTCGGGCCGGCGGCGCTGGGGAGGAACACCGTAAACCTGGTACCCTGGTCTGGTGCGCTCTCGACCCAGATGTGGCCGTGACTCTGACTCACTATGCCATGTACCGTCGCGAGGCCCAGCCCGGTGCCCTGGCCCACCTCCTTCGTGGTAAAGAACGGCTCGAAGATGTGCGGCAGGTCCGCTGCCGGGATGCCGACCCCTGCGTCGGTCACCGTGAGGACGGCGTAAGGCCCGGGTTCGATCGTGCCTGCGGCACCCGCCGCCGGCTCGCCGGGGGTCACTTCACGCATCCCCGTGTGCAACGTCAGGCGCCCGCCGTTCGGCATCGCGTCGCGCGCGTTGATCGCCAGGTTCATGAGCACCTGGAGGAGCTGGGACCGGTCCGCCCTGATCCACAGTGGCTCCGACAGCAGCTCCAGCACCATTTCGACGTTTGTGCCGATCAGCCGATGCAGCAGCGAGCGGCCATCAGCCACCGCCGCATTGAGATCCAGTGTTTCGAGGGTCAGGAGCTGCTGGCGACTGAAGGCGAGGAGTTGGCGGGTGAGGCCGGCCATGCGTTCGGTGGCCTTTTGGATCTCCTCCAGGTCCTGCCGAGTGCGGGCCCCCAGTCCGGGGTCGCGGCCCACGAAGTTGGCAAAGCCGCTCACGCCTTGCAGCTGGTTGTTGAAATCGTGGGCAATTCCGCCGGCGAGCCGCCCGATCGCCTCCATCTTCGCGGCCAGCCGGAGCCGCTCCTCGCTCCGCCGCTGTGCCGTAACGTCGCGGGCGATGCTGATGACCGATGCGACGGCGCCATCGCCGCCACGCTCCGGCACGAGTCGGGCGTTGTAGCGATGGATGCCATCCGGGCCAGGGAACTCGAACTCCAGCTCAGCCGTGGCACCACCGGAGAACACGCCGGCAACAGCCTCGCCCCAGCGCGCCAAGAGCTCGGGCGGCCCTTCGCCCTCGGTCACCCGGCGGTCCAGGAAGTACTCGGCGGTCTTGCCGGTCAGCTCGGTAATAGCGCGGTTGACGTATACATGGCGTAGCTCGCGGTCATACCGCGCGATCAGGTCGGGTAGATTCTCCGCCAACGAGACAAACTGCTGCTCGCGCCGCCGGAGCGCCTCCTCGGCCTGTTTGCGCTCGGTGATATCCTGAGCCACGCCTACCAGCGCCACCGCCCGCCCGTCCTCGAAGAACACCTGGCCGCGGGTGGCCACCCACCTCATGAATCCTTGGCGCTCACCGCCGACTCTATACTCGGACTCATAGAGTCCATCACCGCCTGGATCAGTGGCTTGGGCGAGCTGTGCCTCTACGAACCTGCGGTCGTCGGAGTGGATGCCGTTGCGCCACACCTCGTAATCCACGGCGGCATCGGCTGGCAGACCCCACATTGCCCTGAGATCGGCGCCCCACCGCAGGGCACCGGTCACCGGCTCCCATTCGTAAGTCGCGAGCCGCGCCAAGTCGAGCGCCGACTGGAGCCGTGCCTCGCTCTGGCGCAGCCGCTCTTCCCGCGCCTCGGCCTCCGCGCGCAGCCCCCGCTCCACCTCGGCGACCTCGCGGCGGAGTCGTGCCAGGGTGAGCGACGACTCGACCCGGGCGACGAGCTCGCGCGCCGAGAACGGTTTGACCAGGTAGTCGTCGGCTCCGCGCTGGAGGCCCTCGACGCGCGACTCCTCGCCGGCCTGCGCCGAGAGCAGGATCAACGGCAGCTCGCGCGTGCGGGCGTCAGCGCGGAGGGCCTGGAGCAGCCCAAACCCGTCAAGTCCCGGCATCATGACGTCGCTCAGCACCAGGTCGGGGGGGTCGGCCGTGGCCCGGGCGAGGGCGGCACTACCGTCGGCGACCGTCTCGACCGACCAGCGCGCGCCGAGCAGCCGCCCGACGTACTCGCGCACGTCCGCGTTGTCGTCGGCGATGAGAATGCGTGCCGGCACGGCCTCAGGGGTCCCCGGGCGTCGCACGGCAGGCGCCTCCGGCAGGAGCCCGCCGCCCCCGGTTGACCTCTCCACCGACGCGGCGTTCGGCAGCCACCGTAGCGCCTCCTCGACGAATGGCGCCGCCCCCACGCCGCCTCGCATGGCCGGACGGGGCGGTACGACGCATCCAGCCGGCAGGTGCGCGCTCCCGGCCGGCAGGGTGACCTCGAAGGTCGTGCCGCGGCCCACCTCACTCGTCAGCGCCACCTTGCCGCCATGCAGCTTCACCAGCTCGTGGACCAGCGCGAGCCCGATGCCGCTGCCTTCATAAGTGCGCGCCCGAGCGTTCTGCACCCGGCGGAAGCGCTCGAAGACGTGAGGAAGCTCGTCGGGTGGGATGCCGGTGCCAGTGTCGCTCACCGTGAGAGTGACCCGCGCTCCCTCCTGCCGGAGCGCCACGCCGATCTCGCCCTGGAAGGTGAACTTGAATGCGTTGGACACAAGGTTGAGGACGATCTTCTCCCACATGTCGCGGTCCACGTAGGCCGGCTCGGGGAGGGCGGGGCAGTCCACCACCAGTTGGAGCCCGGCCCGCTCGACCGCGGAGCGAAAGGTGCTGGCGAGGTCGGCCGTCAGCGCGGCGAGATCTACGGGCTCGTACTGCGCCTCGACGCGCCCCGCCTCCAGGCGCGAGAAGTCGAGCAGCGAGTTGACCAGCTTGAGCAGCCGGAGCGCGTTCCGCCGCGCCACCGTAGCCTGTTCCCGTGCGGCCGTCGGGACGTCGGGTGCATCGAGCAGATCCTCGAGCGGCCCGAGCATGAGCGTAAGCGGCGTGCGGAACTCGTGGCTGACGTTGCTGAAGAAGGCCGTCTTCACGCGGTCCAGCTCCGCGAGTGCCTCGGCCCGCTCCTGCGCCTGGGTATACGCCCGCGCGTTTGCCATGGCGGTCGAGAGGTGGCTTGCGGCGAACTCGGCAAAGGCGCGGTAGTCGGCGTCGAGCGCGCGTGCCGGGCTCACGCCGAGCACCAGCACGCCGAGTGGCTGGGCCTCGGCCGCGCCGGTGAGCGGCACCGCGATCGCGCTCGTCGTTGGCTGGGGCCAGCGCCCGCCGGGTAGGGCACCAATCCGCTCGGCCAGGTTCTGGACGACCACTGCCTGCCCCGTTCGAAGCACGGCGGCGATCGGCCAGGGTGCGGCATCTGACGATCCATCGCGTACCGAGACGGCGATGGGCGCCGCCTCCGTGCCGGGCTCAAGCCGCACCGCCTCGCTCAGCGTGGCCTGTCCTCCCTGGGCATCGAGCGTGTATAGAAGGGCGAATGGGACGTCCGCGTCGTTGTCAGCGAGGACGGTCGCCGCTCGCGAGCACGCCTGGGGGACCGATTTGGCCTCGCTCGCCTGCGCGGCGAGTCGCCGCAGCGTTTCGCGCCGGCGCTCGCCGAGGACGCGTTCGGTGGTCTCGTTGACCGCCGCGAACACACCGCCGACCTCGCCCGAGTCCAGGCGGATGGGACTGTACGAGTAAGTGAAGTACGCCTCCTCCAGATACCCGTAGCGATCCAGCACCAGCAGTTGGTCATCCTCCCAGGTCGCGCGCCCGGTAGCGAGCACCTGCGCGAACATGGGGCCAATGATGTGCCAGATCTCGGGCCAGATCTCGTGACCGGGCGCCCCCAGCGCCTGCGGGTGCTTGGTGGCGCCGAGCACCGGTCGCCACGCGTCGTTGTAGAGGAGTCGGAGCTCAGGACTCCACCAGAGCACGATGGGAAAGCGGGAAGTCAGGCAGATGCGGACGGCGGTCTTGAGGCTGGAGGGCCACCCGGCGGGGAGGCCGAGCGCGGTGGCGCTCCAGTCGTGCCGCTGCATGAGCTCGCCCATCTCACCGCCGCCGCTGAAGAGGTCGGCGTCGTCGTCCAGAAGCGCTGGAATGTCAGGTACGGTCTCGGGAGTTGTCATCGAGCTGAGCCCTGGCTCTGATTGGAGAGCGCCTCGACCACACTTCGCACCAGGACGTCGGGAGTGAACGGCTTCTGTAGAGTGATCCCTTCGAACGCCAGCGCTCCCTGCCGGCGGAGATCCGCCGCCGAGTAGCCGGACATGAAAAGGACTGGGAGCGCCGGCCACCGCTCTCTCAGGCGTCGCGCCAGCTCGGCCCCACTGATGCCCGGCATCACCAGGTCGGTGAGCAACAGATCCGGCGCCCCGTGCCGGGCCACCACTTCGAGCGCATCGGCGCCATCAGAGGCCTCGATGACCCGGAAGCCGACGACCTCCAGGCTCCGCGTAGCGACCGTCCTCACGGCCGACTCGTCCTCAACCAGGAGAACGGTCGCCGCAGCGTGCCGGGCATCCCCCTCCATCGATGCGGGGTCCACCCGCTTCTCGCGCACCTTGACGTCGGATAGGATGGGCAGGTACAGCGTGAATACAGCGCCCCGGCCCGGCGCGCTGGCTACCGTGATGTAACCCGAGTTCTGCTTGATGATCCCATAGACGGCCGCGAGGCCGAGCCCGGTACCCTCGCCGACGGCCTTGGTGGTGAAGAACGGCTCGAAGATCCGCAGCTGGGTTGCGGCGTCCATGCCGTCGCCGGTATCGCGCACCACGAGGAGTCCGTATTGGCCGGCCGCGATGGCGACACCCTCCGTCAATCGGGCGCCGCCGGTGAACTCGGCCTCCTTGGTCGTGATGGTGAGCGTACCGCCGTCCGGCATCGCGTCACGCGCGTTGAGTGCCAGATTGACAATCACCTGCTCGAGCTGGCGAGGGTCGATCATTACCCGGGCGGGCGCGTCCGCCGCCAGCACGAGCTGGCGTCCCTCGCCCAGCAGCCGGCGGATGATCGGCTCGAGGTCGCGCGCGGCGGCGCCGAGGTCGACGACCTGCGGTTCATGAAAGGCGCGGCGGCTGAAAGACAGGAGCTGCCCGGTGACCGAGGCGGCGCGATTGGCGGCCTTCGCGATCTGCTCCACCTCCGAGCGCTGTTCCTGCTGCAAAGCCGGGTTCTGCAGCAGGAACTCGCTGAAGCCGAGTATGACCGACATCATGTTGTTGATCTCATGGGCCACACCGCCGGCCAGCGCGCCGACCGTTTCCATCCGTTGCGCCTGTTGGAGATGCTTCTCCACCTGCCGCGCCGCCTGCTGCACCGCCAGTCGCTCGGTAATATCCCGGATGACGAGGTGCGCCGATAGGCGGCCGTGATCCATGAAGGCGATTGCCGTCACTTCGACTTCGACCTGCGATCCATCGAGTCGCCGAAACAGGTCTCGCACCGGCGGCGGGACCTCCGCCACGTCGCCGGAACTCAGGAGCTGGGCCTGGACGGCCTTGAGATAGGGCGGGGTGAGAAAGGTCTCGATCAGCTGGCCGACGAGCTGAATCCGATTGGTTGCGCCCGCGAGCCGGACGGCCGCGGCGTTGGCGAGCACGATCCGCTCGCCGTCGTGGATCAGGATGCCGTCCGGCGCGAGCTCGACGAGCTGCTGATAGCGCTCGTCCCGCTCCCGCTCCGCCACCTTCCGAGCTGACCCGGTCACGTCGTTTCAGCTCAGGGACCGCGCGGACGCGCAACGCCCTGGTAGCGGGACCCCTTGGGGCTGACGTAGTGCAGTTGGGTCAGGCGCTCGAGTATGAGGTCTATGGCGCTCGGGAGCAGGCCGATCGACTTCACGATGTCGTTGCGCGACTGTGGGCCCGCCCGGACGATCGTCTCGAGTACCAGGGTCTCCTGGTCGGTAAGCCCGGGATGGGCCTGCTGCCGGATCCGCAACTGGCGCGTGGGAATTCCGGTAACGATGCCGTCGTAGTCCCGGAGCGACTCTCGCAGCAGCACTCCGGTGCCGGTGAGCTCGTAGGCCCGGAACTCCCGGCTGTGATCGCTGCCCCGCATCTTCACGATCGTCAGAACCTTGCGGAGCTCTCCCTCGATTTCCACCAGGCGCTGGTTGATGATGTCGTCGGTCAGGAACGAGATATGGTAGCCGGTGAGGCGGAGGGCCTCGCGGCTCTCCTGCACCTCGACGGTCGAGTACATGGTGACGCCGGAACCGGTCAGCGCGCCGATGAGGCGGTACAGCGATTCGCGGAAGTCCTCGCGAAAGGTCGGCGCCAGGGCTATCTCGAAGCCCGTGATCGAGTCGATAACGACTCGCGTCGCCCCCGTCTCCTCGACCGACGTGCGGATCTCCTGGAGCGTCTCGTCAACCGACAGGTCGAGGGGTCGTAGATAGATGATGCGCAGCTTCCCCTCCCGCACCGCCTCGCGAAAGTCCACGCCGAAGCTCTTGGCCCGTTCCAGATACGCCTCCGGACGCTCCTCGAAGATCGCTATGACCGCGGCCTCGCCTTCCCGGAGCCCGGCCGCGACGAACTGAATCGCAAAGGTGGTCTTGCCCGAACCGGTCGGACCCGCGAGGACCAGTGAATCACCGGCGGTGATGCCGCCGCTCATCATCTCGTCGAGCCCGCTGATCCCGGTTGAGAGTCGCTGCCCGCCGGTCCGGTGGACTTCCTGGCGGCGCTCGGGGATTCGCGGGAAGATCTGCACCCCTCTGGCGCTCAACCGCATGGTGTGCAGGCCGGGCATCGGTTCGATGCCCCGCGCCTTCACCACCTGAAGCTTGCGGACGACCGAGTTTCGATCCACTGCCTGCGAGAGCCAGAGGATGCCGTCCGCGACGGTGAAGATCGGGTTCCTGATATCCTGCTCCTCGTACTCTCCGATGAGGAAGGAGGTGATCTCCCAAGTCGTCAGGTGTAGTGCCAGCCGCTGTACGAAGTGATCGAGCCGGCCGCTCGGGTGCTCCGGTGCATCACCGAGGACCAGCGACCGGAACGAATCAACCACCACGAAACCGGGACGAACGCGATCGACCTCCTCGACGACGCGTGCCAGCACCGCGTCGAGGTCCCCTCCCAGCGCCTCCTCGCTGAGATTGACGAAGTGCACGTCCGACCCGACGCGGCTCAGATCGAAGAACTCGAACTGCTGCTGGTAGCGCAGCATCTTCAACGCCGTCTCTCCCAGGAGCGTCAAGAACAGGCCGGGGCGCGCGGCGGTCGCGTTGGCGAACAGCATCTGCATCGCCAGCGTCGTCTTCCCCGAGCCGGGACTGCCTGCGATCAGGTTGAACGAGAGCGCCGGCAGGCCCCCGCCGAGGACCGAGTCCAGGCCAGGTACCCCCGTGGCCAGGACCGGCAGCGAAGCCCTCTTGGGTGGCTCCTTCTTTCGGGGGAGCTTCCTAGCCATTGCGCCCTCCTTGCCGATCGGTGCTGGAGACCCGCCGCGGTCCCGGCGTTGCGCTCTGCTCGACCAATCGCACGGCCATCTCCTCTCCGATGATGCGGCCCAGCAGGTCGATCAGGGTCGCCACCAGCGCCACCATACCCGCCGCAACCTCAGCGGATCCGTACGCCCGCACGGCTGCCACGGCCGCCTGCTCGTCGCCCTCGTGGCACGAGAGGCTGCTGAGCACTGGATGGTGCGCGGCCGACTCCCCCAGCGCTCGATCGAGGAGCGCCCGATACCCTTCGGATCCAACCCAGCGGGCCAGCCCCGAGCGAAGCTGGACGCAGACCCGATTGGCGGCCGCAGCGACCTCTTCGGGGTCGCTGACGTCCCCTGGGCGGCGCGGCCAGAGGCGCCGCGCCGCGTTAGTCGCGGCCGGGGATCTCAAAGTCACTCACGCGCCCTGTCGAGCGGAGCTGTTGTGGCGGGAAATCCGCGGGAAGGCACAAGGAATACCGTTACCTTCGGACCACACTTCAGCCCTCGGCGATTGCCGCGAGGCTGGGACTGGCATGGATGACGGGTGTGGATGGCCGGACTGCTTCCATGTCAATGTACCTGCTCACTTCCAAACGTCAATCCGCCCGTCACTTGGGAACAGCGCCGAACCAGTTGTCGTCCTGAGTGCGGCCAGTGTGCGAGCAGGTAGTTGGCGCACTGCGGATCAATATCTCCGCTGCAGCGGATCGTACCCCAGCGCCAGGTTGAGCCACCGCACTAGCGGCACCAGCGCGGCAAAGTCGCGCTCTAGCGTCTGCGGCAGGCGCTGGCCCACTACCTCCCGGACGCTCAACCGCCGTCCCGCGGTGAACGATCGAAAGCGCAGCCACCGCTCGGCCGGATGACCTTCGCTGTATCCGCGGGGAAGGCGCTTGAGCATCGCCTCCTTCTCGAGGTTCCTGAAGCGGCGCCG
>JACCQZ010000362.1 GCA_013813875.1 Gemmatimonadales bacterium | reverse complement strand
GCGGCGCCGCGGCTTACCTTTCAAGGCGATGCGACTCTCCTTCCATCAAAGAATTCTGCTCATCCTGATCTGCCTCGGCGCTCTCCCTACCGCCGTGGCAATTCTGGGTTGGGGGCTCACCATCCGTTCCAGCACGCCGGCCACCGGCCCCGGGGAGGCGCTGGAGCAGGCAGGGGCCACCGGCCGCACTCTCCTGGAGACCATAGACTCGACTCGGCTGACCCGGTCCGAGCGGGACGCGCTGGCCGACCACGCCACCAGACTCAATGAGGCGCTCCGCCGCTACCAGCGGGCCGAGACGTTTGGCCGGTATTACTACGCCGGCCTTGGACTGGCCGTGCTGCTGGCGGGTGCCGGGGTGGTTTACGCCTCGGTGCGGCTGGGCGGCCACCTCTCCCGCCAGCTCAGCCGCCCGATTGACGAGCTGGTGGGTTGGACGGTTCATATCCGGCGGATGGAGCCGCTCCCGCCGGAGACCCTTCAGCGGGGCGCTCCCGAGTTTGCCGACCTGCGCACCGCCCTGCGGGAGATGGCCGAGACGCTCGACCGCGCGCGGGCGCAGGAGATCGAGTCGGAGCGGCTGCGCGCATTTCGCGAGACCGCCCGCCGGGTGGCGCATGAGATGCGCAACCCGCTCACCCCGATCCGTCTTGCCGTCTCCCAACTCGATCGCTCCTCGGCTCCGCACCAGCGGGAGGCCATCGAGGTCCTGATGGCGGAATCGGGCCGGCTGGAGCAGCTGGCCCGCGAGTTCACCGAGTTCGGCCGGCTTCCCGAGGGCCCGGCGGCCCAGGTTGACCTGCTGGAGCTGCTCGATGAGCTGGCGCGCACTACCCTGCCGCCGACGATGACGTCCCACCTCTCCCTCGATCCCGCCACCCCCACGATCCTCGGGCACTACGATCCACTGCGGCGCGCCTTCAGCAACATCCTGCGCAACGCGGTCGAAGCCTCTGAGGCGAGCGGGGCGATCGAAATCGTCGCCATGGCGGAAGACGGCGGCGCGCGGGTCGAGATCCGCGATCACGGCCCTGGCATCCCGCCGGAGCTGGAGGGCCGGATCTTCGATCCCTATTGCACCGGAAAGGACGGAGGCACCGGGCTCGGCCTCGCACTCGCCAAGCAGACGGTCGGTCTGCATCACGGTACCATCGGCACCGAGCGTACACCGGGTGGCGGCGCCACGTTCGTGGTGAAGTTGCGCGGCCGGTGAGCAGCGGCCCCGCGCAGGTTCTCCTGGTGGATGACGAGGCCAATATCCGCCGGATGCTGGCCGCTCTTCTGCGGGGCGAGGGATTCACCGTGGCGGAGGCGTCCAACGGAAACGCCGCGCTGCTGCTCATTGACGACGTGGATCCCGACGTCATCCTGCTGGACCTGCTCATGCCGCCGGGACCCAACGGCCTGGAGACCCTGTCCCAGCTTCGCGAGCGCGGCCGGACCGCGCCCGTCATCATGATGAGCGGTAAGGCGCAGCTCACCGACGCGGTGCGCGCCGTCAAACTGGGCGCCTTCCAGTTCCTGGAGAAGCCGCTCACGCCCGAGGCGATTCTCGTCACCGTGCGCGCCGCCCTGGAGCTCAACCGCACGCGGGCCGAGAACCGGGCGCTGCACGCCGAGCTGTCCCGCCGGGGGGCCTTGATCGGCGACAGCGCCGCGATGCGGCAGGTCCAGACGCTGATTGACCGGGTAGGTCCGACCGAGGCGCGAGTGCTCGTCACCGGAGAGTCGGGCACGGGGAAGGAGCTGGTGGCGGCCGCGATCCACCGCTCCAGCCGGCGGGCCGGACGGGCGCTGGTGACCGTCAACTGCGCCGCGATTCCTCGAGACCTCGTCGAGTCGGAGATGTTCGGCCACGAGCGGGGCGCCTTTACCGGCGCCACCGAGCGGCGGCTGGGCCGCTTCGAGCTGGCGCACGGCGGCAGCCTCTTTCTCGACGAGATCGGCGACCTGAGCACCGAGGCGCAGGCCAAGCTGCTGCGCACGTTGGAGACCGGCGAGCTGCAGCGCATCGGGGCCGAAACGACGGTGCGCGCCGATGTCCGCATCGTTTCGGCCACCAACCGGCGCCTGGAGGACGAAGTCGCCGCCGGTGCGTTTCGGGAAGACCTCTTCTTCCGCCTCAACGTATTTCCGATCCACCTGCCTCCACTGCGCGAGCGGCTGGAGGATCTCCCCGCGCTGGTGACCCATCTGGCCGAGCGGGTACGCCCCCGGCAGGCGGCGGCATTCACGCCCGACGCCCTCGCGGCGTTCGCCTCCTACGGCTGGCCCGGCAACGTCCGCGAGCTGGCCAATCTCATCGAGCGGCTCAGCATCTTGAGCGGTCCCCTGGTGGACGCTGCCGCGGTGCGCCAGGTGCTCCGCGGCGCCACCCCGCCCCCGGCGCCGGCGGCTGCTTCCGGCCGCTCGCTCAACGAGTCACTGGACGAATTCGAGCGCGGCCTGATCTCCGCCGCGCTGGCCCAGGCTCAGGGCAACGTGGCCGAGGCCGCGAGAGCGCTCCAGACCGACCGGGCGAATCTCTATCGCCGCATGCGGCGTCTGGGGCTGCACAGCGAACAACGGGAACGAGGAACGCCGTGAGCCATACCAAGCGACTGCTCGTCGCCGGTCTCCTGCTGCTGCCGTCCTCGGCGCTCCTGGCTCAGGACAGCGTCATCGTCATTGATCCCGACGCGACCCCGAGCGATACCCTGCTCCGGGGTGGGCCGCCGGCCCAGGTCGTCGCCGAGCTCATCGCCTTCTACAACGACTCGGGCACCACCCGAATACAGGGCGACGTGAGCATTCCGGCGGGGAGCAGCTTCGAGGGCGGGCTGGCGGTGCACCGCGGCGCCCTCCGGATCTCGGGACGGGTTTCGGGGCCGGTCGCGGTGGCCAACGGCACGCTCTACCTGCTGCCCGGCGCGATCGTAGACGGTGAGATCCTGGTGGTCGGTGGACGCCTCATCCGCTCGGCCGAAGTCCGGCATGACGGCGGCGAGCGCGTCTTCTGGGATGCCGCTCCGGTGCTGCGGCGGCCGGATGGCACCCTGGCTCTTCGCGAGCGGCGCCGCCCCCTGGGAGATCTGGCCACCGCCAGGACGACTTTTCAGACCGGAAGGGTTCGGACCACCCTCCTGCTCGCGACCGGCGGAACCTACAATAGAATCGAAGGGCTGCCGATCGTCTTCGGCCCGCTCTTCGAGCTGCGGCCGACGCCGAACTCGACGGCGCGGCTCGACCTGCGCGGCCTCCTCCGCACCGCGGGCGAAGGATCCCGGCTCACCAGCGACTTCGGGTACGGGGTGGGCGCAGAGTTTCGCAGCGGCAGCGTCGGGGTGACCGGCCGGCTGTACAGCGAAGTGGCGTCTATCGAGGACCAGCCGCTCGCTCTCAGCGAGAGTGGGTGGTCGGCGTTCCTGCTGCAGCGCGACTATCGCGACTACTTCGAGCGGCGCGGAGGCGGTGGATCCATCTGGGTGGCGCCGGTGCGGCCCCTCCGGCTGGAGGTTTCGATGCGCCGCGATGACGAGCGCTCGGTCCGAGCCACCGACCCCTGGTCGCTGCTGAGAAACAGCGATAGCTGGCGGCGAAACCCCCTGGTGGATGATGGACACTACTTCACCACCGGCGTCGCGCTGGACTACGACACCCGCAACCAGCGCGACCTGCCCACCACCGGCTGGTTCCTGCGCGCGCGCTTCGAGCACTCCACCAGCGACGACGTCGCCCCGGTGGCGTTGCCGGCGTCGGTCCGCCCGGAGTTGCCCCTGGGCGGCGGCTACGCCTTCGACCGTCTTAGCCTCGATCTCAGGCGCTACTCGCGGCTGACGCCCTCGCTACGGATCAACGCCCGCATCCGCGCCGACGGGTGGGTAGGCGGCGACCGCTTTCCGGTGCAGCGGCGGGTGTCGCTCGGCGGGCCGGACCTGCTGCCCGGGTACGACTTCCGCGCGTTCACCTGCGCCCCCCGCGGATTTCTCGATCCCTCCCGTCTGGCGCTGTGCGACCGCTCGATCACCGCGCAGGTGGAGGTCCGTACCCGGTTGGGGCTCGACCTGGGGTATCGGACGCGGGATCGGGAGGGAAGTCCGACGGGCCGTTTCATCGGGATCGAAGAGGCCGACCTGGTCTTCCTCGCTGACGCGGGAGATGCGTGGCTGGCCGGCAGCGGCCCGGGACAGGTGCCGGTAAGCCGCATTCCCAATTTCGGCGAATGGAAGGTGGACGTCGGCATCGGGCTCGACGCCGGTGAGATCGGCGCCTACCTGGCCAAGGGGATCTCGGAAGGCGAGCCGATCAAGCTGCTCGTCAGGCTGCAACGCCGCTTCTAGTGCCCCTCCGTTTCGCTGCGCTGGCCGCGAGCATTGCCCTGCTGGGGGCGATGTCGCTCCCGCTTCGAGCCCAGGAGCCGCAGGGCGTGCGTCTGCTGGTGACGCTCTCGCCGGACTCGGTTGCCGGCGGGGCGCGCCTGCCGATCGTTCGCTCGGAGAATCTGCTGAGCGACGGCCGCTGGCTGTCGGCGCTTCGCTCGGGCCTTCCGGTGCGACTCCATTACCGGGTGGAGGTGTGGCGCTCGCGCGGAGCCTGGTTCGATCTCTTTCTGCGGCAGGCTGAGTGGGATGTGCTGGTGCGGCACGAGCCGCTGCTCGACCAGTACACCCTGCTCACCTTTACCGCCGGCGGTACCCAGGAGCGGCGCTACGCCACGCTCGACGCCTTGAGCGCGGCGCTGGCCTTTTCCTATCAGGTCAACGTGCGCCCGCCGAATCCCGGCATCTACTACTATGGCGCGGTGCTCGAGATCTCCACCCTCTCCGACAGCGACCTCGACGAGCTGGAGCGCTTTCTCGAAGGAGATCTGGGCGATGTGGCGACGGGCGGCGGGAGCATCGGGGACGCCCTGGGACGCGGCGCGACGCGGTTTCTGCTGCGGCTGGCGGGTTTGCCGAGCCTGCGGCTGGAGGGGAGAACGCAGCGGTTCAGGGTGAGGTGAAGGACAGACGGCGAGAGGGGGGGTGTTGTCACCCTGAGCGGAAACTCACGCCGTTCTCGCCCGTTCCTCCCGCACTCCCCCCAGCGCCCGCAGCGCTTCCTCGCCATAGAACAGCTTGATGTACTTGGCCTGGGCGGCGGAGAGCCGGCGGACCGCCCAGGAGAGGTGCACGAAGTGCGGCTCGCGGGGCACGGCGAGTGGATGCATTCCGCATTCCTCGGGGAGGTGATTGCCCTTGCGGGTGTTGCACGAGCTGCACGCGGTAACGACGTTGGTCCACTCGTTGCCACCGCCCCGAGAGAGGGGGATCAGGTGATCCCGGGTCAGACACTCGCGGTGCCGCAGGTGGCCATGACCCCGGTGGCAGTACTGGCAGCGATAGTGGTCGCGGGCAAAGAGGAAGGTGTTGGTGACCTGGCGGCGGAAACGGCGGGGAACGTGCACGAACTTGACGAGCCGGATGATGGCAGGTTTGGGCAGCGTGAGTCGTTCACTTCGGACGTAGTCGCCTACGTCCGACTCGACGATCTCGGCCTTGCCCTCGATCACCAGGCGCAGGGCGCGGCGGACCGGGACCATCGTCAGCGGCTCGAAGGAGGCGTTCAGCGCCAGGCACCGCACGCAGGATCTCCGCAACGAAATGGGTGAGGGATGCGCAAGACTATAGTCATGGCACCCTCGAATCGTAATGACAGAGTTACTTCTTGACCAGCGCTTGAATCCGGGTGGCTATGGTCTCGCGGGAGCGCTGGCTGCGGGTGATGATGAGCACGGTGTCATCTCCCGCGATCGTGCCGATGATCTCGCCCCAGCCGGCATGATCCAGCGCCTCGGTGATGGCGCCGGCCGAGCCGCTGGCGGTCTTGAGCACCAGAAATGGGCCGACTCCGTCCACGCTCACCAGCAAGGTTGGCAGGACGAGCGCCAGGTCGGGGCGCACCGCCGCTCTATGCGGATGGGTGTAGAACGCGCCGCCCTGTGGATCGGCCAGCTTGGCCAGTCCGAGCTCCCGGATATCGCGGGAAAGCGTCGCCTGGGTAACGACGAATCCCTCCTCGGCGAGCACCTCGCGCATCTCGTCCTGGCTCTCGATGCGCCGCTCTCGAACCACCCGCAGAATCGCGGCATGGCGCTGGATCTTCATACCGGGCCACCGGCTCGATACACGTCCCGTCCTCCCACAAAGGTGGCCAACACATCGTCCGGCCCGCTCGCCAGCAGCTCCTGGTAAGGCGGGCGCCCATCCGACCCGGCGGCGCAGCGGATCACGGTGCAGTCGCCCCACTTCCCCGGTACCAGGCTTCCGATCTGCGCCTCGAGACCGAGGGCGCGCGCCCCCTCGAGGGTACAGAGGGCCAGACCTCGCTCCGCGTCGAGCCCGGCGAGCCGGCCGGCCGCGCGCGCCTCGGCCACAAGGTCGAGCCGCCCCACGCTCAGCACCGAGTCGGTGCCGAGCCCCACCCGCACCCCGCGGGAGAGAAGACCGGCCACCGGCGCGTCTCCATGCTGGTGCGCTCGATTGGAGAGCGGACAGTGGGCCACGGCGCTTCCGGAGCGCGCGATACGATCGAGATCATCCCGCCCCGCCTGGACCAGGTGAATGCAGAGCGTTCCTTCCCCGAGCACACCGTGGTCGTCGAGCCATTCCACCGGGGTGCGGCCGAGCGGCGATGGGAGGGGAATTTTGCGCTCGCGCCATGCATCGGCAAAGGCGCCGGCGCCGCGGCCCAGGAGCTGGGATTCGGCCCTCGATTCCGCCAGATGCACCGCCAGCGGAAGTGCCTCGGCGCGAGCCCAGCGCGACGTCGCGGCGTAGAGCGGGCCGCTCACGGTATAGGGGGCGTGAGGAGAAACTCCGAGGCGAAGTCGTTCGGTCGCGTAGCGCGCGAGCTCGGCTACCGACTGCTGCAACCCTCGGAGACTGTCGCACGCCTGGTCCGGATGGGGCCCGAAGACCTCGTGATAGGCGACCCCCGCCACCCCAGCTTCGGCCAGGGCGCGGATGGCGGTCCCGGAGTCCCCGGTGTCGGCCACGGCGGTGACGCCCGCAGCAAAGCAGCTCGCCACTCCCCGGCGGGCGGCGGCGAGGAACTGCTCGGGCGATCGGGCCGCCTTGAGCTCGCGGACGCTCCTGATCCAGGCGGCGAAGTCGGTGCCGCTCACCTGTCCTTCCAGACCGGTGAGCTCGAGATGAGTATGGGTGTTGACCAGGCCGGGAAGGAGGGCGCCGTCGTCGTAGTTCTCGACCAGTGCTTCGGGGGGCCTCGGAACCGAGGCGTCGGGACCGACCGCCCGAATTCGTCCGTCTTCGCCGACGAGCATCACACCGCGCTCGATCGGCCGGCCTTCGATCGGAATTACCCACCCGGCCGTGAGTCGGCGGGCGGGCATCCTAGCGTTGGGTGCTTGGCGGAGGGCCGGAGCCTCCCATCACACCCGGCGTGCCGCCCCGCGCGGAGGTGCCGGCGGGCGCCGGCGTGAGCGTGTCGGGGCGGGGGCGGCCGACACCGGGAGCGGTAGGCAGCGGCGCGGTGTCTTCGGTGGGAGCGGGGCCGCTGCCTCCCATGATCCCACCGACCGCGCTGAAGGGCGAATGGATGGGGCAGAATCCCGTCGGCTCGGTGCCGGGGATGAACGATTCGATGTAATGCACGTCCTTGGGACAGAACGGCGTCACCTTGTACCCCGTGGTCTTGTCCACATCGAGTGCGCTGAGGCCGTTGGGGCGGGGCCAGGCTGATGGAAGCGCGCGGCGCTCATACACCTCGCGCATCAACGCGGTCCAGGCCGGCCCGGCGAGAACGCCGCCTTGGGCGTTGGCCTTGATCTTCTTCGGCTGATCGAAGCCGATCCACACTCCGGTGACGAGGTCGGGAGTGAAACCGATGAACCAGACGTCGAAACCGTCGTTGGTGGTGCCGGTCTTGCCGCCGGCCGGAAAGTTGATTCGGGCCCCGACCGAGCCCACCGCGGTGCCGTGGCGGACCACGTCGCGCAGAGCGTCGGTGACGAGCCAGGCGTGAGCCGTGTCCAGCACCGGGAAGCTCCGCACCGCCGGTTGCCAGACGATCTTGCCGCTGCGGTCTTCCACCCGCAGTATCCCGTTCGGTACGGTGCGGGTGCCCAGATTGGCGAAGGCGGTGTACGCCGCGATCATCTCCAGCGGAATCACGTCGGCCGACCCGATGTGAATTGATGGGACGGCGGGCACCCGGGTGCTGATCCCGAACTTGGCGGCCTCGCTGATGACCGCCCGCTCACCCAGCTCCATGCCGAGCTTGATGGCGATGATGTTGCGGGACAGATAGAGCGCCCGGCGCAGCGTCATCGGACCGTCGAACTCGAGATCGTAGTTCTGCGGCGTCCAGGGCGGCTCCTCCGGCTTGATCTCCAGGCTCAGTGAATCGTCCACCATCACATGGGAGAGCGGATACCCGGCTTCAACCGCGGCGGCGTAAACCACCGGCTTGAAGGTCGAGCCCGGCTGGCGCAGCGCCTGGGTGGCGCGGTTGAACTTGCTGTCCTCGAAGTCGCGGCCGCCCACCAAGGCGCGGATCTGGCCGGTCTTGGCCTCGAGGGTCACCACGAGACCCTGGAGGTAGGGGCTGGTCGGGCGCTCGCCCGCATCGGCGTTGTCGGCCTTGGAATCCTGATATTGCCGGTACGTCGGGTGGGTGAACTTGCCGTCCGCCCCGCTCTCGATCGCTTCCAGCCGGGCCTCGAGTGCCCGCTCGGCGGCCTGCTGGGTGTCGAGATCGAGCGTGGTGTAGACCCGGTAGCCGGAGCGGTAGAGGTCCTGGCCGAACCGCGCGTCCAGCTGCTGGCGCACGTACTCCACGAAGTACTCGGCCACGCCGCTGAAGTCGGAGCGGGAAGCGAGCAGCAGCGGGTACGCCTTCCAGCGCTCGGTCTCCTGCGGAGCGAGGAGCTCGTTGTCTCGCAGGAGATTCAACACCGTGTTGCGGCGCTGCACGTTCCAGTTGGGGTTCTTCCGGGGGTTGTAGCGGGACGGGGCCTTGGGAATGGCGGCAAGGGTAGCCGCTTCGGCCACGTTGAGGTCGCGGACCGACTTGCCGAAGTAGCGCTGCGACGCGGCCTCCACGCCATACGCGCGGTTGCCGAGATCGATCTGATTGAGGTAGAGCTCGAAGATCTTTTCCTTGGGATACTTGTCCTCGATCTGAAGCGCTACCCGCGCCTCGCGGAGCTTGCGCCCGAGTGATTTGTCGCGCCCGCTGATGTCCTCCGGCCAGAGATTCCGGGCCAGTTGCATGGTGATGGTGGAGAACCCCTCGGCCACCCGGAACTCCAGGATGTTGTTCTTGACCGCGCCGAGCACCCGGTACCAGTCTATGCCATGGTGATCGTAAAACCGCTTGTCCTCGGTGGTGATGAAGGCGGCCTTCAAGTAGGGTGACATCTCCCCCAGCGGCACCACGGTTCGGCGCTCGAGCCCGAGGTCGGTGATCAGCCGCCCATCGGCGGCGTACACCTTGGAGGCCTGACTGGGATCGTAGCCTTCCAGCTCGCCGATCGAGGGACAGCTGTTGCCGGCGCAGGCCCTGGTCCACGCCGCCATGAGAACGGCAAAGGCGAGCGCCATCGTCGCGAGCACGCCGACGAGGATGTGACGCCGGGCGCGCGGCGAGAGCCGAACGCGCCTGATGTTGCTGGATAGCCGGTGGGCCATGCAGGCAAGCTAGCCGGTTGCGGGGCCCGATTCCAGCGGGTACGATTGGCGCCATGAGCGACCTCCACGAGGTACTGACCACCCGCGGGTTCGTCCAGGACGCCACACCCGGCCTGGTCGAGCGGCTCCGGGCCGGGCCGTTGGCCGCATACGTCGGGTTCGACCCGACAGCCGACTCGCTGCACGTGGGCAGCCTGGTGCCGGTTATGGGTCTCGCATGGCTCCAGCGGTTCGGGCACACTCCGGTCGTGCTGGTGGGCGGCGGCACCGCCATGGTGGGCGACCCCAGCGGCAAGCGGAGTGAGCGTCCGGTGCTCGCGTTGGAGCAGATCGACCGCAACGCCCAGGGCATCGGCCGCCAGCTTGCCCGGTACCTGTCCTTCGAAGGCGCCAACGCCGCCCGGCTCCGCAACAACGCCGACTGGCTTCGCGGCACCCACCTGATGGATTTTCTCCGGGACACCGGCAAGCACTTCACGCTCAGCTACATGCTGCAGAAGGAATCGGTGCGGAGCCGGATGGACACCGGCATCTCCTACACCGAGTTCAGCTACATGCTGGTGCAGGCCTACGACTACTGGCATCTGCATCACACGGAAGGCTGCGAGCTTCAAGCCGGCGGCAGCGACCAGTGGGGGAACATCACGGCGGGAATCGAGCTGGTGGGAAAGCGGGCCGGGAAGCAGGTACACGGGCTGGTCTTTCCCCTCATCACCACGGCGAGCGGAGCCAAGTTCGGAAAGAGCGAGGCCGGCAATGTCTGGCTGGATCCGGCCCGCACCAGCGCCTACCAGTTCTACCAGTTCTGGGTCAACACCGACGACCGGGACGTCGAGCGCTACCTCAAGCTCTTCACCTTCCTGCGTCTCGACCGGATCGCGGTGGCAATGGCCCAGCACGCCGGCGATCCCGGCAAGCGTCTCGCCCAGCGGCTGCTGGCGCACGAGGTCACCGCCACGGTGCACGGCGACCAGGCCGCGGAGGCGGCGGTGCAGACCAGCGCGTCGTTGTTCGGGGGCACGCTGTCCGCCGAACATTCGCATGCGATGCCCGAACGACGAGTGTCCCGGGGGCAGCTCCCCCAGAGCCTGCCGATCATCGAGCTCCTGGTGGCGAGCGGCCTGGCAACGTCCAAATCGGATGCCCGGCGAGGTATTCAGGGTAGCGGGTTCTACCTGAACGGCCAGCAGATCGGGAGTGCGGAGTTGGAGCTGGGGGAGAACGAGTTTCAGGGACCGCCTGACGCGCGGTTTGTGATTCTGCGGAAGGGCAAGAAGAACTACGTTCGGCTGGTGCTCGAACCGTGAGGGGATTGCAGTGCTTTGATGCTTGTGGTTTCGGTGCGGGGCGCTGGGGCCGGGAATGTACGTGCCGGCCGAGTTGTCACGCTGAGCGGAGCGAAGCGGGCATACCTCAGGGTCATGCCCCTTCGCTCCGCTCAGGGTGACAGGTAGCCATGCTCGCGCGCGATGTCAGACTTACCACCACCTCGTCCGTCGCCTGCGAGCCCGCGGCGGCTTGGCTCCCAGCAACCCAAAGATCCCCCGCACCACCTCCCTGCCGACGGTCCGCCCGATCGCAGAGGTAAGCGCCCCCAGCACCGCTCCCCCCGCGACCTTGGCTACCGGGCCGGCCATCCCGCCCTTCTTGGGCGTCGGCGAAGCCGGTGCCTCGGTCTGCGCCATGCGGCCCGCGAGGATCTCCCGCGCGCTTTCACGATCCATCGCCTGCCCGTATTCGGCCAGGAGATCGGACTGCCGGATATCGGCCTGCAGCTCTTCCGGCGTGAGCGGCGCCATGCGCGATGACGGAGGAATCAGACGCGCGGCCACCACCGGCGTCGGAGCGCCCCGTGCATCCAGCACCGTCACCACCGCCTCACCGATGCCGAGCGCGGTGAGGACCTCCTCGAGGTCGTAGAGCTTGGTCTTGGGAAAGGTCCGGACCGTCGCTCTGAGTGCTTTGTCGTCATCGGGGGTATGGGCCCGCAGCGCATGTTGGATGCGGTTGCCGAGCTGGGCCAACACGTCGGTGGGAACATCCTTGGGAGTTTGCGTCACCATGTATACCCCGATGCCCTTGGACCGAATCAGCCTGACCACCTGTTGGATCTGGTCGAGAAACGCCTCGGGCGCGTCGTCGAAGAGAAGATGAGCCTCGTCGAAGAAGAAGACGAGCTTCGGTTTGGGGAGATCGCCGGCCTCGGGCAGATTGTGGTAGAGCTCGGCCAGCAGCCACATCATGAAGGTGGAGAAGAGCATAGGCTTATCCTGCACGTCCGACAGCTCCAGGCAGGTGACGATGCCGCGCCCGTCGGAGGTCACCTGCAGCATCTCCTTCACGTCGAACTCCGGCTCGCCGAAGAATCGCTCCGCTCCCTGCGACTCGAGCTCGATCATCTTCCGCAGCAGCACACCTACCGACGCCGGCGACATTCCCCCATACTCGGCCAACGCCGGCTTTCCCTTGTCCGAGCTGAGCCACTGGAGCACCGCCCGCAGATCCGGCAGGTCGAGCAGCGGCAGCTGGTGGTCGTCGGAGTACTTGAACACCATCGTGAGCACGCTGGTCTGGGTCTCGTTGAGCGACAGCGCTTTGCCGAGCAGCAGCGGCCCGAACGAGCTCACCGTCGCCCGGAGCTGCACGCCGAGAGCGCCGGAGAGGCTCACGAACTCGACCGGCACCCCCGCGGGTTTCCACGGCCATCCCACCTCCGTGGCCCGGGCCGTTACCCGGCTGCTCGCCTCACCCGGCACGGCCAGCCCGCTCAAATCGCCTTTGATGTCGGCCACGAATACTGGAATGCCCTGGGCGGAGAGTTGTTCGGTGATGAGCTGCAGGGTCCTGGTCTTGCCGGTACCGGTGGCTCCGGCGATGAGGCCGTGGCGGTTGAGCATGGCGAGCGGGACCCTGACCTTGGGGTCCTGATGCACGGTTGGCCCCTCCAGCGCGGCGCCGAGTATGATGGCCGGCTCGTTGGAAGCGTGGCCGGCGGCGAGCATGTCGGTGAAGGATTGGGGCATCGGCGTGGGCTCGGGACGGGAAATGGTGAAATTGCTGGGTGAGCGTCGGTGCTGGGTGCGCACGATGCTTCGGTGCCGCCCGCTGGGGCGACGAATGCCCGGGAACGCTCGCGCGGTCTTGAGTCGGAAGTTCGGGGCCGCTACCGTGCCTGTCGCTCACCCCGTCCCTTCGAGCACCCGCACCACCCGCTCCATCTCCTCGAGCGTATTGTACGCATGCGGACTCAACCGGATCGCCCCCTCACGCAGGCTGCAGATGATGCGCGCCGCCTTGAGTCGCCCGTAGGCATCCTCTACTCCCTCGGGCGCGATACAGAGAATCCCCGATCCGTGCGCGCCCCTCGGCGATACCACCCGGGTGCCGGTCCGCTCCGCCCAGGTGAGCACGGGCTGGTGCAGCGACAGCACGTGCTCGCGAATCTGTTCCACCCCGAGGGAGAGCAGCAGCCCGAGCGACACGTTCAGTCCGGCGAAATCCTGATAAGGCAGGGTCATCAACTCGTAGCGCCGTCCGTCGTCGTGCAGCGTGTCGTCATAGCGGGTAAGGCGCGTCAGATCGTCGGTTCCCTGAAACGCCATCCAGCCCGTCATCGCGGGACTGAGCGAACGGATCAGCTCCCGCCGGACGTATACGAACCCCGAGCCCCAGGGCGACAGCAGCCACTTCTGCGCTCCGCAGGCGAGCACGTCCACCTGGGTGCGGGCCAGGTCTACCGGTATATGGCCCAACCCCTGAATCGCGTCCACCACCAGGTACGTCCCCGTCTCTCGCGTCGCCGCGGAGAGGCGGTCCAGGTCCACCAGGTACCCGTTGCTGAACTGAACCAGCGAGACCGCCAGCACCCGCACCCGCGGATCCCGCACCCGTTCCAGCAACCGAGTCTCGTCGGGCCATCCCTCGGCGGTGGTGGGCACCAACTCGAGAGCGACCCCCGCCTCCTTGAGCCGCATCCAGGGATATACGTTGGCGGGGAACTCGCGATCGCTGACGAGAACGATGTCACCCGGCCCCAGCGGCAGCGCCCGCGCGGCGAGGCTCAACCCATAACCGGTGTTGATGGTGAGCCCGATCTCCTCGGCACTGGCGCCGAGGAGCTGGGCGATGAGGCGCCGGGAGGCGGCCAGCGTGGCAAAGAGCTCGCGGTCGGGCAGCAGGTAGGGAGCAGCCCTGCGCCGGTTGAACTCGTCCAGAGCCAGCCGAGTGCGCTCCGGCAGAGGCCCGATGCTGGCGTTGTTGAGGTAGACCGTCTGTGCGGTCCAGGGAAACTCCCGCTCCCGCAACGCGGCCACGTCGAAGGTGGCGCCGGTCGGAGCTCCCTCCAGGGTGCGGAGAACGTCTCGGGCCATGTTGGTACCGTGAGAGAAGTTGCACGGGCTTGGGGCGACACGCAGGCCGTTGCAGCCGCGCGCCCCGGCCGCTCGGCGCACGATTCTTGCGAAAATGGCCCCGGGAAGAGGTTACGTTGGCAACCTTCGTCCCGGCAACCACGTGACACCTAACCGGCCCTTCACATTAGTACTCAGCGGCGGCGGCCTGAAGGGGCTGGCCCACATCGGGGTGTTGCGCGCGCTCGACGAACGCGGGCTGACTCCGAGCCTCGTGGTCGGGTCGAGCATCGGAAGCCTGATCGGAGCCGCCTGGGCGGCGGGGGCTAACACCCGACAGATGGCCGCGCGAGCCCTCAAAGTGCGCCGGCGGGACGTCTTCCAGGTGGCCGGGACCGACGTGGCCTTCCGCCGGCTCCTTGCGCCGGCCTTGTACCGCCGCGAGCCGCTCGAGGCTCTGATCTCGAGCCTGGTCGGCAACATCACCTTCCGAGACCTTTCCCGCCGTCTGCTGATCAACACCGCCGATCTTCACTCCGGCATGCAGGTCATGTGGGGTCTCCCCGGTCTCTCCGATGCGCGGGTCGCAGACGCGGTGGCTGCCTCGTGTGCGCTGCCGGGAATCTTCCCGCCGAAGACCATCGGCGGCCGCGCCTATGTGGACGGCGCGGTAGTGGAGAACCTCCCGGTACGGCTGGCCGCTTCACTTGGAGAGGGCCCCATCCTCGCCATCAACCTCGCGGCCACCAGCGTGCTCCGCCGGGCCGACGAGACCGAAGGCTTTGCCGCCACCTATAGTCGCGGGCTCGAGATCGTGATGCAAACCCAGATCGAGGGCCAGCTGCGGGACTGGAAGGGACCGCCGTTGGTGCTGGTGCAGCCGCGGGTAGACCACATCTCGATGTTCGCGTTCGACAAGACCGAAGAGCTGATGGAAGAGGGGTACCGGGCAACCGCGCAGACCCTTGACGAGCTGGGCGCCCGGCTCGACGCGCTCAGCGGCGGAATGCATCCCACCCGCCGCCTCCGGGTAGTGGTGGACGAGGAGCGCTGCGTCGGCTGCGGGGCCTGCGTGGTTCAGGCGCCCAAGGTGTTCCGGCTCGCCGCCCGCGGAAAGGCGGAGGTCCTCACCCCGATCCAGAACTGGTCGCCGATGGACGGAGCATCGGTGCTCAATTGTCCCACATACGCGATCAGCGTGCGTCCGGAAGACTCGGTGGTGGTACCGGAGGACTCGGCCGCCTAGAGCTCACGGTGAGGGCGCTGCGCATTCCTGACCGATCCCGACCACATCCGCGGTGACCCGGTTCCAGTTATAGAACCGTTCTACTGCCTTGCGCCCGCCTCTGCCGAGCCGCCCCGCGAGATCGCGATCGCGAAGCAGCAGCCGGACCGCGTCCACCACCGCTTCGGGTCTCCCGGCATCCACCAGCAGCCCGGTCTCGCCATCCCTCACCGCGTCGGGAATGCCGCCGCTCAGCCCACCGATGACCGGCAAGCCGCAGGCGGATGCCTCGCTGAGCGAGATCCCGAATCCCTCGATCATGAGCTCGGCCGGCCGGGACACTCCGAGATAGAGCTCGGCGTGATTGTAGAGACCCGGGAGATCCTCGTCCGGCACCTCGGTGAGAAAGCGCACTCGGTCGGCGACGCCCAACCTTCGTGCGAGCGCCTCCAATTCGACCTGCTTTATCCCGGAGCCGACCACGGCGTAGCGCAGATCGGGGTACTCGTCGCGGAGCATCGCCAGCACCTTCAGCCCGGTATCAATTCCCTTGTGCGCCGCCAGCCGGGCCACGGTGAGGAGCCAGCGTCCGCTTTCCAACCGGTAGCGGGAGCGAACCAATGCGGGATCGCGGCCCGGGCGGAAGCGCTCCGGGTCGGTGCCGAGAGGGACCACCCGCACATCCATGCCGCCGCCATCGAAGCCCAGCTCGCCGAGCACCTGGCGGCAGAGATCCTCGGTAGCCCGGCTGATGGTGAGCAGCACCCTCGCGGATCCGAGGAGCGCGCGCGCGGTGCGGCGCTTGAGAGCCGAGCGTCCGATGCGCTGCCGGAGCAGCAGGAGCTCGGTTCCGTACAGCATGACGCCGTAGGGCGTGCCGGCCCTGCGGTGAATCCAGTTGGCCGGGTACCCGGCAGGCTTCAGGTTGCCGCACCATACGAAGCGAGGGCTCAGAGAGTGGGCCAGAGTTCCCGCGCGGCGGGTCCACGCCATCAGGCCTTGCACGGTTCGCAACCGCCCGCTCGGCGTGGGTACGCGGTCAATCCGGTTGGGGAGCGCGCGGTCCACCTCCGAGGAGCGCGGGTGACTGCCGGTGGACACCGTCAGGGCTCCGGCGGGATAGCGCTTGGCCAGCTCTCCCATCATGCGGGCTATGCCGCCTCCCATGGGAGGGAAATCATAGGTCAGAAGGAGGTGATTCATTCCCCGGCCCGCCGGTCGAGCGTCCAGAGGTGGGCGTATTTCAGGAACACACCGTAGGCGCCGAGTCCGGCGCTCACCAGACCGAGGCGTCCGTCCCGGCACTGGCCGTCGAGGAGATAGGCCCGAAGGAACCGTCCCAGTGGCCGCAGGCTCAGATCCCACGCGCTCGCACGTTGGCCCCCGTCGTGGAGGTCTTCGGCGCCCCACCGGGCATAGCGGCCGATCTTCTCGAGCTGATGCGCCAGGTCGCGATACGGCTCATGGCGAAGGCAGCCGCGGAGGCGTCCGGCGTGCGCCACCGGGCCGATCCCCTCATGCACCCGGCGCTCGATGTAGCGCCGCTCGCGAGTGAAGAGACGCACGACCCAGTCCCTGCCCCAACGGCCGCGATTGAGCTCGCGTCCGAGATAGATGTTCTGCCGCCGCACGTGATAGACCGGATGCGCGGGAGCGCGCAGCACCTCGGCGAGCTCGTGTCTGAGCGGGTCGGTGATCCGCTCGTCCGCGTCGAGGGCGAAAACCCACTGGTTGCGCGCCATCGAGATGGCGGCGTTGCGCTGGGCCGCGATCGTGGGCCCGGTGTGCTCCAGAACAGTGGCCCCGGCGCGGCGAGCCAACTCCACCGTGTCGTCGGTGGAACCGGCGTCCGCCAGGATCACTTCGTCCACCCAACCGAGGTGCCCGATGCACTCGGCGATCTGTCTCGCCTCGTCGAGCGAGGGAATCACCACCGTGAGCGGGAGCGTCGCTGAGATCAGGCGGGCTTCCCTGCTACCACCATGAGCGTGCGCCCGAACAGAAGAGCCGGCGACAGCATGTGCCGGGCGATCTCCTCGTTGGCTCGGCGCTGCACCGCATCGGGCTCTTGCCGTAGGGCCAGCCGGGTGGCCAGCCGCACCAGAGGATACGCCCATCCGTGCAGCAGTCCGTATTTCCGGATCCGGTCGGTGGTCACCTGCTCGATGGTGAAGCCGGTGGTTCGCAGGATGTAGCGGAGCTCGTAGTAGGTGATGAGGTGGATGTGATCGTGCACCGGCGCCCGCTGCTGTTCGTTCATCGGGCGGGTGGCCAGGGGAAAGAAACCGGTCCAGAAATACCGCCAGCGCGAGGCCAGGCCGAGGATGTTGGGCGTGGAGAAGAGCAGTCGGCCTCCCGGGCGGAGAATGCGCCAGCATTCGCGCACGAAAGCAAACTGGTCTTCCAGGTGCTCCACCCCCTCCAGGCAGGAGAGTATGTCGAAGCTGGCGTCATCGTACGGGAGTGTCTCGGAGAGATCGGCGAACTTGACCGGGATGCCCGGCGCACGAAACTGTTCCGGATACAGATCGCACGCCTCCACCGAGAAGCCCAGCTGGGCCAGCCGCTGGGCAAAGGCGCCGCTTCCCGCGGCCAGCTCGAGCACCCGTCCTTCGCGGGGCCAGCCATCGAAGAGCTGGGCGGCCTTCAGATGGGTCTCGGCGCAGGCGTAGACCGGGAGCCGCTCCGCCGGCGGAGAGGCGGTGGTCACACCAGCGTGTAGTTGCGGAACTCGAACACCCGCGCCCCCGTCAGGCGCTCGATGGCATCGGAGACGTAGAGCCGGAGGTGCTCCGGCCGGAAGGCCGCCGGCTCGATGCGCCGTTCGGGGTCGTTCCGGCGCGCCTCCACCCATTCGCGCACCGCCGCGGGATGGGTGCCCCGGAACGACTTGATGCCGGGAAACCAGGGCAGCAGCGGGCGGTTCCTCTCCCGCTCGCGGGACCAGGGGTAGAGCACCTGGCTCACCTCGCGCTTGGCGCGGAGCGCGCGGGCCGGCCGCGCCCAACCGTAGTGGTACATCTCGGCGTCAGTGAGGCGGGCCCGGATCTTTCTGGACTTGGACCCTACCCTGAAGCCCTGCGCTCCCTGGTACGGCCGGATATCGAGCGCGGGGTCGAGCCGCACCGCCCGCACCTCACGCCGATACCATCTGCGGTTGACCGCAACGGTATCGGTGCCCCCATAGAAATGCAGGTACTTGACCAGAAGGCCTTCGACCCGAGGATCGGCGTCGTGCTCGCGGATCGCGAGCTGGAGCGACTCGGCGCCGCGCTCGTGCAGCACCTCGTCCGCCTGGATGTAGATGCCCCACGGGTACCGGCAGGCCCGCATGGCGCGCAACGTCTCGTCGCCCAGCACCTTGTTCTTGATCGTCATGTCCCACTCGGTCTCGACGATGCGAATTTTGGGGTCGCCGATCGAGCGCACCACCTCCAGCGTTTCATCTGCCGACCGCGCCACGTTCACCACCACTTCGTCACACACCGGGAGGATCGAGCGAATGCTGGCCTCGAGCGGAAAATCGAGCGTGACGGCGTTGCGAACTATGGTGAATCCCGATACCTGGGGCACGGCGCTGTCCCTGGGAGAGGCGGAAGCTCTGGCCGGCGAAATCTGATCGAGGCTCAAGCGGCCGGCAACCCGAGCACGTCGTGATAGAGCGCCCGGGTGCGCGCCACCGTCTGCTCCAGCGGGAAGCCCTCGCGGGACGTCCGCCGGCCCGCGTCGCCCAACCGGCGGGCCAGCACGGGTTGGGAGAGAAGCACATCGATCGCGCCGGCCCATGCCGCCGGATTGCGCGCCGGCACGAGGAGGCCGTCCACTCCGTCGGTGATGAGATCGGGATTGCCTCCGGCGTGGGAGGCGATGACCGGCTTTCCCAGTGCCATCGCCTCCAACAGCGCCTGGGAAAGCCCTTCGATGCGGGAGGGCAGCAGCACCAGTTCCAGCAACTCGTAGAGCGGGCGAAGTTCGGGCGTAAACGGCAGACAGACGACGGCGTGGCGAGAGGGCGCGCGCGCCGCCCGCGCTGCCAGAGCGCTTTCCGGGTCCACCCCGGCGAGCACCAGCCGCACCGGCACCTCGAGCCGCTCCAAAGCCCGGAGCACCACCCGCTGATCTTTGGGCCGGGCGATGATGCCGATGGTGCGCCGCCCCGACTCCCAGCCGATGAGGCTGCGCCAGCGCTCCAGATCTTGGGGTGTCACCGGCGGGTCCACCCGATCGGGCACCAGGCCGTTGTGGATCACCACCAGCTTGCTCCGAGGCGTCCCTCGCCGCCGGAGCGCATCGCCCACCGGCCGACTCACGGCGATGACCCGGGCCGCCATCCGGCTCATGACGGCGTTCTCCAGCGGGAAAGTGAGCGGCATCTGCCTTCGCGTAGCCACGAACGGCACCGGCAGCGCTTGGGTGAGGGCAAGCCAGGTAAGCGCTTCGCGGTCGCGGCTGCTCTGCGAGTTGACCAGGTCCACCGGGTGGCGGGCAAGCAAGGCCCCGAGCGCCGCCGCATTGCTCCGCCGGCTGCCGTGCGCCAGGCGGAGCGGGTGCACCTCCAGCCCGCTGGCACGAGCCGCCGCCTCGACTTCGGAGTCGGGTGGACAGACGAATCTGACGTGCACGCCGGCGCGCGCGAGACCCAGGCTCAGGTGCAACGTCGAGGTGACCGATCCCGCGCCCCCACCCTGATACAGCACCTGCATCACGCGGAGGGTCATTCGGTGGGCCGGAGGCCGTGAAGCGTACGGCTCAGTCCCCGCGCTCGGTTTTCCCGGTACAGCGCCCGGTTGGCCGCCAGCTCGTCGGCCCGCACGTAGGGGCGCGCATGATCCAGATGAAAGACCGGAGCGGTGTATCGCACCGACCGCCCGTGTATTCCCGCCGCCTGCAGCCGGTGACCGAGGTCGGCGTCCTCGAAGCCATAAGTAAACCGCTCGTCGAAACCCCCGACCCGGTGCAGGTGTTCCGCGAAGGCCGAGGAGTTTCCTCCCCGCCAACTCGGCTCCCGCGGCACCCGGCGGTTCATCCAGTCGCGGAGGACCGGGATGCGGCTCACCAGGAGCCGCCGCCGCTTGCCCACCTGCCGAGACCAGGGTCCCAGGCGATCGAGTCTTCCCCGCTCGACCTCTCGAGCCGTCAGCCGATCGGCGAGCTCCCGGGTGAGCGGCACCGCGCCGCCGGCGAGATAGCTGTCCGTCCGCGCAGCCGCCAGATGTACCGCGAGACAGTGTCGCGACGGGACGCAGTCCCCATCGAAGAACACCAGGTAGTCGCCGGCGGCGGCGAGGATCGCGCGATTGCTAATGGCGCATTTGCGGAATCCCTGGTCGGGATGCCACAGGTGCCGCACCGGCGCCGCCGCGCGAGCAGCGTGCTCGGAGATGACCGACGCGGTCTCGGCCCCGCTGCCGTCATCGGCGACGATCAGCTCATAGTCGCCCACCGATTGCCGGGCCAGGCCGGCGAGTACCAGCTCGAGGGCGTGGGAATTGTTGTAGGTGGTGACGATCACCGAGAGGCGAACACCCCGCGGGCCCACCGGCCGCGACATCAGCGCAACCGCCGTGGCGCCGGCACCCGCCTACGCCAGACTGGCTCGTGCGCTGGCCAGCAGGGCGGCGATCCGGTGCATGTAGGTGTGCTCGGTGAGCGCTCGCTGCCGGGCCCCCGCCGCGAGCTGCTCGGCCCAGGCGCGGTCGTGCAGGGCATCGGAGGTGAGGCTCTTGAGGTCGGCGGCCGAGCGGGAGACCAGGACCTCGGACCCTTCGAGGAAGTGCAGGTGGAGGTCGGGACGATCTTCGACCACCTGGGGCACCCCAATAGCCGCCAGCTCGAAGAGACGGCGGTTGCAGCCGGGATCACCGCTCGCGCCGGCATCGTCGGAGCACTGCAGGTTGACCGCCACCGAGCTCCCGGCATAGGCCCGCACGTAGTCGGAGTGATCGAGCAGCTCGCCCCGGCAGTAGTCCCGCAGCTTGGTCTTGCGCCACCCCGGCCCCCAGAGCGCCAGCCCGAACTCGACCAGCTCCGAGAGCAGCCACTCGCGGTGCGGCGTGGCGGTGCCGGCGAATACCACGTTGGCTCGAAACTGGTCGCGCGCTCGCATGGGACGGTGCACCGACGGATCGCAGCCGGCGGCGAGATAGCGCACCGGCGGGAGGCCCGGCGCCTCCAGCCCTTCGGCGAGGGCGCTGCCGGCGACGAACACCTCGTCGTAGGCCGGCGCCAGCGGCTTGATGTTTTCGAGAGCCCGGCGGCCGTCGCAGAACCAGTTGACCCAGACGGCGTTGCTGCCGCGCTTGAGCGCCGCCACCATCTGGGCGCCGGCCTGACCGCCGTCGAGCACCAGCACGATGGCGGGTGCCGTCTGGGAGATGGCCCGCGCCAGCCGGTCCTGCAGCCCGATCCGGCGGATGCGGTTCAGCCACCCGCCGGCGCCCATGAGGTTGAACGAGAACACCCGGTATCCCAGCCGCTCGAGCGCGCGCCGGCGCAGGGCGGTATGGGCGTGCATTCCTTCGTCGAACGCTCCTACCAGCAGCACCCGTACCCTGGCGCGGAGCTCCGATACAACGTCTGTCGCGGTATTTACGTTGGCGGTCACGAAACTCACTCATTCACATAGGTCACTCGATCAGCAGTGACAAGGTAGCGAATGCCCCGGCGATTACAACTCCGCCGCGACCACAGTCTCTTCGTCCCGAAACTGCATGTCGTAGAGGCGGCGATAGAGGCCGCAGGCGCGGAACAGCTCCTCGTGGGTGCCGCGCTGGACCACACGGCCGGCATCGAGCACCACGATCTCGTCGGCATCGCGCACGGTGGCCAGGCGGTGAGCAATCACCAGCACGGTGCGCTCCTGCACCAGACGATCCATCGCCTGCTGCACCAGCCGCTCCGACTCGGTGTCGAGGGCGCTGGTGGCTTCATCGAGAATGAGTATCGGTGGGTCGCGCAGCAGTGCGCGGGCAATCGCGATCCGCTGTCGCTGCCCGCCGGAGAGCCGGGTGCCCCGCTCGCCCAGCATCGTGTCGTAGCCCTCGGGCAACCGGGAGATGAATCCGTCGGCATTGGCGGCTTGCGCCGCCCCGGCCACCTGCTCGCGGGTGGCGCCGGGCGAACCGTAGGCGATGTTGGCGAGCACGGTGTCGTTGAGCAGCACGGTGTCCTGACTCACCACCCCCAGCAGGCTTCTGAGCGAGCGGCGGGTCAGCCGGGTCAGCGGCACCCCGTCCATGAGGATCCGCCCCGAGGTGGGATCGTGAAACCGGGGCACCAGGTCAGCGAGCGTCGTCTTCCCCGCGCCTGAGGGACCCACCAGCGCCACCACCCGGCCTTTGGGCACCACGAACGACACCTCGCTCAGCACCGGGTCGTCCGCCGCACCATAGCTGAAGCTGACCTCTTCGAAAACGACATCTCGCTCGAAGCGGGCCTCGACCTCGCCGGGACGGTCCACCTCCGCTGAGCGCTCGTCCAGCATCTCGAATACCCGCTCGGCGCTGGCCAGCGCCACCGCCATGACCGCGGGGAAGGATGAGATGGTCTTGAGCGGCGAGGTCAGCTTGAGCGCCGCCATGAGGAAAACAATGATCACCTCGGGCGCGAGCGGGGCGGAGAGCCCAATAAGCCCGGGCCGGGTGCCGGCCCCGATGATGAGAATGACCAGGAACCCGGAGAAGACCTCGCTCACCGGGCTGGTGAGCGAGGAAAATCGCTGGGTTCGGATGATCTGCTTCCGGTAGCGGTCGGCCTGCTGGGCGAAGCGGGCCGCTTCTCTCGGCTCCTCGCCGTAGGAGCGGATGAGCCGGATGGCGCCGATCCGCTCGCTCACCAGGGCGGTTACCTCGCCCCGCTCGTGGGTGCGCATCCTCGAGTGCCGCCGCAGCCGCCCGAGCAGCGCCTGGAGCAGCACCAGGAGCAGGGGCACGAAGGCGAGCATGAGGAGCGTGAGCCGGATGGAGATCTGGCTCAGCACCACCAGCGTCACGGCGACCGCCACCACGTTCCGGAAGAGCGAGAGCAGCGACGCGGTGATGACCGTCTTGGTTTGATCCACCTCGGTGATGATCCCGGAGAGAAGCTGGCCCGCCCGGGTGCGTTGGAAGTAGCCGAAGTCCAGAGTGAGAAGATGGGCGAAGATCCGGGTCCGGAGATCGCGAACCAGCCCCTCCTGGGCCCGGACCGAGACCTGGGTCGAGGTATAGGACATCAGGTTCTTGAGCAGCAGGCTGACGGCGAGCACCACGACCAGGCGCCCGGCCACTTCGTTCGGGGTGAGGCCGGCGATGAACGGCTCGATCAGCCGGTCCACGAAGCCCTCCAGCCGGGTTGATCCGGTGCGCAGCTCTCCCGCGGTGCCGAACAGGTGCTTGAGAAGCGGAATCAGGATGACGAGGGTGAAGCCGTCGAAGATCGAAGCGAGGAAAGTGGTGATGAGGCCGATCGCCAGCAGGCCCCGGTACGGCGCGACAAGCCGCAGGAGTCTGAGCTCGGTGCGCACGGTCAGGAGTGCCGCGGCGTAAGCAGGGCGATCGGCAGGATCACCTCTTCGGGAGAGACGCCGCCGTGGAGGAAGGCCCCCCGGTAGCGCGCCTGGTACTCGCGGAGCTTCGTGGGGTAGACGAAGAAGCGGTCACCGGTGGCCAGCAGCAGCCGGGTGCCCGGAGTTCGGGCCGGCAGCCCGAAGCTGGCGAGATCGTCCACCACCAGCGCGGCGTCGGCGTCCTGCGCCCGGAGGTCGTCGCCGAACTTGTAGCGCAGGTTGGAGGTGGTGTCCCGCTTGGCGAACACGGTGGCCGGCGTGTGACAGTGGATGGACCCGTGGTCGGTGGTGAGCAGCACCGGCACCCTCCGCCTCTCGGCCTCGCGCAGTGCATCCCACAGCGGCGAGCGCTCGAACCAGGTGCGGGTGAGATTCCTGAGCGCCGGGGTGTCCCGGGCTACTTCGAAGAGGGTGGAATTTTCGGTGCGGCCGTGAGTCAGTTGATCAATGAAGTTGAAGACCAGCGCCGTGACCCCCTCGCCGGCGAGGTGCGCCGGCAGCCGCTTGAGCAGGCCCTCGCCGTCCGCCGCGGTAAAGACTTTCTCGTAATGGACCGGCACCGTGCGTCCGGTGAGCTCCTTGAGCTGCTCGGTCAGCAGCTCCGCCTCGTGGGCATTGAGGCTGGCCTCCTCCTGGTCGCTCCACCATTGCGGGTAGCGCGCCTTGATCTCGGCGGGAAAGAGGCCGCTGAAGATGGCGTTCCTCGCAAAGGGCGTGGCCGTGGGGAGGATGGAGAAGTAGTGCGCGGTCTCGATGTCGAAGCGGGCGCTGATGAGCGGGCGGATCATGGCCCACTGGTCGAGCCGCAGGCAGTCCACCACCACCAGCAATGCCCGTCCGTGGCGGTCGAGCACCGGACGGAGGAACTCCGCGCCGATATCCACCGAGAGCGGCGGGCGGTCGCTGTCGCCATCGTGCAGCCAACTGGCGTAGTTGCGCTGGAGGTAGCGGGCAAAGTCCTGCCGGAGACTGTCCTGCAGGGTGCGGAGGGCGTCCTGCAGGCCCGGCTCGTCGGCCTGGCCCAGGCGCACCTCCCACTCGGCCAGCTCCGCCACCAGCTCGACCCACTCGCGCCAGGCCAGGGGGCCGGCGCGCCGAGCCTCCAGCTCCCGGAATCGGGTGGCAAAGTCGCGGGAGAGCCGCTGCTGCCGGATGCGGTCCCCGTCCAGCAGACGGGTGACCACCGAGAGAATCTGCCGCGGATTGACCGGCTTGATGAGGTAGTCGGAGATGTCCGAGCCGATGGCGTCCTTGAGAGTGTCGGGCTCCTCGCTCTTGGTCACCATGACCACCGGCATGGCATGGTCAATGGCGCGGATGGCGTGGAAGAGCTCGAGGCCGCGCCGTCCGGGCATCTGCTCATCCAACAGAACCACACCGTAGGGCTGCCGCTGAAGCAGCACCAGCGCATCGTCGCCATGGGTGCTGGTCTCGACGGCAAAGCCCTGTTCTTCGAGAAACAGGATGTGCGACGTGAGGCTTTCGACCTCATCGTCCACCCAGAGAATACTCTTGGGGCGGGGCATGGAGGAATTCTAGTCGGAGGGCGGCGAGCGTGCAGCCGGCGTGCCTCAGCAGGTAGTGCTCTGACTCGGATGTCCGCTGCAAGTCCACTTGTCACCCTGAACGCAGTGAAGGGGGCCATGCCGGGTCATGGCCCCTTCGCTGCGCTCAGGGTGACAACTAGAGCATCCCCAGCATCGCTTGCGCCATCACCGGGCTCGCGGCGCTGTCCTCCTCGTGCTTGAGGAAGACGAAGGCCTCCTCCCAGGGCTGTCCCCGGACCCGCTCCACCCATGCCCGCAGCTCGCTCTCGTTATATGCCGCCCGCCGGAGGCGGAGATATCCCCAGGGCGCCGTCGGCACCAGGGGCGTCGCCATTTCATCATCCTCCACCGCCACCAGGGCGGCTTCGTGCGTGCGGAGCGCCTGGTACACGTCTTCGCTGAACCAGGAGGCGTGGCGGAACTCGAAGGCGGTGCGCCAGCGGCGGGGGAGCAGCGCGAGAAAGTCGCGCAGCCGCGGCAGATCTTTCTGAAGCGTGGGCGGGCACTGGAACAACGTGGGACCGAGCTTCTCCCCGAGCACGTTGGCGGTCCGCAGGAAATACCCCAGCGAACCATCGGGGTCGGTGAGCCGGTTGTTGTGGGTGATTCGGCGTGACGCCTTGAGCACGAAGCGAAACTCGGGTGGCACCTCCGCCGCCCACCGGAGCAGTACCCCCTCGGCGGGCATGCGGTAGAAGGTATTGTTGATCTCGACCGCCGACAGCCGGCCGGCGTAGTGGCGGAGCATGCCGTCGGCGGAGAGATCGGAGGGGTAGAAGGACCCCTTCCACTCTTTGTACGACCATCCACTGGTGCCGATGAGGATGCGCATGGGGCCTCCGTCGGATGTCATTGCCGCAGAAGGAGGGGCGACGCGCGCGCCGCCCCTCCCTTACATTCCCGCCGTGACCGACAGCTCCAAGCCCACGCCGCACATCCTGGTGGTGCGCTTCAGCGCCATCGGCGACATCTTGCTCACTACCCCCCTGCTTCGCGCTCTCCGTGCCCGCTACCCGGCCGCTTGGATCACGGCGCTCACCAAGGAGCAGTATCTGCCGCTGCTGAGCCATAACCCCCATGTGAATGAGGTGATCGGCATCGGAAGTGGCGAGAGCTTCCGCCAGGTGGCCGAGCGGCTCCGGCGGGCCGGCTACACTCACCGGCTCGACCTGCACGGGAGTCTGCGCTCGCTGGCTCTGCGGCGTCTGGTGCCCGGACGGTGGACCACCTACTCCAAGCGCCGGCTGGCGCGTGCCCTGCTGATCGCCACCAAGCGAGACTTCTACTGCGCCGATGTGCCGGTGGCTGAACGTTACTTCGAGGCCGCAGCGCAGCTCGACGTGCGGCCCGACGGCGCCTCGCCCGAATTCTTCCTGAGCCCGGAGGCCCCCAGCGACGCCTCGTCGTGGCTCATGCGGACCGGCGCTGGAGCACGCTCGCTGGTGGCGATCGCGCCGGGGGCGGCTCACGCCACCAAGCGGTGGCCGGTGGGGCACTGGATCGAGCTCACCCGCCGCCTCACCTCCTCTGAAGCCAGCGTCGTCGTGCTCGGCGGTAGTGAAGATGTGACCATTGCCAAAGCAATCGTGGCGGGCGCCGGCCCGCGGGTGTTCACCGCCGCGGGGCAGCTGACCTTGCAGCAGACGGGCGCGCTGCTTCAGCGCGCCTCCGCTCTCGTCTGTGGCGACACCGGCGTGATGCACATGGCCACCGCGGTGGGCACACCGGTGGTGGCGCTTTTCGGGCCCACCGTTCGACAGCTCGGATTTTTCCCCTATCGCGCGCGGCGCGCGACCGTGGTGGAGCGCGATCTGGGATGCCGGCCGTGCACCGCTCAAGGGAGCTCGAGATGTCCCCTGGGACACCACCGGTGCATGCGGGAGATCGTTCCGGCCGCGGTAACCGCCACGCTTGCCGAGATGCTGGCGTGACCGGCTGGGACCCAGCCGCCAGCGCGCTCCTCGTCCTGCTCCCTCAGACCGGGCGAGGTCCCCGGCGCGAAGGCATATTCGCCCTCTGGCTCACCGTGCGGGTGGCCCAGGATCTCCTGCGGGATCCGCCACCCCCGGAGCGCGCCCACCGCCGCCGGCTCCAGGCACTGGAACACCGACTTTCCAGTCTCACCATGCCCGGGCCGCTTCGCCGGGCGCTGGCCGCGGCTCTGAGCCAACTTCGCGAATGCCGGGCGGAGACCGCCGCGCAAGTCCTCAGTCAGCTCGTCGCTCCCGCACGGGAGGCGGGGGGCAGCGAGGCCGGGGACGCGCTGGCGCAGGCCGCTCGTTCGGCCCGTGCCGCGCTCCGGGCGGAGCGATAGATGCCCGACGGTGATACCCCGCTCGACATCGAGAGTCGGGCGCCGTAGGCGCGGCGGCGGTGCGGCTGCGGTGGGCTGGATCTGACGGTGCTCGCGCTGGCGCAGCTCCCGGGACTGCGACCCGGCCGTCCGATCCCCGGCCGACACTCGACGATCTCGGCGCACTGGGATCGGTCAAGCAGAACGCCGATCTGGTGCTGACTATTTATCGGGAGGAGATGTACCGGCCGGGCCACGGCGTAGAGGGAGCCACCGAGCTGATCGTCGCCAAGAACCGGAACGGACCGACCGGGTTTGTGGATCTCTACTTCTACCCCCGGTATCTCCGCTTCGAGGACATGCTGGACCCTTCGTAGCTCACGATGCCGGCTTCTCAGCCTTGGCTCTGGGCTTTGCAGCCGGCTTCTCCCCGGCCTTCTTGGCGCCGCCGGGTACCACCGCGCCGGCCAGATCAACCAAGGTTCCGTTGCCGTCTCCGGCGCTTCGAATCTGAACCCAGAGCGGCGGCCCGTCCTGCTCGGCGTAGAGCACCACTACGTCGCCCGCAGCCTCGGTGTCCTTCACCAGCCGCCACCCTCCCTTGCTGAGCACGCCACGGTAGTAGGCCACGATCTTTTCGACCGGCTCCGGCGAGTGCAGCGTGAGTTGCAGCGCATCGTCGCCGCCCGCGCGGGAGACAAAACGCGCGTTGACCGGCAGCGGAAGGTTGGGGAAGACTTCCGCCGCCTCGGGCGGCCGGGGCGCCTCGTCCCCGCCGCAGCTCATGATGGCCAGGCAGAGCGCCGGGGCCCAGAACTTGGATGAGAGCATAGGGGTGGGAGACTAGCGGCACCACCCGGTATGGTCAACCCTGCCGGGGCCCGCTCCGATTGCCGCAAGCGGCTGTGCCACTTATGTTTCCGGCGGCGTACCGGGCCTTCAACGCCCGCCTTTCGCGCCGATTCAACGTCGTCAGGGGCAAGGAGTTTGGCCATGGCCGGCCACAACAAATGGAAGCAGATCAAGCGCAAGAAGGCGGTCACCGACGCCCGGCGCGCCTCATCCTGGACCAAGGTCATCCGGGAGATCACCGTGGCGGCCAAAAGCGGCGGCGGCGATCCGGGTGGCAACCCCCGCCTCCGCACCGCGATAGACGCGGCCAAAGCGGTCAACATGCCCAACGAGAACATTGAGCGGGCCATCAAGAAAGGCACCGGGGAGCTGGAGGGAAACGTCTACGAGGAGCTGACCTACGAGGGCTATGGACCCGGCGGCGCGGCCATCTTCATCGAGGTCACCACCGACAACGCCAATCGGACGGTGGCCGAGATTCGCCATGCCTTCAGCCGCAACGGCGGCAACCTCGGGGCGAGCAACTCGGTGGGGTGGATGTTCGACAAGAAGGGGCAGATCTACCTCGATGCCGCGCGCTACGGGGAGGACGCCAGCCTCGAGGCCGCGCTCGACGCCGGCGCCGAGGACTTTACCCGCGAGGGCGAGCAGTACGTCGTCACCACTGCGCCGTCGGCGTTTCATTCCGTGCAGGACGCCATCAAGGCGCGCCAGCTGGAGATTGATTCGGCGGAGCTCGCCATGGTGCCGCGGAACACCGTCAAGGTCGAGGGTGCCGACGCCGAGCGGATCCTCCGGCTGGTCGAGGTGCTCGAGGAGCTGGACGACGTCTCCAAGGTATTCTCCAACTTCGACATTGACGCCTCCCACTTGGCCGGGGCCGAAGCCTGAGCGCGCCGGCGTGAAGGTGCTCGGCATTGATCCGGGAACCGCCGTGCTGGGGTACGGCGTAGTGGAGTCGGAAGCAGGAGCGCACCCTCGACTGGTGGAGTGCGGCACTCTCACGACGCGCGCCCGCGATCCCCTCCCCAGCCGGCTCCGCGTGATCCACGAAGGCACCACCACCCTGCTCGTGCGCCACCGGCCCGACGCCGTCGCGGTCGAGAGTGCGTTCTACGGAAAGAACGTGCGCACGACGGTCGTGCTGAGCCACGCCCGGGGAGTGATCTTGCTTGCCGCCGAGCAGGCCGAGCTGCCGATCGCGGAGTACTCGCCGGCGTTGATCAAGAAAACCATCGTTGGCCGGGGCGCCGCGCTCAAGCCGCAGGTCGGCTACATGGTGGCGCAACTGCTGCGGCTCAAGTCGCCGCCGACGCCGAGCGACGCCGCCGACGGCGTCGCGGTGGCCCTGACCCATGTGATCATCGCCACCCGCCAGGCGGGGTTCTTCCGGCAAGTCACCGGTGCCCAGTGATCGCGACCCTGACCGGCGTGCTGGCCGAGCGAGACGGCGAATCCGTCGTGGTCCAGACCGATGGCGGCGTGGGGTATGCCGTCACCGTGCCGGCCGGGGTGGCTCAGCGGCTGCCGGCCAATGGGTCTCGAGTGAGCCTCTACACCGAGCTGGTGGTCAAGGAGGATGGCTGGGCGCTCTTTGGCTTCGACCGCGCGGCCGAGCGGCAGGTGTTTCAGCGGCTGCTCGGCGCCAGTGGCTTCGGGCCCAAGCTGGCGCTGGCGCTGCTTTCGGCGCTGGGCCCCGAGCGGACGGTACGCAGCATCCTCGGCCGGGACCTCACGGCACTCAGCTCGGTGGGCGGGATCGGGAAGAAGAAGGCGGAGCGGCTGGTGCTGGAGCTGCGGGATCGCTTTGGCGACGTGGTGCTCGAGCCCCAGGGCGTCCGGCCCGCCGGCGGCGACGACGCGGTTCGCGCGCTGACGGGACTGGGGTACACTCCGGGGGCGGCGGAGGACGCGGTACGCGCGGCGCTGGCCGGAGGGGCGCAGGAAGAAACTCCACAACTCATCCGGCGCGCGCTGCAGCAGCTTGTTGCCAAGGGAGGGAGATAGCGAGTGATGACCGTACCCGCGCACACGGCGGAGTGGAACTGCACCCGTTGCGGCACCACCAACCGCAAACTCGTCTCGACGAGGATCACCCGGGTCAACGACCGGTGCACCCACTGCCGCGCCAAGCACGTGGTCGAGCCGGGGCCGACACCGGTGCGCTGGGACGCGCGGCTGGACGATTGAGCAAGCTCCCGGTCTGATAGTGAGTTAGGATCGTGCGGCTGTTTTACCACAGAGACACGGAGGTCGCAGAGGACACGGAGAAGAAACTTTGTTGGCGTGCTGTTGACTACCAGCAGTTCTCTGCGACCTCTGTGCTTCTCTGTGCCTCTGTGGTAAACGAGCAAGTAATGCCAAGGCAAGGCTGTAGAACGGAATGGAAGCATATGAACAAGCTGCAGGTCACCACACCCGAGGAGCTCCCCGAGGAGACCAGCGCCGATGCCGCGTTGCGGCCTTCGAGGCTCGACGAGTTCATCGGGCAGGTGCAGGTGAAAGAATCGCTGCAGATCGCCATTGACGCGGCCCGGCAGCGCAAGGAGACGCTCGACCACACCCTCTTCTTTGGTCCGCCTGGCCTCGGCAAGACCACCTTGGCGATGCTCATGGCCCGGGAGATGGGCGTGCAGCTCCGCACCACGTCGGGCCCGGTCCTGGAGAAGCCCGGAGACCTGGTAGGGCTCCTCACCTCGCTCGGCACCGGCGACATGCTCTTCATTGACGAGATCCACCGGATGAAGCCCGCGCTGGAGGAGTTCCTCTATCCGGCCATGGAAGACTACCGGGTGGACGTCCGGATTTCCGAAGGCCCCCATGCGCAGACCATTCCCATGGCTCTGGAGCGATTCACCCTGATCGGCGCCACCACCCGCTTCGGGCTGCTCACTCCACCGATGCGGGCCCGCTTCGGCCTGGTGGAGCGGCTCAGCTTCTATCCGCCGGAGGAGTTGCTGCAGATCGTGCTCCGGTCGGCCGCGATTCTCCAGGTCCCGCTGGACCAGTCGGGCGCCACCGAAATCGCGCGCCGCAGCCGGGGCACCCCGCGGGTGGCCAACCGCCTGCTGCGCCGGGTGCGCGACTACGCCCAGGTCAAATCGGACGGCCGGATTACCCTCGCCGTCGCCCATGCCGCCCTCGCCCGGCTCAATGTGGACGAATTCGGCCTGGACGACATGGACGCGCGGATCCTGACCACCATCATCGAGAAGTTCGGCGGCGGCCCGGTTGGGCTGGGCACGGTGGCCGTCGCCGTGGGCGAGGACGCCGGCACCCTGCAGGATGTCTACGAGCCCTACCTGATTCAGCAGGGATTTCTCGAGCGCACACCTCGGGGCCGCTGCGCCACCGCGCTGGCCTACCGCCGCTTCGGCCTCACGCCGCCCGCCGGGCAGACGACGATCTTTGACGGCTGAGACCCCGCTCCGCACCGCAGACTTCGATTACGACCTGCCCTCGGAGCTGATCGCTCAGGAGCCGCTGGCTGAGCGAACGGCCAGCCGCCTGCTGGTGGTGGTGCGCTCGGACCGTCGGGCCGGCGCATCGGCCGAGCGGCGAACCGTGCGCCGAAGGGGCGGCAGAATTCCCCGGCGGCAGGAGTTGGAGATCCCGCCGGGAGAGCAGCAGACCTCGGGGGAATCACTGCTGGTGGACTCGCGCTTTTCCCAACTCCCCGACCTTCTCTCGCCCGGCGATCTCCTGGTGCTCAACACCACCAAGGTCCGCCACGCACGGCTGGTGGGTAAACGCCCGTCGGGAGCGCCGGCGGAGGTGCTGCTCATCCGCCCCGCGGCCGACGAGAGCTGGATCGCCATGGGCAAACCGGGGAGCGCGCTGCAGCCGGGAAAGCGAATCGCCGTGGGGCCCGACGTCTGGATAGAGACGCTGGAAGTGCTCGACGACGGCAACCGC
>JACCQZ010000352.1 GCA_013813875.1 Gemmatimonadales bacterium | reverse complement strand
CCTCACCCCACGATCATCCCCCCCTGCCGCTCCCGCGGGGTCACCTCGGGGCCGCTCTCGGTCCAGTGCATGTTGACCTCGCTGCGCACTCCGAACTCGCCCGGCAGGTACACCCCCGGCTCCACCGAAAAGCCCACCCCCGGCAGCAGCAGGCGGTCGTCGTGGGTCTCGTAGTCATCCAGGTGAGGGCCCGACCCATGCAGGTCGCGGTCAATCGAGTGGCCGGTTCGGTGCACGAAAGCGTCGGCGAAGCCGGCCGCCTCGATGATCTGGCGCGCCGCCCGGTCCGCCTCGTAGCCGGCGATGGGCCGCCGCGCCGTCGCCGCCGACTCGACCGCCCCGATGGCGGCGTCGCGCGCCCGCCGTACCGCGTCCCACACCTCGAGCACCCTCGCCGGTGGCCGCGCTCCGGCAAACCCCATCCAGGTCTGATCGGCAAACACCGTGGTGAGACTCCGCCCCGCCCAGAGGTCGAGGAGCACCACGTCGCCGCTCCGGAGCGGAACGTCCTGGCCCGCCGCCGGCTCGTAGTGCGGATTGGCCGAGTTGGCGCCGAACGCGACGATCGGCAGGGTGTCGAACACCAGTCCCCGCGCTACGACCGCGGCGATGACCCGAGCTTGCAGCGCGCCCTCCGTCAGCCCCTGCTCCGGCTCCCGCACCGCCCGGGCAAGCTCGGCGCGCGCCACCTCCGACAACACCTCCGCCGCAAACCGGTGATCCTCCGTCTCCGAGTGGCTCCAGCGCGCGGCGAAGCGCGAGACCAGCGAGCCCGATGGCACGACCGAGGCCCCCAGCCGCTGCAGCAGCTCGACCACACCATAGGGCACCCGATCGAGGTACGGGACCGCATCCTCGTGCGAGATCTCCATAGCCACCGTCCGCCCCGCCACCAGCGATTTCAGAGCGGCGTGCAGCTCCTCCCAGCGGGAGTACGGAATCACCTTGCCGGGAAACCCCTCGAACGCTTGCAGCTCGATCCGGTGCGCCACGGCGACCGGCTCGCCCTCGGCGGGCAGCAGCACGAAGATCCGGCGGGTGCTGAGCCCGCCGCGGAGATCGAGTACCCGCTTGGCTACCGGATTGAGACCATGAAACTGGAAAAGGAGCCAGGCATCGGCCCCCACCTCGGCCAGCGCCTCGCGCAGCTCGGGTGCGGCCGGAATCACTCGTATACCTCCGCGGCCGCGGCGCCCCACACGCACGCCTCATCGCCCCGTGAGCGGCAGTGCTCGTGCAGCATTGCTCCCTCGAACGCGGTGAGACTGCGGAGCAGCTCGCCATAGGCGGCGCCATAGAACACGCAGCCCGCGCCGTCGGGTAAGGCGATGATCGAGAGCGGGTCGTGCATCCGCACCTCGCTGCCCGGCGCCCGCGGCCTCAACTCGCCGCCGAACACGGCGTGCGCGACCCGGGTGGCGCTCCGCAGCGCGATGCGCCGGCCTACCGTGGAAGGCGACACCCGAGCCAGAGTACGAGCCGAGCGGCCGCTGGAGCGGATGGCGTAGCGCGCGGCGCGGCGGCCGGCATCGGCGAAGCCGAGCTCGGCGTCGGGCCGCCGGCCCACCAGTCGCAGCACCGAGACCGCCTCATCCAGTTCGACCGATCCGTCCCGCTCGGCGGCCTGACGATAGCGCTGAATCTGCGCGGCCACCGTAGGGCTGAGCCCCAACCGGCGCACGACCATCTCTTCAGCCAGCTCCTCCAGGCCGTCCTCGACCGGCGCATCCAGGTTGCGGATGGCCTCGAGCAGGCTGAGGGGAATCAGGGCGGGGACCGACGAAGGCGTGGACACGGGATTTGGGGCGCAACATAGCCCAGAGCAAAGGGTCGAGCCAGGGGGTCCTTGCGCCGCCGTTCTCCCCTCGGAACATTGCGTCATGGCCGAGCCTTCCACCGCCGGGCGTTCCTTCGACGCCGAGGCCTTGCCCCATCTGGACGCTCTCTACCGCGTAGCACTGCGACTCACGGGGGATCCCGCCCAGGCGGAAGACCTGGTGCAGGACACCATGCTCAAGGCATATCGCTCGTGGCGGCAGTACCGGCCCGGCACCAACGCCAAGGGATGGCTGATGACCATCCTTCGCAACACCTTCATCAACGATTACCGCCGCCGCAAGCTCGAGCCTGTGCCCATGGATCTCGAGGCCGTCGAGCCCCACGCCCTCTACCGTTCGGTCGAGACCACCGATCCGGAGGGCACCTTCTTCTCTCAGATCGTGGACGAGAAGGTGATCGAGGCGGTGGATGCGCTGCCGCGGGAATTTCGAGAGGTCCTGGTGCTCAGCGACATGGAAGACATGCGCTACGCCGAGATCGCCGAAGCGTTGGAGCTTCCCGTGGGGACGGTCAAATCCCGGCTCTTCCGGGCCCGGCGGCAGCTCCAGGCCGCGCTCCACGCGCATGCGGTGGAGATGGGCATCATCAAGCCGAGGGAGAGCTGACGGTGGTCCGAGCAATTGACTGTGCCGATGCGGTGGCCCGGCTTCAGGATTACTTCAAGCGCGAGCTCACCCCGGAGCTGGCCCAGGAGGTAGAGCGCCACCTTCAGCACTGCGGAGGTTGCTTTGCCCACGCGCGCTTCGAGGAAAATTTTCTGCTCATGCTGGAGACGCGAGCCCGCCGGGACAGCTGCCCCAGCGCGTTGCGGATGCGCATCGTCCACACCTTGCGCCTCGATCCGGAGCGAGACTGACCCAGGTTCATCCCGCCATCGCGGCACTCCTCTCCGCGGCAATCGCCGCGGGCGCCTGGCGGGCGCGGAGTTTGACGCTCAGCGGAGCGTTGGCCGCGTGGGCGGTGGGGGCCCTGATACTTTTCGGAGCGGGATGGGCCGGCGGCGGCGTTCTGGCCGCCTTTTTCGTCTCCAGCTCCCTGGTCTCGCGGCTGAGCGCCGAACCGGCGATACCGGACACCACGAGACTGGATAGCAAAGGAAATCGCCGGGATCATGCCCAGGTCCTCGCCAACGGAGGTGTGGCCGCGCTCGCCGCCCTGGTGGGCCTGCGGGACCCGACGCTGGGCCTGTGGCTGGTCACCGGCACCCTCGCCGCCGCTGCCGCGGATACTTGGGCCACATCCCTGGGCGCGAGGAGCCGTGTAGCCCCGCGCCTTTTCTGGAGCGGACGGCCGGTCCCTCCGGGCACCAGCGGGGGTATGACGGTGTTGGGCACCGCCGGTGGCGCCACGGGCGGCCTTCTGGTGGCCGCCTCCGGCGCGCTCGCCGGCGGTCTTCCATCACTGTTGCCGGCGGCTACGCTGATAGGTTTCGCCGGTATGGTCGCCGACTCGGCGCTTGGCGCCGTGGTGCAGGGCCGCTTCTACTGCCCAGCCTGCCACCTGCCCAGCGAGTGGCCGGTTCACCGCTGCGCAACGGCGACCCTTCACCGGGGAGGACTGGCATGGCTCGACAACGACGGCGTCAACTTCGCCGCGACAGCGCTTGCCGCCGGGCTCAGCTTTGCTGCCTGGGCCTGGCTCTGCCCCTGCTCCTGACCCTTCCGCTCATCCCCGATGGTCTCGACCACACCCATTCCGGCTGACGCCGGACCGGCGGACGTCCTGGTCGTCGGCGCTGGACCGGCCGGCGCAGCGTGCGGCACCCTGCTCGCCGGCGCCGGGTTTCGGGTGACGGTGCTGGATCGCGCCGCTTTCCCCCGCGACAAAGCCTGCTCCGAATACATGAGCCCCGAAGCCGTCCGGATCCTCGATCGTCTGGGTGTGGTTCCGGCACTCGAAACAGCGGGAGCCGCTCCGCTCCATGGAACCGCCGTAACCGCGGCCGGGGGTGCCCGGCTGCATGGCAGATTCGCGCTCGCCGGCCATCACCCGTATCGCCCGACCGGGCTGTCGGTATCGCGGCGCATTCTCGATCATGCGCTGGTCCGCGCGGCCCGTGAAGCCGGCGCCCAGGTGCTGGAGCGCAACGTCGTGGAGGAGCTGCTCTACGACGGAGGAGCGATCGCCGGCGCCCTGGTGCGCCAGGCGGATGGCAGCCGCCGCGCCCTGCGCGCCCGGCTCACCATCGGGGCCGACGGTCTCCGCTCTCTGGTGGCGCGGCGGATGGGACCGCGCCGGCATGGGTGGCCGCGGCGAGTCGCTTTCGTCGCCCACCTGGATGGCGTGGCCGGCATGAGCGACTCGGCGGAGATGCACGTCGGCAGCGAAGGGTACGTGGGGCTCAACCCGATCGGCGGGGGGCGAACCAACGTCGCCCTGGTTCTGCCGGCCGCGCGGGCCGCCGGTGCGCGGGGTCGAGCGGAGGGTTTCTTCCTGCAGGGGCTGGAGCGGTTTCCCGCAGTCTATCCCCGGATCGAGCGGAGCTCGATCGCACGCAAGGTGCTGGCGACGGGCCCGTTCGCGGCATGGTCGGGCACGGTCGTGGCCGACGGAGGCGCGCTGGTGGGCGATGCGGCCGACTTCTTCGATCCGTTTACCGGCGAAGGAATCTTCAGCGCCCTACGCGGCGCCGAGCTGCTGGCGGCGGCGGCCACCGAGGCGCTGGCTGGTCCGGGCCCGATCACCGCCCGGCGCCTGGCCGGCTACCACCACGCACGCCGGAGGGCGTTTGTCGGAAAGTGGGCGGTGGAGCGGCTCATCGGTTACGGCATGTGCTTTCCCCGGCTCTTCGACCGCGCGGTGGCCCGGCTGGGACGGCGAGGTATGTCCCACACGCTCATCGGCGTCACCGCCGACTTCGTGCCGGCGCGCGAAGTGCTCAACCCTCTCTTTCTCGCCAGGATGATTTTCTGACCGCGGCCGAGGTTGATTCCGCCCGTTTCCGGCAATTGCTCGGCCGTTTCGCGACCGGCGTTACCATCGTCACGCTCAACGACGACGGCGGCCGGCCGCTGGGGATGACCGCAAGCAGTCTCGCTTCGGTGTCGCTGCAGCCACCCCTGGTGTCGGTCTGCGTGGATCACCAGGCCGAGCTGCACGACGCCATCGTCGAGGCCCGGGAGTTCGTGGTGAACATCCTCGAGAGCGGCCAGGAGGAGCTTTCCCGGCGGTTTGCCGACCAGCATGAGGATCGGTTCGACGGCATCGGGTACCATCGCAGCCCCGAAGGCCTGGTGGTGCTCGACAACGTACTGGCCCACATCGAGTGCGAGCGGCACACCATTTATCCTGGGGGAGACCACACCATCGTGCTCGGCCGGGTGGTGGGCGGCTCGACCGGCTCGACCGGCAACAGCCGTCCCCTCCTCTACTACCGCGGCGGGTACGCCGCATTGGACTGACCCTGAGTCGGCTCGCAATCAACCCTATCGGCATCGAGCTGCTGGACGACCCGGCAGCGGACCCCTCCGCGGTGGCCCGCTCGCTCCGCAACATCGCCCGGTCCAATCGCTGGTTCGGTGGCGCGGCGGCGGTGCGGCATGGGCTGGCGCATCTGCTCGCCGGGGTGCCGCCGGGAAGCTCCCTCTCGCTTCTCGATCTCGGCACCGGCGCCGGAGACCTTCCCGAAGCGGCGGTCCGCTGGGCCCGAGGACGGGGTATCCGGCTGCGGCCGATCGGCCTGGAGCGGAGCCGTGTCGCCGCCGGCCTGGCGCGGGACGCAGGCGTGCCCTGCGCCGTGGCCTGCGCCGGATTGCCGCCGCTCAAGGAGAAGTCGGTGGATCTGGTGCTGGTAAGCCAGGTGGTCCACCATCTCACGCCGGGCTCCGTTGTTCACCTGCTTCAGACCTGCGACCGGCTGGCCCGCCGCGGCGTGATAGTATCCGATCTGCGGCGCGGCCGGCTCGCTCCCGTAGCATTCTGGTTCGGCGCCCGAATGCTGGGCTTCGACCGCCTCACGGTCGTGGACGGCGTCACCTCTATCCGCCGGGGCTACAGCGCCGGGGAGCTCCGCGCGCTGTTGGTGGAAGCCGGCGTGCGAGGTAGAGTGGCCCGCCGGCCGGGATACCGGCTGGTGGCCACCTGGCGCCCAGGAGAGCAGGCTTAGGGTGCGGACCGTAGATCGCATCCGGATGCGAGCCCCGGTGGCGCACGTGCTTCACGCCGCGGAGGACGTCGAGCGATGGCCGGAGCTGCTGGGGCATTACCGATGGGTTCGCATCCTGGATCGGCGGGGTGAGCGAGCCATTGTGGAGATGGCCGCGTGGCGGCCGTTCGGGGTCGTGAACTACCCCACCTGGTGGGTGTCGGAGATGTGGGTAGACCGGCAGGCTCCCGCGGTGCACTATCGGCACCTCCGGGGTATCACCACCGGGATGGATGTGGTCTGGCGTTTCGTTCAACACGGTGAGGAGACCGAAGTGACCATCGTACACGACTGGACCGGACCGAGCTGGCCGCTGATAGGGAAGCTCGCCGCCGAGTCGGTCATCGGGCCGGTCTTCATCCATGGAATCGCCTCGCGCACCCTGGCCGGGATTCGGCGGGCGATAGAGCAGCCGAATGGGTGAACGGCGGCGGGTAGTGATCACCGGAGTCGGTGCCGTGACCCCGATCGGCTCGGGGGTGGCGGGTCTCTGGGAGGGGCTACGCCGGCAGGAGTCGGCGGTCCGCTGCATCACCAGGTTCGATCCCTCCCTCTTCAAGTCCCGCATCGCGGGCGAAGTGGATGACTTTCATGCCGCCGATCACATCGAGGAGCGGCGGGCGCGGCGGCTCGATCGTTTCTCCCAGTTCAGCGTGGCCGCCACCCGGATGGCGCTGGCGGATGCCGAGCTCGACCTCAAGCGGGAGGATCCCGATCGCATCGGCGCGATGATGGGCACCGCTCTGGGCGGCGTGGCTCATGGCGAGGAGCAGTATCACAACTTTCTCAAGGGCGGCCCCCGCGCGGTGGATCCCGCGCTGGCGCTCACCGTCTTTGCCGGCGCGGCGAGCTGCAACATCGCCATCGAGTTCGGCTGCACCGGGCCCAACTCCACCAACGGGATGAGCTGCGCTTCGGGGGCCATCGCCATCGGCGAGGGCTTCCGCGCCATCGTTCGGGAAGAGGCGGACATCATGCTCGCCGGAGGCGCCGAGGCGCCGCTGGCGCCACTCTGCTTCGGCGCCTTTGCCATCATCCGCGCCATGTCCACCCGCAACGACGATCCGCTGCACGCCAGCCGCCCTTTCGATGCCGGCCGGGACGGCTTCGTGATGGCCGAAGGCGCCGCGGTGCTGGTGCTGGAGGAGCGGGGTCGGGCAGTGGCTCGCGGGGCGCCGATCTATGCGGAGGTCTGCGGATACGGCCTTACCAACGATGCCTATCATATGACCGCCCCGCGCCCCGACGGCCGGCAGGCGGCGCGCTGCATGAGCAACGCACTCACCGAGGCCCGGGTGGCGCCCCACGAGGTGGGCTACATCAACGCCCACGGCTCCTCTACCCCGCTCAACGATCCGACCGAGACCTCCTCGATCAAGCAGGTCTTCGGCGGCCATGCCTACCGCCTCGCCCTGAGCGGCACCAAGGGCTACTATGGCCACGCCCTGGGGGCGAGCGGTGCCATCGAGGCGGCGATCTGCGCCCTGGCCTTCCGGCACGGCTGGGTCCCGCCCACGGTGAATCTGGAGACCCCCGATCCCGCCTGCGACCTCGACCTGATCGCCGGCGAGGGCCGCGCGCTCACGCCCGAGTACATGCTCAGCAACTCCTTCGGCTTCGGCGGCATCAACGCGGCGCTGGTGTTTGGCAGAGGGGACGCATAGATTCGCCGCGGTCTGGACCTCCCCCGACCGTCACAGAGGAAAACCGATGCCTTCATTGCTCCGTCGCTCTCTCGCGGAAGCGCTGGGAACGTTCGTCCTGGTGTTTATCGGGGTCGGGTCGGTGGCCAGCAAGAACTTCCCCGGCGCCGACTACGGTATCCTCGGGGTAGCCGTTGCCCACGGCCTGGCGCTGGCGGTCATGGTCACGGCCACCATGAACATTTCTGGGGGTCACCTCAATCCGGCGGTCACCCTGGCACTGCTGGCCGCGCGGCGCACCAACGCCCGGACCGCCGGTGCCTACATCGTCGCCCAGCTGGTGGGTGCGGTGCTGGCGGCAGTATTCATCGGAATGGTATACCCTGCCCCGGTGGTCCGCTCGATCGCGGCGGGAACCCCGACCATCGCCGGCACCATACTGCTGTCCCAAGCCATCCTGATCGAGGCGGCCATGGCCTTCATCCTGGTCTCGGCCGTCTTCGGCAGCTGTGTCAACCCCGATGCGCCCCGAGTGGGTGGCTTCGCCATCGGGCTGGCGCTGCTGGTGGACATCCTGGTCGGCGGCCCGCTCACCGGTGCCGCGGTCAATCCGGCCCGCGCCTTCGGCCCCGCGCTGGTGTCAGGCCAGTGGGTCGGCCACATAGCGTATTGGGTAGGGCCCATCCTCGGCGGGGTGGCGGCGGGGCTGGTGTGGGAGCATCTGCTGCTGAAAAAGAGGGAGAGTGAAAGGAAGTAGAGAGGGCTGGCTTAGTGCTGAGTTCTTAGTGCTGAGTGGGTGCTGAGTGACAAGTGCGGAAGTCGGCTCCGATTCCACTCACGCACTTGGCACTTGCCACCCACTAAGCACTCAGAACTAAGCACTCAGCACTCTCTTTCCCTTCTTCCACAACCACCCCGCATACCCCAGCAGAATCACCGCCGTCACCACGTACGCCGCGATCATGTAGCCTCCATTGTCAGGCGGCATCGCCGGCCTCCTCCCTCTCCTCTTCGGCCAGCGCCAGCCCGTAACGCATGGTGACCAGCCCCACGTACAGCAGAGTGAACACCAGGGTCGAGACGAGCAGGGTGCGGAGCATCTCGGGCGGGAGCGACGGGGCGCTGGGCTTGAGCACGATCGGCTGGGGATGAAGCGTGCGGAACAGGTAGACGCTCAGATGGATGAACGGCACCAGCAACAGCCCCAGGATTCCCACCACGGCACTGAACCGCGCCCGCTCGGCCGGATCCTGCAGCGCGGCGCGAAGGGCCAGATACCCTACGAACAGAAAGAACAGGAAAAGGGTGAGGGTGAGCCGGGCGTCCCAGGTCCACCAGGTCCCCCAGATCGGCTTGGCCCAGATCGGACCGGTGGTGAGCATTACCGCACTGAACGCCACCCCGACTTCGGCCGAGCTGGCCGCGAAGCGGTCGAGCCGGGGGTCGTGCAGCCAGAGGTAGAGTCCGCTCACGATCCCCACCAGGGAGAAGGCCAGCAACGCGCTCCAGGCGGAGGGAACGTGCAGATAGAAGATCTTCTGGGCCAAGCCCTGTCGGGCCTCGACGGGAGTGTACTGCAGAGCGAGCAGGTACACCGCCGCCAGCCCCAGCAGAGCCGCCGCGGTGAGGAACATTCCCCGGCGCACGATGGAGCGGGCAGCGGCGCCGGCGGTCATTCGTCCACTACCGCGGAGAAGGCCAGCGTGCACAGCGTCACGAACACCAGGTCATAGAGAGCCAGTAACCTGAGCCACCCCAGCATCTCGCTCAGCGGGCGGCCGGCCAGCAGCCGGGAGGTAGCCTGGACCGCCCCGATGAGCGGGGGCACCATGAAAGGCAGCAGCAGCACCGGCAGCATCAGCTCGGCGAACCGGGTGCGCACTGCCATGGCGCTGAAGATCGTTCCCACCGCCACGAACCCCACCGTCGCCAGCACCGTCACTGCCACGATACCGGGGAGCGCGGCACCCAGGTCCACGTTGAAGAAGAGCACGAACAACGGGAGGGTGACCGCCTCGACGGTACCCACGAACGCCAGGTTGGCCAGCAGCTTTCCCGCGAAAAGCGCCTCGCGTGGAATTGGCGCGAGCAGCAGGCCGTCGAGCGCGCCGTTTTCGCGCTCCACGGTGAAGGCCCGGTTGAGGGCCAGCATCGCGGCCAGCGCGAAGGTCACCCAGAGAACGCTCGGGGCCAGATCGGTGGCGCTGAGCGCGGTGGGATCGCGCGCGAAGTTGAACACGACGAGCACCAGGGCCGCGAACACGACGGCGGAGAGCAGCGCGGTCCGGCTCCGCAGCTCCGCCCGGATGTCCTTGGCGGCCACCACCAGCGCCAGTCGGACGGACTCAGGCACCGATCAGCCCATGGTAGCGGGGCAAGAAGGAGGAGAGCGCCCCGGCCCTCGGCTCGTCGCACACCCAGCGCCCCTCCGCCAGCACCGAGACCCACGTGGCCAGGTCCCAGACCTCCGCCAGGTGGTGCGTCACGATCACCATTCCCAGACCCCGCGCGAGAAGGCGGCGCAGCTCCTCGCGCAACCGCTCCGCCGCGGCGGCGTCCAGCGCGGTGAACGGCTCGTCGAGAAGAAGGATGCGGGGGCCGTGCAGCAACGCACGCGCGATCGCCGCGCGCTGCAGCAGGCCGCGGCTCAGCCGCCGGGGGGATTCGCCGGCCCGCGGGCCGAGCCCGGCGTGCTCCAGCGCGGCGAGGGCCGTTTCCCGAGGCCGGAGCAGGCCGTACAGCCGCGCGGCGAAGGTGAGATTTTCCAGCAGGGTGAGATCGTCGTAGAGAAGCGATTGGTGGGAGAGCAGTCCGATGACCCGGCGACCCCCGGCCGCATCCTGCCGCAGCGGACGGCCGAGGATGCGTACCTCTCCGGCGGTGGGGCGCATGAGCCCGGCGAGCAGCCGCAGGAGGGTGCTCTTTCCTGCTCCGTTGGGGCCCGCCACCGCCAGCGCTTCGCCGGCGGCGAGCGTCAGATTGACGTCATGCAGCACCCGGACGCGGCCGAACGACCGGCGTAACCCGTGGGCCTCCACCAGTGCACCCTCATAGGACGGCATCGATCCGCGCGCCGAGCTCGTCGAGGCGGAATGGTTTGATGATGTAACCGGAGTGGGGAAGATTGAGCACCTTGAGCTGGGGTTCGATGCTCATGTAGGCGGTGGTAATGATCACCGGCAGCTCGGGCTGACTGAGCCGTATCCGGCGAAGCAGCTCGACGCCATCGGTATCAGGGAGGCGCATGTCCAGCACCGCCACGTCCGGCCGGTGTTGCGCGAGCTGCTCCATGGCTTCCGCGCCCGTGGACGCGAAGGCCAGATCGTATCTCGGCCGGAAGGCGCGCTCGTAGCTGAGCCGCAACGCAGGTTCGTCTTCCACGATCAGCACTCGCCGGCGCCGTTCTGCCTGGGTCATACCATGCACTCCGCGGTCCGATGTTGCCTGGCACCACCACAGGAGGTTGGGACGCCAGCCGGGTACACTAATGGGTTCCGGGGAAGCCGTCCATACCGCGAACGCCACGCGCGGGATAGGCCCGGCTCACTCACAGCCGGACTCGATCTGGAAAAGGTCGGAGAGCTTGGTGATGACGAGGAGAAAGCGGAGCTCGTCGCTCGGATTCCGGAGCACCACCAGCTGCCGGCGCTCGGCGGCCTGGCGCTGAATCAACATGAGCGCGCCCAGCCCGGCGGAATCCACTTGGCGGGTCTGCACGAGGTCAATCACCAGGCGCCCGGTTCCCTCGGGCATCTCCTCGAGCAGTCGTGCGGCGGCCTTGCGTACCTCGACCCGGGTCTCCAGGCCGAGCGTTTCCGGCGCGGTCAGTCCGCGCTCCACGTCGTGCGGGGTAATCATCACTCCTCCTTCGGCACCGAGCTATCTCACCACCCCACAGACGGTGAGACCTCTAGTTTTGCGGCCCCGGATCACTCCGGGTGTGC
>JACCQZ010000350.1 GCA_013813875.1 Gemmatimonadales bacterium | reverse complement strand
GGCTCACCCGTACCGGACAGCGCAACGGAGGCGTGGCGATGGACATCGGCCGGATCCTGGACGTGATCCCCCACCGGTACCCCTTCCTGCTGGTGGACCGCATCATCGAGGTCGAGGGGACCAACCGAATCGTCGGTATCAAGAACGTGACCATCAACGAGCCGTTCTTCCAGGGCCACTTTCCCGGGCATCCGATCATGCCCGGGGTGTTGATCATCGAGGCCATGGCTCAGGTGGGGGGAATGCTGCTGCTCGGCACGATCGAGGATCCGGACCAGAAGGTGGTCTACTTCATGTCGCTCGACAACGTGAAGTTCCGCCGCCCGGTGCTGCCGGGAGACCAGTTGCGTTGCGAGCTGGAGATGCTGCAGAACCGGGGCCGGACCTGCCGAATGAAAGGAGTGGCGTACGTGGACGGGAACGTCGTCGCCGAGGCCGAGATGATGGCACGCGTGGTGGACCGGTGAGCACGGCGGTCCACCCGACGGCGATCATAGATCCGGGGGCCGAGCTGGGGAGCGGCGTGGAGATCGGCCCCTGGGTGATCGTGGGACCACAGGTCATCATCGGGGACCGCTGCACCATCGGTCCCCGGGTCCGGCTGCAGCGTAACGTGCGCCTTGGCGCCGACGTGAGCATCGGAGACGGCTCCATCATCGGCGGCGATCCTCAGGATCTCAAGTTCAGAGGTGAGGAGACCTGGGTGGAGGTGGGGCAGGGCACCATCATCCGCGAGTACACCACCATCAATCGCGGCACCTCGCAGAGCTTCCGGACCGTCGTGGGAGAGCGTTGCTTCATCATGACGTACGTGCACCTGGCGCACGACTGCCACCTGGGCGACGAGGTGGTGATCGCCAACGGTACCCAGTTGGCCGGGCACGTCACCATCCAGGACTGCGCGGTGCTCAGCGGCCTCAACGCGGTGCATCAGTTCGTCACCATCGGCACCTACGCCTTCGTGGGCGGCGGGTCGCGGGTCAATCAGGACATTCCGCCCTACGTCAAGGCGGTGGGCAATCCGATGGAGCTCTACGGGCTCAATTCCATCGGGCTCCAGCGGGCCGGCTTTTCCGGGGAAACCATCGCGGCACTCAAGCGGGCCTACCGGCTGTTCTTCAATTCCGAGCTCAATCTGTCGCAGGCGCTGGAGCGGGCGCGCACCGATCTTCCCTCTTCTCCGGAAATTGATCGCTTCCTCGCGTTCGTCGAAGCCTCCGAGCGAGGGGTGCCGGCGTGAGATCCCGACTCCCGGTCGGAGTGATCGGCGTGGGCGCGCTGGGCCGGCACCACGCCCGCCACCTGGCCCAGCTGGACGACGTCCGGCTGGTCGGGGTGTGCGATGTGGACCCCGAGCGCGCGGCGGACGTCGCGGCGGAGCTCGACACCGAGGGATTCACCGATCTCGACGAGCTGCTGAGCCGGGTCGAGGCGGTGACGGTCGCGGTGCCCACGCCGGCTCACGCCGAGGTCGGGCTGCGCGCGCTCGAGCGCGGGGTGCCGGTGCTCATGGAGAAGCCGCTCGCCGCCGGCGTGGAAGAGGCGGACGCGCTGGTGCACTCCGCCGAGCGCCGGGGGCTGCAACTCCAGGTGGGCCACATCGAGCGCTACAACCGCGCCCTGCGCGCGGCTGAACCGTATCTGGACCGGCCGCGATACATGGAGAGCCAGCGCCTGGCCCCATTCCAGCCTCGCGGAACCGATGTGGCGGTGGTGCTGGATCTGATGATCCACGATCTCGACCTGGTGCTGCACCTGACCGGGGGCGCCGCCGCCGTCGAGGTGCGCGCCTCCGGCCTCTCGGTGCTGTCGTCCCATCTCGACATCGCCAACGCCAGGGTGGAGTTCGCCAACGGCGCGGTGGCGCTGGCCACCGCGTCCCGGGTGTCGCGCGAGCGGGTTCGGCGTCTCCGGCTGTTCCAGCCGAACGGCTACCTCTCCCTCGACCTCTCGAGCGGCACCGGCGAGTTCATGCGGGTCCGGGGGGGGTGGCGCCCGGGCACCGGTAATCAGTTGTCGGACGTGGTGGAGCGGATCGTGCTCGAGGCGCCCGAGGCCGACGCGCTCCGGCTCGAGTTGCAGAGCTTCGTCCATGCGGTCCGGGGGCAGCGTGAGGTGGTGGTGAGCGGGGAGGAAGGGCGGGCGGCCCTCGTGCTCGCCCTCAGAGTTGCCGCCGCGGTGGAAACTCCACCGCTCGCCGCACCCGCTGCCGGATGATTGCACGGCCGGCTCCCCGCATCTTCATCTCCGCCGGCGAGCCCTCCGGCGACCTGCATGGTGGGGGCGTTGTCCGGGCACTGCGCGCCCGCTACCCCGACGCCACCATCGAAGCGCTGGGCGGCCCGCACATGGCGCAGGCGGGTGCCATGGTGCGCTATCCCATGGAAGGGCTCGCGGCCTTCGGGCTGGTGGAGGTCCTCACCAAGCTCGGCGCGCACTGGCGGCTGCTGCGCGCGCTGCGGGAGGACTTCCGGGCGGGACGATACGATCTGGTGATTCTGATTGACTATCCCGGATTTCACGTGCGGGTGGCGGAGGCGGCGCGCTCGGCGGGTACCAAGGTGCTCTACTACATTGCGCCCCAGCTCTGGGCCTGGCGCCCGGGCCGGGTGCGCCGCTTCGCCGCCGCGGTGGACCGGCTGGCGGTGGTGTTGCCGTTCGAGCAGCCGTTCTTCGGCGGCCTGGGGCTCAGGAGCGACTACGTGGGCCATCCGCTGGTGGACCGCGGCCCGTGGCCCAGCCGGGAGGAGGCACGAAACCGCCTGGGCATCCCTGCCGACAGCCGGGTTCTCGGCATCTTTCCCGGCAGCCGGTCGCAGGAAGTCCGGCGCCTCTGGGAGCCGTTCCGGGGCGCCGCGCTGCGGCTGCTCGAGGAGGGCCGCTGCGACCGCGTGGTCGTGGCGGGCACCGCCTCCGGCGATTACCCCGACGCGGGGCCGATAGAGATCGTTCGGGGGGATCCCCTGGCCGTCTTCGCTGCCGCCGATGCCGCCCTGGCCAAGTCCGGCACCACTACCCTCGAGGCCGCGCTGGCCGACGTCCCGATGGTGGTGGCATACAAGGTCCACTCTCTCACCTGGCTCATGTTCCAGCGGCTGAGGACGGTGCGCTGGGTGAGTCTGGTGAACCTCGTCGCCGAGCGCGAGGTGGTGCCCGAGATGCTGCAGGACCGAGCCGAGGCGGGCCCGCTCGCCGACGCGCTGCGCCCGCTGCTCGATCCCACCAGCCCCGAGACGGTGAGGCAGCGCGAGGGTCTGGCGCTGGTGCGGCGCCGGCTGGGCACCCCGGGGGCGACCAGCCGGGTGGTCGCTCTCGCCGGCGAGCTTCTGGGGGCGTGCGACTGAGAGTCCCGCCTCCCCTGGTGGGCTGGCTCGCGGCCCCGGCGGTGCGGCTGCTGGCGGTCTCCTGGCGCATCCGCACCGTAGACGAGGGTCGCTGGCGCCCACTCTACCAAGTGGGGCGGGCGCACGTCTTCCTCCTGTGGCACGAGGCGCTGCTGCCGCTCTTGTGGCAGCACCGGCGCCAAGGAATCGCGATCGTGGTCAGTGAAGCGCGTGACGGACAGTATCTCGCGGACTTTGCCCTCTCCCTGGGCTATCGGGCCGTTCGGGGCTCGAGCACCCGTGGCGCCGCCCGCGCGCTCCTAGGGGCCGTTCGCGAGCTGGAGGGCGGGCGCTCGGTGGCATTCACCCCCGATGGTCCCCAAGGGCCCAGACGCGAGCTCAAGCCGGGGGTGGTGGCCGCCGCTCAGCGGGCCGGCGCGGTGGTGGTGCCGATCCACGCCGAGGCGGATCGCTGCTGGCGGTTACATTCGTGGGACCGTTTCATGATCCCCAAACCGGGCGCTCGGGTCACCATCCGTTACGGGCGGACGTTCGAGGTGGCCGGCGGTGAGCAGGGCCTGGCGCGGGGAATCGGCGAGGCGGCCGCGCGGCTGGAGGAGATCGCCGGGACCGTGGGATGACGCGACGGGGCGACAGTCACCGAGTGATGCGCTGGCTGTGGACCAGCCGCCGGCCCGATGCGCGGCTGGCCCGGTTGGCGCTGTTGCCCGCATCAGGGCTCTGGCGCGGTGTGATGGGCGCTCGCCGGCTGGCGTATCGGAGCGGGTGGCTCACCGTGCGCGATCTTCCCCTCCCATCGGTGGCCGTCGGCAACCTCACCGTAGGGGGCTCCGGGAAAACTCCGATCGCGATCTGGATCGCGCGGTACTACGTGAGCCGCGGCCTGGTGCCCGGCGTCCTGCTGCGCGGCTATGGCGGGGATGAGACACTGGTGCACCAGCACGCGGTTCCGCGGGCGGTGGTGGTGGCCGATCCCGACCGACTGGCGGGAGCGGAGCGCGCGCTGGCCCATGGAGCGCAGGTGCTGGTGCTGGACGATGCCTTTCAGCGGCTCGACGTGCGCCGGGACCTCAACATCGTGGTGATGAGCGCGGAAACCACCCGCGCCGTGCGCTGGTCTCTTCCGGCGGGACCGTGGCGAGAGGGCTGGGATGCGCTGGATCGGGCCGACGCCATCATCGTCACCCGAAAGCGAGCCACGCCGGAAGCCGCCCTGGCACTCGCCGACGAGCTGCGTTCCAGGATCCGGGGGCCGGTGGCCATAGCCTACCTGGGACTGCACGCACTGGAGGGTCTGGTGAGCGGAACCCGTGCCCCCGCGGCGGGGCTGGCCGGCCGACGGGTGGTGGCGGCATCGGGAATCGCCGACCCCGACGCCTTCGTGGCCCAGGTAAAGGCCACCGGCGCGGCGGTGCAGGTGGCCACCTGGAAGGACCACCACGACTACCGCGATGAAGATGTCGCCTGGCTGGCGCACGCCGCCCGGCGCGCCGACCACGTCGTCATCACCGAGAAGGACGCGGTCAAGCTGCGCGACCGCTGGCCCCATGCCGTGCCGGAGCCGCTGGTAGCCGTGCTGGACCTGCAGTGGGAGGAGGGTGGCGACCGCATCGCCGCCGCGCTCGACGCCGTCGTAGTCCCGGTGGAACGCCTCTAACCCAACCTGGAGCAACCCGGAACCCCATATGACCACCGTCACTCCTCCGAGCCAAGCCATCATCCGACCCGAGAAGGACACTTTCCTCGAGGAGGAGAACCCCTTCGAGTCGATGATGTCGCGCTTCGACTACGCGGCCCAACGGTTGAGCCTCGACCCGGGTCTCTACAAGGTGCTGCGCAGCCCGGAGAAGCAGATCATCGTCTCGGTTCCCTTTCTGCGTGACAGCGGCGAAGTGGACGTCTACACCGGCTACCGGGTGCTCTACAACACCTCCCGCGGGCCCGCTAAAGGGGGCATCCGCTTCGATCTGAATGTGACGCTCGACGAGGTAAAGGCGCTCGCGGCATGGATGACCTGGAAGTGCGCCGTGGTGAACATCCCGTTCGGAGGGTCCAAAGGGGGCGTGGTCTGCGACCCGGCCTCTCTCTCCAACGCCGAGCTCGAGCGGATAACCCGCCGGTACACCTCCGCCATCATCGAGACGTTGGGCCCCGACTCGGACGTCCCGGCTCCTGACGTCAACACCAACGAACGGATGATGGCGTGGATCATGGACACCTACTCCATGCACAAGCGCCACACCGTCACCGCCGTGGTGACCGGCAAACCGGTGGAGATGGGCGGCTCGCTCGGCCGCCGCGAAGCCACCGGCCGGGGCTGCATGATCGTGACGCGGGAGGCGCTGCGGCGGCTCAGGATGCCGGTGGAGGGCACCCGGGTGGTGGTTCAGGGCTTCGGGAACGTCGGCTCCATCGGCGCCCAGCTGATGGAAGAGCAGGGAATGAGCGTGGTGGCGGTGAGCGACAAGTCGGGCGCCGTGTACAACCCCAAGGGGCTCCGGATTCGCGAGGTCATCCAGCACGTGCGGCAGCATCGCTTTCTCAGCGAGTACAAAGAGGCCGAGCATCTGACCAACGAGCAGATGTTGACGCTCGACTGCGACGTGCTGGTTCCCGCGGCGATGGAGAACGTGATCACCAGTCATAACGCCGGCCAGATCAAGGCGCGCATCATCTGCGAGGGCGCCAACGGCCCTACCACCGCCGGCGCCGACAAGATCCTGGATCAGAACGGAGTCTTCGTCATCCCCGACATCCTGGCCAACGCCGGCGGAGTGACGGTGAGCTACTTCGAGTGGGTGCAGGACCGGGGCGGATACTTCTGGGACGAGGACACCGTCAATCAGCGCCTCGAGCGGATCATGGTGCAGTCGTTCGAGGAGGTCGCCGGCATGGCCGGGAGGCATGGGATCAACCTGCGGATCGGCGCCTACATGCAGGCGATCGAGCGGGTGGCCGCGGTCCACCGGCTGCGCGGCATGTACGCCTAGGTGGAGCTCGTTATCCTGGCGGTCGGCAAGCTGCGGCCGTTCTACCGCCAGGCCTGCGACGATTACGCCCGCCGGCTCTCCCGCCACGTCAACTTTCGCGAGGTAGAGGTCAGGGAAGCGAGCCGGGCGCCCACCGAGAAGAGCCAACAGAGCGAAGAGGCGGAGCGGCTCCTGGCCAAGGCCCCCGCGGGCGGCTCACTGGTGGCGCTGGAGCGGTCGGGAACCCCCTGGAGCAGCCCGGAGCTGGCGCGGCACCTGGATCGCTGGCGCCTGAGCGCCCGGCCGGTCGCACTGGTACTGGGCGGCTCGCACGGCCTCTCGCCAACCCTCCTGGCCCGCGCCGACATCCAGTGGAGCCTGGGCCCGCTCACTCTCCCGCACGAGCTCGCCCGGGTAGTGGTGGTGGAGCAGATTTATCGCGGGTTCAGCATTCTCAGGGGAGAGCCGTATCACAAGTGACTAGGTGCAAGTGACAAGTGGCAGGCAAGGAAGTGAAGCTGGGCTGAGGGCAATCTCCACCGGCTCATTCTTGACTCACCATCCAACTGTCACCCTCTACTTGTCACTTTCCACTTGCCACTTGTTCCTTCCACTAACTCAGCACTCGCACTCTCCATGGAATGGTTCGAAGAATGGTTCGGTGAAGAATACCTCCAGCTCTATCCTCATCGGGACGACGCCGAGGCGGAGCGGGTGGTGGCGCTCATCGCCGGCGTGGTGGGCCTTCGGCCGGGCTGTCGGGTGCTCGACGTCGCCTGCGGCGCGGGGCGCCATGCCCGGGCCTTGCGTCGGGCGGGCGCGCGCTGCGTGGGGCTCGATCTT
>JACCQZ010000343.1 GCA_013813875.1 Gemmatimonadales bacterium | reverse complement strand
GTGCAGCGCCGCGCGCGCCGCCTGCCACACCGCCGCGTCGCCGTGGCGCACCGTAGCCGCCAGCGCGCCCTGTCCCGGTGCCGGCAGCATGACCTTTACCGGAAGGCGCTCGCCGATTCGATCCTTCAGTCCCAACCTTATCAGACCCGCCGCGGCGAGGAGGATCGCGGTCCAGCTGGGGTTGGCATCGAGCTTGGCCAGCCGGGTATCTACGTTTCCCCGGATGTCGGTGACCCGCAGGTCGGGCCGGAGCCGCAGCAGTTGGGCTCGTCTCCGAAGGCTGCTGGTGGCCACCGTGCTACCGAGGGGCAGATCGTTCCAGCGGATCGGGCCGCGGCCCACCAGAGCATCGCGAGGGTCTTCCCGCTCACCCACCGCGGCGAGCGTGATGCCGGCCGGCAGCTCGGTGGGCAGATCCTTGAGCGAGTGGACGGCCAGGTCAATGCGCCCTTCGAGCATCGCGTCGTCGAGCTGTCGGGTGAACAGCGCCCGGCTGCCGATCTGCGACAGAGGGACGTTCTGCACCATGTCTCCCGTGGTTCGGATCTCCACCCGCTCGGTGGCGTACCCGGCAGCGTGAAGGAGCTCGCGGACGCGTTCGGTCTGCCACAGCGCCAGCGTGCTGCCCCGCGTGCCCACCCGAATGGGCGTGGCCCGGGTCACGCCGGCTCCGCTCGCTCGCCGGCCCCGAGTCGCTCCGCCGTTCGCTCCGCGGCCTCCTCCCCCGACGCCAGGACCTCGCCGAGCGCTACACCGTCCCGATACGCGCCGACGAAGGTCAGACCGGGGTTCCGCCGCTCCACCTCATCCATGGTGTCCTTGAAGCGTCCATGACTCAGCGCATACTGCGGAATGGCTTTGGGCCACAGGTGAAAGGTCCGGAAGGTGGGCTCCCCGTCCACGCCGAGCAGAGCTCCGAGGTCGTCCAGCACCCGCGCGGTAATGGTGTTGAGGTCGGCGTTGGCGAGGTCGGGATTGCGGACGCCGCCGACGAACGCGGTGAGGGTGCAGTGACCTTGGGGCGCTCGCCCGGCAAAGAGCGTGGAGGAGAAGATGACACCGAGGACGCTTCGCCGTTCCACCTCGGGAGTAAGAAATCCGAAGCCGTCCAATGGATGACTCACCTGCTCGCGCCGGAAGCCGAGCACGAGGACGCCGACCGGCGGGTGATGGATGCTCGCCAGCGTCCTCACCCGCTCGCCGCCCTCGAAGCCGAGGTCTACGTCGTCAATGCAGTGGGCCGGCGCGGCGAAGATCACCCCATCGTACAGCTCCGAAGCCTGGAAGGCGGCACCAACCGTCCAGCCTTTGGGCCCTCGCCTGAGCAGGGTGACCGGCGCCCCCAACCGTACCGCGGAGCCGAGCTCTCGCGCCAGCGCGTCGGGCAGCTCCTGAAGCCCGCTCCTGAAGGAGACCAGAGCGCCACCGCCCTTCATCTGCACCAACGCCTTGATCACCGACCCGTGGGAGCGCTCCAGCGCGTGAAGCCGTGGCAGCGCGTAACGCACCGAGAGCTGCTCCGGATCTCCCGCGAAAATTCCCGCGACGAACGGGTTGGCGACGTAGTCGAGCACTTCCTGATTGAACCGGCGCCGCACGAAGGTCCCGACGCTCTCCTCTACGCGCGAGTCTCCGGCTTCGACCAGCGGCTCGCCGAAGACCGCCAGCTTGGCGCTGTTGGAGAGGAGTCGGGTGGTCAGCAGCTCCGGCGGGGACATGGGAAGCGCCACCAGCTTCCCTTTGCGGACGATGTAGCGGTGCCGGGCCTGGGAGGACGCAGAAACCAGGTTGTCCTCCAGGCCCAGCTCCTGGAAGAGGGTGCGCACCGCCGGCGAGGGCGCGGCCAGCGAGTTGGGGCCCAGATCGGCGACGTAGCCGTCTCGCCGCTCGGTGAGAATCGAGCCACCCACCCGGCCGCTGCTCTCGTAGACCACCACCCGAACTCCCCGCCGCTGCAGCCGAAAGGCGGCGGCGAGGCCCGCCACTCCGGCGCCAACGACGGCTACCGCTGCCATGCGGAGGCGAGCGCGGCGTCAACCGCGCCGAGCTCGGCGTCACCGTGAACGGCGGAGGAGAATGCGGCTTCGAAGGCCGAGGGAGGCAGGTAGACGCCGGCGTCCAGCATCGAGTGGAAGAACGCGTTGTACCCGGCCCGGTCGGTGTTGCGGGCCTGGGAGTAGTCGCGTACCGGATCGGCGGTGAAGAAAGGCGTCAGCATGGTGCCGACCCGCTGCACCGTGAGCGCCACGCCCACCTCCGCGGCGCGGCGGGCCAAGGCATCCGCCACCCGGCGCGCCCACAGCTCGGCGCGGTCCCAAACCCCTGGCCGAGCCAGCACATCCAGCGTGGCGAGACCGGCGGCCATGGCGAGCGGGTTGCCGGAGAGGGTTCCCGCCTGGTAGACCGGTCCCGCCGGGGCGATCTGCTCCATCAGATCCCGCCGCCCTCCGTACGCCGCGGCCGGCAGCCCCCCACCCACGACCTTTCCCAGGCAGGTGAGGTCGGGCTCGATGCCATACAGCAGCTGTGCCCCATGGGGGTGAACCCGCCAGCCGGTCATGACCTCGTCGAAGACCAGCAGCGCCCCGTACCGCCTGGTGAGCGCGCGAAGTCCCTGCAGAAATCCCGGCACGGGTGGTACCACGCCCATGTTTCCCGCCACCGGCTCGACCAGCACCGCGGCGATCTCCTCACCCCTGGCCGCGAACAGCGCCGCCACCGCGGCAAGATCGTTGAACGGCAGGATCAACGTATCGGCCACGGTGGCGGGGGTGACACCGGGAGAGTCGGGCAAGCCGAGGGTCGCGACCCCCGACCCGGCGGAAGCCAGCAGGGCGTCGGCGTGTCCGTGATAGCAACCATCGAATTTGACGATCGCCTGGCGGCCGGTGGCCGCGCGGGAGAGCCGGACGGCGCTCATGGCCGCCTCGGTCCCCGAGCTCACGAAGCGCACCATCTCGATGGCCGGAAACGTCGCCACCACCCGCTCCGCGAGACGCACCTCCAGCTCGGTAGGCGCCCCGTAGGTGGTACCCCGCCCCGCCGCGTCCACGATGGCTTCGAGAACCTCCGGATGGGCGTGCCCCAGAATGAGCGGGCCCCAGGAAAGCACCAGATCCACGTAGCGGTTGCCGTCGGCGTCCACCAGCGTGGCGCCTTCGCCCCGGGCGATGAACCGCGGCGTGCCCCCGACGCTCCGGAAAGCCCGCACCGGGCTGTTCACCCCGCCGGGCAGCACCCGCAGTGCCGCCGCGAAGAGGCGCTCCGATGCGGCGATGGACCGGGGCTTGGTACGCAGCTGGGTCACCGCCTTCCATCCTCCGACAGCCACGCCGCGGCTTCCTTGGCGTGATACGTGATGATGGCGTCCGCGCCTGCCCGCCGCATGCCGGTCAGGATCTCCAGCACCACCCGCCGCTCGTCGAGCCACCCCTGTCGTCCCGCGGCCTTTACCATGGCGTACTCGCCGCTGACGTTGTACGCCACCAGCGGGAGATGGGTCCGCTCCCGCACCGCCCGGATCACATCCAGATAGGCCATTGCCGGTTTCACCATCAGCAGATCCGCGCCCTCGTCCTCGTCCAGCGACGCCTCGAGCAATCCCTCGCGCAGATTGGCTGGATCCATCTGATACTGGCGCCGGTCGCCGAAGGCGGGAGCGCTCTCGGCGGCCTCGCGGAACGGGCCGTAAAAGGCGCTCGCGTACTTGATGGCATAGCTGAGAATGGCGCGGTCGCTGTGCCCGGCCCCGTCCAGCGCCGAGCGGATGGCGGCCACCATGCCGTCCATCATCCCGCTCGGCGCGACGACATCGGCACCGGCGGCGACGTGACTCACCGCGGCCCGGCCGAGGATGTCGAGGGTGGCGTCGTTATCCACCACCTCGCCCTGGAGCACCCCGCAGTGGCCGTGGCTGGTGTACTCGCAGCAGCAGAGGTCGGTCAGCAGGAGGAGGTCGGGAAACTCCGCCCGGAGCCGGCGGAGCGCCCGCTGCACGATCCCGTCTTCCGAGAAATTCTCCGACCCGATCTCATCCTTGGAGGCCGGAATGCCGAACAGGAGCACCGCCGGAATGCCTAGCGCCTGCACCCGTGCCACCTCACGGTCGAGGACCTCGTCCACCGAGAGCTGAAATACGCCTGGCATGGAGCTGATCTCACGCTCCACCCCGGTGCCGTGCACCACGAAAAGGGGTTGGATCAGGTCGTCCGGCGCGAGCTGATGCTCCCGGACCAGGCGGCGCATTGACTCGGTCCGGCGGCGGCGGCGAGGGCGGGCTATGAGAGAGGAGGACACAGAGGGAAGACTAGGGTTCCCCGGCAACCGCCGCAACCACTCCGCAGGCATGGGTGGAACCCGACAGACCGGTTGCGGGTTGGATGTAGTGTCGAGTCGGAGGTGGTCGGCCGGGGGTTTGTCACGCCGAGGCCGGGGTTTGTCACGCTGAGCGCAGCGAAGCGGCCGAAACGACGTTCTGACCCCTTCACTTCGTTCAGGGTGACAACGCGGCCTACAACTTCTGCACCACGGCTCGCGTAGTGCTCGGGAGCGGAGGTTAGAATCCGAATGGGTGGCCTCGATCACGGCGCCACATGATTGCGTGTCACCGCACAACTCACCTGCCGAGTGGCATCTTGAACCAGGCTTCGAAGTCCGCAGGAACCAGGACGGAGCACTCCCTTACATGAAATCTCCAGTACTACTTGCCGCGATGCTCGGCGTCGCCATAGCTGCCTGCGGCCGCCCTGTCGCCCAGGTAGTCCACCCACCGGCGCCCAACCTGACCACGGCCATCGTCGGAGCGAGCTTGTGGGACGGTACCGGCCGCGCTTCGGTCGCGAATGCCGTCACCCTGGTGCAGGGCGACCGGATCCTCTGCGCCGGCGGCACCGGCGAATGCCCCATCCCACGCGGCGCACGGGTGATAGACGCCAACGGTCGCTATCTCATCCCCGGGCTCATTGACAGCCACGTCCACCTGCTCTTCCTCTCCAATGGAAGCGCGGGTGAGGAGTTGGCGCTGGACCTGCGCGATCTGCTGGCGCAGGGGGTGACCACCGTACGCGACATGGGCGGCAACCCGGCCGAGCTGCTTCCCCGGGTGCACACCATGACCGCGGCCCCCCGGGTCTACGCGATGCAGCTCGTCGCCGGGCGCCGCTTCTTCTTCAATGGACTCCGCGGAGTTGCCACCGCGCGGGGCACGATCTACCGGCAGCCACCCGCGCTGACCATGCAGCGCATGGGCTGGGCCCCCATGCTGTACACTCCCGGAACCGACCCGGACTCGCTCGTCACCGAGGCCCGGAACGCCGGAGCCACCGGGCTCAAGCTCTACGCCCAGCTCGACAGCACTTCGGTGCACCGTCTGGTGGCCGCCGCCCGCCGCGCCGGCATGTCGGTCTGGGGCCATGCATGGGTGCAGCCGGCGAGCGTGCTGGAACAGTCGGTCGGAGGACAGGACGGCGTGGTGCACGCCGCCGGTCTGGCCGGCGAGCTCTACAACGCCGAAGATCGCGAGAGGCTGGTCAACGACGGAGATCTGCAGGCCGCCACCGCCCTGGTGGGCACCGTCGGCTCGGCCCACGACCCTCGGGTGCTTGCCGCGCTCGACTCCATGGCCCACCGGGGAACTTTTTTCGAGCCCACCCTCGACGCCACCCGGCACAGCGTTGATCACTACAACGCCCAGTCGCGGCGCCGGCCTTCCGTTCAGGAGGAGTACGTTCGGGCCGCCTCGAGCTTCGGGATGGAAGTGACCCGCGAGGCGGTTGCCCGCGGCGTCCGCATCAGCGCCGGCAGCGACCACGTGGCGTACGGGCTGGGCCGGGACCGCGCAACCCTCTTCGGCGAGCTTCAACTCCTGGTGGACTCGATAGCGCTCTCGCCCACGGCTGCGCTTCTGGCCGCCACCCGCGATGCGGCCGCCGCCATCGGCGGTGAGAACGGAGCCCGCATCGGCACCATCGAGACCGGCCGGTACGCCGACCTGGTTCTCCTCAGCAAGAATCCACTGGAGAACATCGCCAATCTGGAGGCAGTGGAGTGGGTGATGCTCGGAGGCCGGGTGTGGCGGCCGGGGCAGCTGCGCTCGGGGATCGCGCTCAGGTAGGGCGTGGCCCGGTGGCCGCCGGAAGCTCCTCCAGCGCTGCCCACTCGGTCCACGAGCCCACGTAGACGCGCACCCGGGGATACCCCAGCAGGTATCGCAGGGCAAAGTGCACGTGACTCGCCTCGGTGGCGCTGTTGCAATAGGCGATGATGTTCCGATCCGGGGTAATTCCCTGTTCCGCGTACGCCGCGCGCAATTCCTCCCGCGGCTTCCACACCCTGCCGAATCCCGCCTGGGTCAGATCGTCCTGCCAGTAATGATTGATGGCACCGGGAATGTGACCTCGTCGCATCTGGGCGCCCGCCTGGCCGGCATACTGGTCCGGGGGCCGGGCATCAACCAACAAAGCGTCTCCGGTGCGGAAGGCCCGCTCTACCTCCGCCAGCGGGGCTTCCTCCGGGCGAAACTCGCCTGACGGGAACTCGGCGGCCCTCACTTGCGGATATTCCACCACCACCGGTCGGTGCTCCAGCTGCCACTTGAAGAATCCGCCGTCGAGCACGTAGACCTCCGGATGCCCGAAGCCCGCCAGGATCCACGCCAGAAATGTGGCGTCTATGTTGTGGGTCTCGCCGGCGCTGTAGATCACCACCGGCTGGTCGAAGGCAAGGCCGAGCCGGGAGAAGAGCTCGACATAGGCCGGCCCGCTCAGAAGCTGAGTGGGGATGCCGTTGCGGGTAGCCCGCAGCGTCTCGGTATTGAGGTAGACCGACCCCGGGAGATGGCCTTTCAGGTAGGTAAAGACATCGGTGCGGATGTCCACCACGCTCACCGGGCCCTTCTCCTGCCAGCGCGCCAGCTCCTCGGTGGAAACGATTGCCGGCAGCTTGGAGCTTGAACTCGGGGTCACGCCGGCGCTCCGCCCGCAGGCCGCGAGCAGCAGACAGAGCCCGCCGATCGCCTGCCGCACGCCCGCGCTCACGGCGACGATTCCAGTCCCATGTACGCCCGCTCCTCTTCCAGGTACACTCGCACCGCGTTGCGGCGCCGGCGGGAGTTGAGCGACACCGGCCGAGTCTCATCGGGTGGAGGGAGCGTCGCCAGCGCGCGCCGCATCGGCACCCCGCCCTCAACGGCCGCGCGCATGTCGGAACGAAGTCCGATGACGTAAGCCCGAGTACGGGCGACCAGCTCACCCGGCCGGGCCGGGATGAGGCCGTGCCCCGGTATCACGATCTTCGGCCGCAGGGCCTCGATCGCGGTGAGTGCGCCGAGCAGAGGCTTGGTGCCGCCGTCCACCACCATCGTGACGCCGTCCTCCACCAGTACGTCGCCGGCAAAGAGAATGCGCTCGCGAGGCAGCCACACCATCAGGTCGCCGGGCGAGTGCCCCGCGCCGGGATGGGTCACCACGATGGTGCGCCCGCCGAGCCGCAAGGTGTCGGCATCGGTGACCGGGCGGTCGGCCGCATTGGCCAGCTCGAACCCACGCATCGCATCCGCCCCGACCACCCTCGTCCACTCGGCTACCAGTGCCTCGTCACCCGCCTCGGCCACCAGAACTCGCCGATCCGGGTGCGCCATGACGCGAGCGCCGGCACGGCGGAAGACGACCGCGCCGAAGTGGTGGTCGGGATGATGATGGGTGAGGACCAGCCATCTGACCGGCTGACGGGTGACTTTCCGTATGGCCGCGAGGAGCTGCCGGCCCTGGCGGGGGCTGGCCAGCGCGTCAACGACCACCACACCACCGCCGGTCACGATGAAGCCGGCGTTGGGCCGCCCCTCGGAGCCGCGCCCGCTGTCGCCGGGCACGGCGTACACGCCTTGGGCCAGACGCCGGACGGGAAGCGGAGCCACGCTCGTGTCGGCGGGCGAGCCGCCGAAGGCAGCGAGCTGCAGCGCGGTCAGGATGGCAAAGGTGAACGGCACGAGTAAGCGGCGGGAACGATGGGCGCCGCCGTGCGACGCGCGCCCGTCAGGCCGAGATGAAGGCGATATTGACCGACTGCTGGAACACGCCGCCCTGATTGTCCGACCAGACCATGGTGAGCGGCGCTTCCCTGTCAGCCTTGATCGTAAAGCTGAGGACCGGATCGCGGCTGATTCCCGATGTCCACTCGAACCGGGCCACCTCCTGGTCGCCGTAGGTGACCACCACGTCCTTGATGAAGAACGCCGGGATCGGCTGCCCTTCGGCGGTGCGGAAGAACCCGGTGTCCATAGGATGGGAGATAATCGAGTTGACCGTGATCAGATCTCCCCGGGAGATCCGGTCGGGAACCCGAATTCTGGCGTCGCCGATGCTGGTGGTCATCATCCGCATCCATTGAGCGAGACGAGCACGCGAGCGTAGTCGGCCCACACCTCGCCGGTGTTGGTTTCGAGGATGGCCCGCACCCAGGTGGACCGCTTCATTTTGATCCTGGTGGATATGGACACCGAGCCGACAGTGGGTGTCAGATGGTATGCGGCCAGGTGGGCGTCGGGATTGAAGTCCACGATCAGGTGGACTCCTTTGACGTACTGCTTGGCCGTCATGGGGAGATCGCTCTCGACGATGACCGGCACCACCCGACCATCCTCGGCCACGGCGGGCATATCCAGCGACACGTGTCCCTTGCGGATCGGGCGGTCGCCAAAGAGGTTCTTGAGAATGCGGGCCACTTCCTCGTTGGGAACCTCCGGATCGCCTGGATCCAAGGGCTCCGACAGAGCCAGAAGTTGCCCGGGCGCCGCCAAGGCACCGCCGCCGATGATGCCGGCCGTGGCAAGCCCCCAGGTGCGCAGGAAACTACGACGGGAGAATCTATTGTCTGTCACTCTGACCTCCTCACTCTCCCTTGAAAGGTCAGCCTGTTGCCGGCGGAAGTCAAATCGCCCGATTCCTTCTTAGCCGAGGTCCGTGGTGCGCCGCAGGTTCAGTTCCGAGTACGTGAGTCGGGCAGCCCACATCTTGGGCGTGCTGAGTCAGGATACCCGGCTCAACCTGGTGCTCGCCCTGGCCCAGGCCCCGGCCAGCGTCAGCGAGTTGTGCGAGCATCTGGGGCTTCCCCAGAGCAACATCAGCCACCACCTCGGGATTCTCCGTAATACCGGCCTGGTGATAGACGAGCGCGAGGGGCAGTTCGTCATTTACCGCATCAACGTGCCCGTGTGGCGGACGCTGGGCGATGGCTTCTTCGACCAGCTGCTGGGCGGGCAGCACGAGGTCATGCTCCAGCACTTCCAGATTCGCCGGCTTCCGAGCCGGTAGCGTCATTTCAGAAGCCTGGCTGCTCAGCCGTTGTCCGTGGTCACCCTGATCCATGGTGAGCCGGGATCCGGGAACAAGTAGCCGACGTATATGTAAATATCTATCCATGTAGATGTGTTGAGACACCTGTCACCAGCCGAGGTGGACGTGGGCAAGCGGCACCTCTTCCGAATGTCTCACGTCGCGGCCCTGCTAGTACTGGCCCTTCCCGCCAGGGTGACGGCCCAAGCAGCCGCGGTCGTCGCCGGCACCGTGCGGGCCCAGAACGGCGCTCCTCTCACCGGCGTACGAGTGATCTTCACCCCCGCGAACGCCGCCACCGAGACCGGGCCGGGTGGGCGGTTCCTTCTTTCCCTGCCGGCGCCGGTGGAGGCGGGCTGGCTCAAGTTGAGCGCGGTCGGCTACGCGCCGGATAGCGTGGCGCTGCCGAGGAGCCCGTCGGGACGCAGACGCGAGATCGCGGTGACGCTCGCTCCCCTCCACGTGCTCGATGCGTTGACCGTCGTGGCCACCGGGGACCGCCCGCTGCTCAACACCGAGGATGCAACCACGGGGGGAGCGCTGGAGCAGGCGGAACTGGAGGCACTGCCCACCGACGCCCGGGAGCCGCTGGCCCTCGCGTTCAACATTCCGGGTGTGGCTCAGAGCACCGGCTTTTTCGGGGACGCCCCGCCGCTCTCGATCAACGGCGCCAACTCGCTCTACACCCAGTACACCCTCGACGGGCTCGACAACAACGAGGGCTTCCTCGGCGGACCACGGGTCGAGTTTCCCCTGGGCGGACTGTCGCGGCTGGCCGTGCTGGCCAACAGCTACTCCTCGGGGTACGGCCGCAGCGCCAACGGCGTGGTGAGCCAGGAGTCACGCGCCGGAAGCAACGGCTGGGACGGCGAGACGTTCGCGTACTACCGGCCGGGCAACCCGCTGGACGCCGAACCGAAGCTGGTGCCGGTGGGGGTGGATCCAGAGGGTTTCCAGCGCTTTCAAGCCGGCGCGGGAGTGGGCGGGCCTCTCGCACGCGACCGTACGTTCTTTTCTGCGGCCGCGGAATACAGCAACGAGGACGAGGACCGCATCGGGTCAACGGCGCAGACCCAGTTCATCGGGACCGAGAAGCGGGAGAAGGTCAAGCTATTCGGCCGTCTCGATCACGGCTGGAGCTCCACCCAGACCACCACGCTCCGGTTTGCCATGAGCCATGTCAACCGGGCGGGCCAGGGCAGCGGTGTCGTGGTGCCCGAGGCCGACATCACCACCCGCCGCATCGGCAGTCTCACCGCGCTGACCCACCGGATAACATTCGGCGGGGGAGCCGCGAGCAACACGATTTCCGCGCAGGTGGGAACGTTCCGCTGGTACTTCCCCCCGACCCGGAGCGACTTTTCCCGGCCCCAGGTGACCATCGTCGCTCCGGACGGGGTGACGGTCGAGGCCGTGGTGGGATCCAGCAACTTCATCTTCGATGAAAAAGAAACCCAGATCCAGTTGCGCGACGTCTTCGAGACGGCGGTGGCCGAGCGCCACACGCTCCGGCTGGGCGGCGACGTCATCACCGCGTCATTCCAGCTCCTGGGAGCCAACACCAATCCAAATGGCGCCTACACGGTCTACAACGACGGCAACATCTCGCCCGCCGGCCGGTTCGTCTCGATAGAGGACGTGCCGGCCGACGTCCGGGTGAGGAGCTACACCATAGACGCCAGCCCTCAGCAGGTGGACCTCACCCAGACGCTCGCCGGCGCCTTCGTGGAGGACCGCTGGAGAGTCTCGCCCTCGCTTACCGTAGTGGCGGGGTTCCGCTGGGATTACGACGACATCACCTCGCGCGGCGAGAGCGACGCGGACCTGAACAACTTCCAGCCGCGCGCCTCCTTCAACTGGTACCGAACCCCCACCAGCGTGGTGCGCGGCGGGGTCGGCGTGTACACCGGCAAGCTTCCCTACGCCATCTTTTCCGACGCCGTGCAGTTCGGGCCCGAGGGGAATGCGGTGGTCACCTTCGAGGGGGCCGACGCGCCGGGTTACCTCGCAGGCCCGAGTCAGGCGGAGCTGCAGGCCCGACGCGACCAGTTGCCGGCACGCGAGGTGCGGCGCGCGTTTGCCCTGGGCCTGGAGCAGCCCCACAGCTACCAGGCGAGCGTTGGCTACCAATTTCAGGTCGGTGACAACTGGGCGTTCGGCGTGGACGGCGTCTGGGTGGAGACGCGAAACCTTCCGCGCTCAGTAGATCTCAACGCGGTGAGCCGGCCGATCACCGCGGCCGACAGCGTAGATCAGCCGGCCGGCTTCGGCGACCAGTTTCGCCCTACCGTTCCCACCGTGGGCGGCTTTCGCCGACTTACCACCACCGAGTCGGGCGGACGAGCCCGGTACAAGGGGATTTATCTGTACGCCCGGCGCAGGCTGGCCGAGGCCTGGACGTTGGACGCCAACTGGGTCTGGTCCCGCGCCGAGAACGACACCGAGGACATCAACTTCAACGCGTCGCAGGCGAACTGTTTCTCCCGGAGTTTGCGCGACGCGGTGACCGGCGCGGCCTGCACCAATTCGGAGTGGGCCGACGCGGTGAACGACCGCCGCCACAAGGTGACCCTGCGCTCGGTCTACACCGTAGCCGAGCGCGTGCGACTCAGCCTCATCGCCGATTTTCAGAGTGGTCAGCCGGTCAATCGGGTGGCGTCGTTTCGGGATCTGGATGGCTCGGGAGGGATTTTTGGGAACGGTTTCGTCGGCAACCACGATCGCTTTGCCGGTATCCCCCGCAACGGAGAGCGGCTCCCCAGTTTTTTCGAGCTGAGCGGTGGGGTGGCATACCTGCTGGGAATCGCGTCGGGACGGTTGGAGGTACGAGCCGACGTGTTCAACGCCCTCAACGGCACCGAGTGGGGCAACTTCGCCAACGGCATTCCGGGCGGCGGCAGCCGCACCCAGACCGGGCGTCCGGGCGATCCGATCGAGCTCCGCGCACCCGGCCGGCCGCGGCAGATGCAGCTCTCGGCGAGGTATGTGTTTTGAGGAGTGCCCGGCCAGATCCTTCGCTGCGCTCGGGATGACACCGCGCCTTTTCGGGATGGCACCGTCGCCATTGATCCGCGCTACCCTCCTCGCAACCGTAGCCGCGATGTCCCTGGCAAAGGCCTCCTGCGGCCGCTCCTCCACCCCCCAGCCCCGCGACCTCGCCCGCGCTCCCTGGGACAGCCTCGCATCCGGCGCCCGTGGCACCACGGTAACCTGGCGAATGTGGCGGGGAGATCCTTCGATCAACGCCTACGTAGACCGCTGGGTCTCCCCGCGGGTGCTGCAGCGGTACGGCATCAACCTCAACGCCGTCGAAGGCCAGGGGCCGGAGATCGTCAACCAGTTGCAGGTGGAAAAGGAGGCCGGTGCCGGCGGCACCGCCGACCTGGTGTGGATCAACGGCGAGACCTTTCACCAGCTTCGTCAGGCCGACCTTCTCTATGGTCCCTGGTCCGGACGGCTCCCCCATGCCGCGTGGGTGGACAGTGCCTCCCCGATCATCAGCCGCGACTTCGAGCAGGACCCCGCCGGCTATGAATCGCCCTGGGGGACGGTGCAGTTCGCCCTGATCTACGACTCCGCGCGCACCCCCGCTCCGCCGCGCAGCTACGCCGAGCTGCGCGAATGGATCCTGGCGCACCCCGGCCGATTCACCCACGATCAGGCGTTCGCCGGCATCACCTTTCTGAAGCAGCTCATGTACGCGCTTGGCGGTGGCGTGGAGCGGTTTCAGGGCGGATTTCACGAAGAGCTCTACCGTACCTCCAGCAACCGCGTCTGGCGGTGGCTCGAGGAGGTGCGGCCCTCGCTCTGGCGCCGAGGCGGCAGCTATCCTCCCGGCGTAGCAGAGCTGCACCGGCTGTTCGCCAACGGCGAGGTAGACTTCACCATGTCCAACAACCAGAACGAGGTGGTTACGAAGGTCGCGCAAGGGATATTCCCGGCAACCGCCCGCGCGCTGCTGCTGGGTGACGGCACTATCGCCAACGCGCATTTCCTGGGCATTCCCGCCAACGCGCCCAACCCGGCCGGCGCCATGGTCGTGGCCGACTTTCTCCTCTCTCCGGAAGCCCAACTGGAAAAGGCGCGCTCCACCGTCTGGGGCGATGGGACGGTGCTCGCCGTGGATCGGCTACCGGGGCCGTGGGCCCGGCGCTTCGCCGAGTTGGCCCGCGACCCTCGCGCACTTTCCCGCGACTCACTGGCCCGGTACGCCCGCCCCGAAGTTGCACCGGAGTATCACGAGCGTCTCGCCCGTGACTGGCGCTCCCGGATCCGGCGCGGCGGGAGCTGAGCGCCATGCGCTGGGGTCTCCTCGCGGCGGCGCTGGTGGCCTCACCGGTCGCGGCCGGCGTGGTGTACTCGGCGGCCGCGGCCACCGGGCTCGCCGGCTTCGATCCCCGCGGCTTCTCCACCGACCGGCTGAGCCGCGTGCTCGGCGAGCCCGCCGTGTGGGAAAGCCTGGCGTGGACCGTTCGAACCGCCTCGCTCGCCACCCTGCTGGCGAGCGCTCTCGCCGTACTCGTCGCCATGACCTTTCGGCGCGGCCGGGGAGTAGACCGGCTCGCCCGCACCCTGGCTGTGCTGCCGCTGCCGGTGCCGCACCTGGTGGCCGCCACGACGGCCGTGCTGCTGCTGGCTCAGAGCGGCCTGCTCTCGCGCCTGGGGTTCGCGGCGGGGTGGCTCGCCGGCCCCGCCGACATGCCGCCGCTGGTGTACGATCGCGGGGGGCTCGGACTCGTGCTCACCCTCACGTGGAAGGAGCTGCCCTTTCTCGCGCTGGTGGCCACGACGCTGCTGGCCACCCGCGGTGCGGCGCTGGAAGAAACGGCGCGGGGACTGGGCGCCGGCCCCTGGGACACCTTCCGTCTGGTAACCTGGCCGCTCCTCTGGCGCGGCCTCCTGCCGTCAATCGTGGCGGTGTTCGCCTTTGCCGCCGGATCGTACGAAGCGGCGGCGATGCTGGCCCCGAGCGATCCACTGGCGCTTCCGTTGCTCACCCTCGAGCGGTACACCGACCCCGATCTGGCACGGCGAGGGGATGCCTTCGTTCTCGTGCTGGTGGGCCTCATGCTCACCGGGGCCGCGGTCGGCCTGCACGAGTGGGTGAGATATCGCACCACGGAGTTGCCGGGATGAGCAGCGTGCTGCGCGCCGGCCGGACGGCCGGGCTGCTGTGCCTCGGCCTCTCGGCGTTGCTGCCGATGCTGCTGCTGGCGATCTGGTCGGTGGGTGACAGCTGGTTTTACCCCGCACTCTGGCCCTCGCGCCTGACGGCGGAGAGCTGGCGCGCCCTGCTGAGCGGTGAGGGACGCCTGTGGGCAGCCGCCGTCACCAGCATGCTGCTCGCCGCCGGTACCGGGGCCATGGCCTGCATTGTCGCGCTTCCCGTGGGACGGGCGCTGGCGCGGCTCGATGGATGGCGCCGGCACCTCGGCGCGGCACTGACGTTCCTTCCGGTGGCCGCGCCGCCGGTCGCCCTGGCCACCGGGCTGCAATTCTCATTTCTGAGCTTGGGGCTTGGCGGCCGGCCGATCGGAGTGCTCCTCGCCCACGCCGTTCCCGCGGTCGCCTACGTATCGCTCTACTTTACCGGAGTTTTTGCCGGGTTCGATGCCCGGGTGGAAGAGGAGGCGCGGTCCCTCGGAGCTTCCGCCGGCCAGACCTTCTGGTTCATCACCCTTCCGCTGCTGCGGCGTCCCTTGGCCGAAGGATTTGCGCTGGGATTTCTGATATCCTGGTCCCAGATGCCGCTGACGCTGCTCATCGGCGGCGGGGCGGTCAGGACGCTGCCGATCGAGGTCTTCGCTTTCGTCGAGGCGGGCCAGGATCGTATCGCGGCCACCGGTGCCCTCGTGCTCCTGGTGCCCGCGCTCGTCGCGCTCGCCGCCGCACGGCTGGCCGCCAGCCGCACTGAAGTGGCGGCGGTGTGAGCACCGCGGCTCTCCGCATCGAGCGGTTGAGCGCCCCTTTCGGCTCGGCGCCCGGACTGGAGGATTTGTCGTTCGAGGTGCAGTCGGGCGAGCGCTTCGTGCTGCTCGGCGCCTCGGGTGCAGGCAAGACCACCCTGCTCCGGGCCATTGCCGGCCTGGCTCCGGCCGCCGCGCGGCGCATGGAAGTGGCAGGGTACGACGTGGCGGCGCTTCCGCCGGAGCGGCGCGACGTGGTGTATCTGCACCAGACACCGCTCCTCTTTCCCCACCTCACCGTCGGCCGAAACGTGGGTTTCCCCCTGCGGGTGCGTAAGGTGCCGGCCGCCCAAGCGGCCAAGCGGGTGGAGGAGGCACTGAGCGCGGTGCACCTGGAGAGCTTTGCCGACCGCATGCCGCACACGCTGAGTGGCGGGCAGCGGCACCGCGTGGCGCTCGCCCGCGCCATCATCGCCCGGCCGGCGGTGCTGCTTCTGGACGAGCCGTTCGCCTCGCTCGACCCCTCGCTGCGTCAGGAAGTGCGCGAGGCAGTGCTCACCATTCAGCGGGAGTACGGTCCGGCGCTGGTGCTGGTCACCCACGATCTCGACGAGGCGGGCCTGCTCGGCGATCAGGTCGGAGTTTTGCTCCGCCGCCGTCTCGCCCAGGTGGACCGCCCGGCGCAGCTCTTCGCCAGGCCGACATCGCTGGAGGTCGCCCGGTTTCTCGGAATGCCCAACGAGGTTGTCGGCCGAATTGCCGAGCAGGGATGCTTCGAGTCGGTGCTGGGGGTCTTGCGGGTGTCGCGGACGATCGCCCCCGGACCGTCCGTCGCGCTGTTCCGGCCGGAGGCAGTCCGCATCTGCGAGCGGGGCTTCATGGCGGCCCCCGTCGTCGCGCTGCGGCACCGGGTTCACCAGACAACGGCGATCGTTGAGGTCGGCGGTACCCGACTGGAGGTGGCGCTGGGCGGTGCGCGTCCACCGGCTGCCCACTCCCTGGTGCAGCTCTCGATAGACCCCGATCAGCTCATGATCTTCCCCGCGCCATGACGGCGGCGTACGTGGGCGTTGACGTCGGCACCAGCGCGGTCAAAGTGGCGGCCTTCGATGGCCGGGGAGAGTTGCTGGAGGCTGTCCGCCGGCCGATGCCCGGGCTGGAGCTCAGCGGCGAGGCCGCCGTCCAACCGCTCGAAGGGTGTGTCGAAGCGGTCAATGGCGCGTTGAGCGGCCTCGCCCTGCCGGAAAATCTGCGCCGGTTCGTCGCCCTCACCACCCAGCGGGACACCGCGCTGCTCGCCGACGCGGAAGGCCGGGCGCTCACCCCGCTCATCTCCTGGCGGGACCGGAGAGAGCAGCGTTACGGCAGCCTGTGGGACGCGCTCGCGGCCGAGACGGCAGCGGTAATCGAACAGGCTCGGGTGGTCCGGTCGCTCACCTCGGAGCTATCGCTGCGCTGGACCGGGCGCTCGGCGGAAACAACCGAGAGCCTGCCCCGGCATCTGTCCGACTGCGCCGCTGAGCGCCTCGATGCCGTATGCGGGCGGAGGATCCGGCGGCCCGAGATGGTCGAGCTGGGAACGGGGGCCGGCAGGTTACCGGGTGGGCCGCCGCTCCACCTCACTGCCGGAGATAAGAACTGCGAGCTGCTCGGCAACGGAGTGCTCCACCCGGGTACCGCCGGGCTCTCGCTCGGCTCCGCCGTGTCCTTGGGGGTGGCGGTTCAAGGATCTCGACCGGACGCGGCGGCCGGCGTGGTGGTAACACCGGCCGCGTTCGCCGGCGGCTGGAACGTGGAGACCGGTCTGCCGGTGGGAATGCAGGCCGAGCAAATGTGGAACGACTGGCTCGCCGGAGAGCTTACGCTCGAGCCCTCTCTCCTGCCCGGCCTGTGGTGTCTCCCTTTCTTCGCGGAGCGCTCGACCGGCCCGGCATACCAGCCGCCCTGGTCGGCCTGTCGGAGCAGGTGAACGCGCGCGATCTTTTCCAGGCCTGGGCTCAAGGTGTGG
>JACCQZ010000098.1 GCA_013813875.1 Gemmatimonadales bacterium | reverse complement strand
CCGCCGTGCTCGCGGCGCGCCGCGAGGACCTCTGCGCCCACGTGTGGCTGCTCCGGGCGCTGGCGCTGGCGGCGCCGATGGGCTTTATCGCCATCGAGGCCGGCTGGACCGTGACCGAAGTGGGCCGCCAGCCATGGACCATCTACGGCATTCTCCGCACTGCCGACGCGGTGACGCCCATGCCCGGCCTCATCTACCCGTTCCTCGGCTTTACCCTGCTCTACTGCCTGCTGGGCGTGATCGTCGCGTGGCTGCTCTACCGCCAGATCATCCGCAGCCCCCGCCCCGACGAGTGGAGTCGGCTGTACCTGCCCTCAGGGACCGGTCGTGCCTGAGTTTTCCCTCGCCGACATCATGGCAGGCATCCTCGGACTCTCGCTCAACGCGTACGTGCTGTTCGGGGGAGCCGATTTCGGTGGGGGCGTCTGGGACCTGCTCGCCTCGGGCCAACGGAAGCAGCGGCAGCGCGACGTCATCAGCCACGCGATCGGCCCCATCTGGGAAGCCAATCACGTCTGGCTCGTCCTGGCTATCGTGCTCACCTTCACCTGTTTTCCGCCGGTCTTCGCGCGCCTGGGAATCGTGCTCCACATACCGCTGACGCTGATGTTGGTGGGGATCGTCCTGCGCGGCTCGGCTTTCACCTTCCGCACCTACGACACCGAGCACGATGCATCGCAGCGCCGCTGGGGACGGATCTTCGCCAGCGCCAGCGTCCTCACCCCGCTGCTGCTCGGCATCTGCATCGGCGCGGTCGCGTCGGGCCGGGTGGGCGGGCCGCTCCGAGGAAGCTTCGTGGAGCAGTTCGTCAATCCGTGGCTCACCCCGTTCGCGCTCAGCGTGGGAGTGCTGACGCTGACGCTTTTCGCGTTTCTGGCCGCGGTCTTCCTGACGCTCGAGAGCCACGATGGCGCGCTCTGCGAGGATTTCCGCGGTCGCGCCCTCGGCGCCGGCGTGGCGGTGTTCCTGGCCTCGGGACTGACGCTCCTGCTCTCCCGGGACACCGCGCCGCTGATGTACCAGGGGCTCCTGAGCTCGGCCTGGGCCCTCCCGCTACATCTCGGCACCGCCGGCGGCGCCATCGGAGCGCTGGCCGCGCTCTGGTTCCGCAAGTACCGGCTTGCGCGGGTAGCCGCGGGACTTCAGGTCTCACTCATCTTCTGGGGATGGGCGCTGGCGCAGCACCCCTATCTCATCCCGCCCGACATGACCATCAGTGGGACCGCGGCGCCGCCGGTGACGCTGAAGCTGGTGCTCATTATCCTCACGATCGGCGCCGTGGTGCTGCTGCCGTCGCTCCTCTACCTCTTTCGCATCTTCAAGAGCGGGCCGTCAGATCCGCACAGACAGCTGCCGTAGGGGTTGGCGCCGGTGCTCTAAAAAGCAGGTGGAAGGACAGGAAGAGAAGCTCAAGAGCACGAAGAAAAAAACATGTAGCACCGATGCCAGCCCCGCTAACGACCCCGCTCCAGCATCCGAGCGATCGGCTTGATCAGCACCGCCAGCACCAGCGCGGCCGCCAGCGCGTACAGCGCCACCGACCCGAAGAGCTGCGGCAGCGAGAAGGCCTCGTAAAAGCTCGCCACCCGCCCACCCAGGAAGTTCCCCAGCGACAGCGCCAGGAACCAGACTCCCATGGTGAGCCCCGCGATCCGGGCCGGTGCCAGCCGGGTCATCGCGCTCAATCCCACCGGGCTCAGACACAGCTCGCCGATGGTGTGGAGCAGGAAGGTGGCAACGAGCCAGAGCGGGCTTACCATGATGCCCGCTTCCGCCCGCTTGGAGGCGAGGACCATGACCCCGAAGCCGAGCGCCACGAATACGAGACCCACGGTGAACTTTGCCGGACTGGACGGGTTGCGGTTGCCCAGGCGGATCCACAGCCAGGCGAAGAGGGGCGCCAGGGTGATGATGAAGAGAGAATTGAACGACTGAAACCAGCTCGCGGGGAACTCGAAGCCGAACAGCGAGGTCCTGGTATTGCGCTCGGCGAAGAGGTTGAGGCTGGAGCCCTGCTGCTCGAACACCGACCAGAAAACGGTCGCCGCCAGGAAGAGCACCATGACGACGACCAGTTGCTTGCGCTCCACCGGCGTCCATTGGGCCACCGTGAACATCCAGACGAAGAACGCTACCGTCACCAGAACGAGAAGAACGCCGAAGGCGTCACCCACCCCTTCCGCGGTCACCCGCACGATTCCGGCGAGCGAAAGAACCGCGAGGAGCGCCCCGCTCCCCACCACCGCGAGCAGGCCCAGCCGGAGCTGCCGCTTCTGCCGCGCTCGCTCCTCCTCGTTCTTCGGGGTCGCCGGCTCCATTCCGGCGGTACCCAGGTGCTTCCAGCCCGACATGTACTGGATCAGCCCGAAGAACATGCCCACCGCGGCCATTCCGAAGCCCCAGTGCCAGGAGCTCGCCGGTGAGATTCCCGCAGAAGCAAGAACTCCGCGGAACTGCCCGCTCTGCGCCAGCCATCCGCAGACCAGCGGCGCGGTAAACCCGCCGAGGTTGATCCCCATGTAATAGATCGAGAACCCCGCGTCGCGCCGCACGTCTTCCGGAGTGTACAGCTCCCCCACCATCGCGCTGATGTTCGGTTTGAGCAGCCCGGTGCCGATGATGACCAGCCCAAGGCCTATATAGAATGCGGTAAGGGAGGGGATCGCGAGGCTGATGTGACCCAGCATGATGCTGACGCCGCCGTACAACGTCGCGCGCCGCAGGCCCAGAAACCGGTCGGCCAGCCAACCACCCGGGAGCGCGGTGAGATAGACCAGCGCCGTGTACGTTCCGTATACGATGCCCGCCTTGGCCACGTCGAACTGCAGCCCCCCGGTGGCGATCGGCGCCGTCATGAACAGGATCAGCAGCGCCCGCATCCCGTAATAACTGAAGCGCTCCCACATCTCGGTGAAGAAGAGCGTCGAGAGCCCCCGCGGATGCCCGAAGAACCGGGTATCCCCCGGATCCTGCGAGGCACCGGTATCGCGAACGGTAGCAGTGGTCAAAGAATGTGCTCCTTCGTTGGTACCGGTTGGAGGTTTCTTTAGTTGGTGGTTGTCACCCTGAGCGGAGCGAAGGGGCCGAAGCCGCGTTCCGCCCCCTTCGCTCCGCTCAGGGTGACAAGCGCTGGCCGACGAACCTCCAACTCAGCACACATCCTCTCATGGCTTGCGCTTCTTCAGAACATCCTCCAGCACCACCCGGTCAATCCTGCCGTCCATCCGAACCCGCACGTCGTAGTTCTCCCAATACATGAAGTTCCTGAGCGCCTCGAGAAACACCGGGGTGGCCGAGCCCTGCTTGCGCGTGAGCCACTTCTCCGGTTGCCCGGCCGGCTCGGACAGGAGGATGGGCTCCAGTTGGGCCACGAGGGCCGGTGTGATCGGCAGCAGGTCGCGAGGCTCGCTGGGAAAGAAGTGCAGCTTGTGCAGGGCGAGCAGCCGCTCCAGCTCGGCGATCGGATCCACCGCGTCGTACACCCGGATGTCAACGAAGCGGTCGTTGGCGCCCAGGTAGCCGCCGTTCTTGCGCACCACCAGCAGTGCCGCCGATTGCACCCCGCGCTTGTCTCCTCCGCCCGCCTGCCCCGCCTTGAGCGCCGCCATCAGCCGGTCGGCGAGGTTGCCCTTGGAACGCTCGAAAGTTTCCGCGAGGTTCTTCACGGTCCGGTCCGAGACCATGATATTCGCCTGGGCGCTATAGCCCCGGCCCACGATGACGTCCCCCTTCCCGCCGGAGACGCTGCCCTGGCCGGTGGCTGCTCCGACTCGGCCTCCCGCCCAATCGAAGGTGGTCTTTCCGGTAAAGCTCGCCGCGTTGCCACGGACGTCCACCACGCCCACCTGCCGGTCCTGCAGCATCGTGTCGGTCCGCATGACGGTGCGGAGCGCCTTCTCCGCCGACGCTCCCTCGGCGATCAGATCGAGGCCCCGTTCTCCATACGCGGTGTTGCCCAGGCTCTGGGTTGCCACCGCGCCGACACCGGCCCGTGCCCAGGGCACGATGCCGCCGACGTTGGGGAACTTCGACTGGACGGCCACGCCAAGGTCGCCCGTCGCGGAATCGAAGGCTACGATGCTGTAGGTGTGGACGAGCTTGGAGAAGTGAGGCGGGGCGACGGTCGGGCTCTGCGCGGCGAGTGTAGCGATGGGAAGTACCAGCAACAGGCCGATACACCGGGCCTTGCGCCCGGCGCGGCGCATCGGATGCTCACCTCCGGCTTGAGTCACTGTTTCCCGAGCTTTCGTTTGAGATAGGCCAGCTGTGCCTCCACCGCTTCATCCCGCTGGCGCCGGTCGAGGTCGGCGTCGTCCGCGGTGGAGCGGGCGCCGCCCGCGGACTGGAGATCGCGCCAGGCCGCGTCTACCGATTCCGACGGAGAGCCCCCCACCGCGGCGCGGTAGAGACCCGCCATCTCGGCGACCTCGCGTTCCGCCAGCGCCAGCTCCTCACGCTGTACCTCCAGCTTGCGCTCCAGCACCATGACGCGCTCGCGGTGTCGGGCTGCGAAGCGCTCGGCGAGCGCCACCGTCTCCGAATCCGGAACTGCCGCCGCCAGGCGGCCCCGGCGCTCCGCGTCCCCCATCTGCTTTCGCTCCGAGGCGAGCTCCCGCTCCGTGGCGCCGAGCGCGTCCCGCACGGTGCTGACGCCGATCTTGGCCTCGAGCAACGCCTCCCGCAGTTCGGCGGCGTACGCTCGGGGGTCGGAGCGGCCGTGCTCACGGAGGAGTCGCTCCAGCCGAGCCTTCAGGCCCTCGAGCATGGCGGGCGAACCCCTCTCATGAATGACGCCTCTGGATTAACCCGGTCGCGGGAAGCTCGGGCCTGCCGCCGGATGGCGGTCGAAGTTCATGGGAATTCGAATGGTAGGGCGCCCATGGGAAAGCGTCAAGCGATGCAGAACAGCATTTGTCTCTGTCCCTCGTGTCCTCTGTAGCCTCTGTGGTGAGAAGTTGGTGGTGAGAAGTTGCAGGAGCTTCCCTCTCCTCTCCAGCCACGCTAGGCTATGGGCACTCACGACGAGGCAGGCCATCATGCCGATTTCAGACTGCACTCTCTGCGCGGAGGTGGCCGGCCGCATCACCGCCCCTGGTGGTACCATCTTCGACGACGGCCTCTGGCACGTAAGCCATCATACCGGCCCCCAGACCGAACCTGGCGAGCTCATCGTGAAAGTGCGGCGCCACTGCGAGTCTCTCGCCGAGCTGACGGCCACGGAGGCCGCCGCCCTCGGCCCCATTCTCCGCGCCGCGGTCACGGCGATCGAGCGGGTGGTGCGCCCGGAGCGGGTTTATACCGCGTCCTACGGCGAGCGCCTGCGCCACGTACACTTCTTCCTCCTGCCCCGCACCGCCTCGCTTCCCGCCGGCCACGTCGTGTCCGATCTATTCCGGCAGGGCCGCACCTTGTTCCGCCGCTCGGGGCTGGCCCACAATCCTTCAGCGGGAGCCCGCGCGGATGCCGCGCTCCGGCTGCGGGAGGACGAGGCATGGGGACGACTGAATAGTTGACAACACCGGTCGAACCTTGGCCCTCCGGTGTTCAAACAGCAGGGGGAAGGACACGAAGAGCGCGAAGGACACGAAGGAGACCGAATGAACCAGCGGCGCTTCCTGCAGCTATGGAGCCGGCTCGGCGCCACCCGACAGAGCGCCGAGACGTTTGCGCAACTTTCCGCCGCCTACGGCGAACCCCATCGCGCCTACCACACCGCGGAGCACATACGCGACTGCCTCCAGCAGCTCGACGCCGCGCCGTCCCACGATCGGGAGCGAGACCTGGTGGAGACCGCCATCTGGTTCCACGACCTGGTGTACCACCCGGGTGCTCCGGACAACGAAGCTCGGAGCGCTGCCGCCGCAGGGCGCATGCTGGCGGACGCCGGTGTCTCATCCGAGTTTGTGGCGGAGGTCGGCCGCCTCATCCTGCTCACCCGCCATCTCGATCCCCCCGCCGATTCCAGGGGCCGGCTCCTCTGCGACGTGGACCTCTCCATCCTGGGCCGTGCTCCGGCGCAGTTCGCCGAGTTCGAGCGCCGCATCCGGGCCGAGTATGCCCGGGTTCCCGAGCCCGAGTACCGCGCCGGCCGAGCCCAGGTGCTCCAGCGCTTTCTGGATCGGCGCCCGCTCTATGTCACTTCATATTTCCGTGACCGCTACGAAGCGCCGGCGCGACTCAACCTCCAGGACGCCCTGAGGCGTCCGGCCGGAGCGTGACCGTGGCTCGCCGGTCCTTCGGCGGATATCTTTCCGCCATGATCCCTCGCGTGCTTCTGGCTTCGGCCCTGATCGTCGCGGCCGCCTGTGACCGGCAGCCGGCCGGCCGCACCTCCTGCGGCCTCGCGGCGCTGGCGGGCCCGACGGCCCTGCTCACCCAGTTCAGCGTTCCCCGCCAGACCCTCAGCGAGCCGCCCTCCCGCATGCCCGCTCGCCTGGTCACCCGAATGGTGGCAGGTCCAGCCCTCCCGGCTATTGTCGGTCGGTCCGATTCACTTCTGGTCATCGGAGTGGATGGGGCATTGCCCGCCGAGGCGCGGCCCGGGTTTGGAGTTCTGGTGCTGGATCAGCAGGAGGAAGCGCGCGGCGTCATGCTCTTCGAGGGCGACCCGGTGGAGGGCGCTCCCCGCATCGGCGACGTTTCGGTGGGCACCGCAACCCTGCCGCTCATCGGCATTCAGCTCGATCCCGGAAAGATCGAAGATCCCAACTGCCCCTTCTTCCCCGATTCCGTGCTCCCGTGAGCGCTCCCCGCATTGGGGTAAGCGGCGTGGTGCGCACTTGGGATGGACTCGAGCGCACCGGGGTGAACAGCGCATACATTCGCTCGGTTCTGGCGGTTGGCGGGGTACCGATCGTTCTTTCACCCCTCCTCGGGCAGTCGTATGCCGGGCGAGCGCTGGAAGGCGTTGACGGGCTGCTTTTCACCGGAGGCGAAGACCTGGACCCGGCCTGGTACGGCGCCGCTCCCTCGCCTTTTCTCCATACGGTAAGCCGGGATCGCGACCTGTTCGAGTTGGCGCTCTTCGCCGGAGCCCGGCAGCGCGAGATTCCCATTCTCGGTATCTGTCGGGGAATCCAGCTCATCAACGTGGCGCTGGGTGGCACCCTCTATCAGGACCTTCCCTCCGAGCGGCCGGACGGCCTCGATCACAACGCCTCTTGTGAGCGCTCCACCCGTACCCAATCGGTCCGCCTGGAACCGCAGAGCCGCGCCGCCGCTGCGGTGGGCAGGGCGTCCTTGCAGGTGAATTCCTTTCATCATCAAGCGGTTCGCGACCTGGCTACGCCTCTCCTCGCCACCGCCTGGAGCGACGACGGGATGATCGAGGCGGTAGAGACGCCGGCCGAGGCGCCCTGGCTGCTCGCGGTGCAGTGGCATCCCGAGGAAATGCACGGCGACAGAGCGGCACCGGAGCGGGGGCTGTTTCGAGCTTTGGTGGAAGAGGCCGCCCGGGCGGTTACTGAATGCCGAGCTCCCGGATGATGCGGTCGGCGGACCGGTGGTTCGGAAAAAACACCCGGTCGCTCACACCGTTGAGCGCGGCGCGGACCGATGGGAAGCGTTCGGCCGCGGTGCGCAGGACCGCCACTAGTCCATACGACTCGGCCAGCCGGTGGTCCGAGGCCATACCGAAGCCCCGGCGGCCCAGCGTGTCGTAGTAGCTGACGTCGGGGCCGCCTTTGCGGAGATGGCGCGCCGCGATATAATCGGGGAACAGACCGGCAAGCCATAGAGCGTAGTTGCCCAGGTGGACCATCACCTTGAAGCGGCGTTCGCCATCGCTGGCCTCGAGATCCCCCAGGATGTCCACCAGATAGCGGTGGCGCTGATCGTCGTTCCAATCAATGCGCCATGCCCGGTCGCGCTGCCCGAAATCGAGCAGCAGAGCCGCCAGGTAGTCAGCCAGATCGCGGTCGTCTACGCCCGCGCCACGCAGCGAGTGACGCAGCACCACGTAAAAGAAGAGCGCTTCGGACGGGACCAACATCGTCCGGACCGTCAGCAGCCGCTCGAGCAGGTCGGGCGAATCCAGCAGCGAATCCGGGCCTTCCGTCGCCAGCCGCCGCTCCAGGTATGCCCGCCGGTGCGCGGAGCCGCGGCTCAGTAGCAGGATCACCAGTTGCAGGTCCGCCCGACTGAGGCGGCCTCGCATATTCGCCCGGATCATGCCTAAACCTCCTTCCTCGGATCTGTTGCCGGACGCCGACTCCGGCGCCAACCTCTCACTCCTGCGCCGGGTGACCGCCTTCGGTCAGGAGCTCGCCGGCACCCTGCGGCGAGCGTCGGTGGTGGACGTGTTGCTCCGACACATCAGGGAGACCCTCTCCCCGAAAGAAATCGCGCTCTCCCTGTTCGACCGGGACGTGGAGACCCGCGACACCGTGCACGGCTGGCCCGCCTCCCACCCCGATCGCCGCTCTCTGCTGGAGCTGGCAAGCCGGCGCGGCCCCCTATTGCTCGCCGACGGCCTGGACATGTTTGCCGGCGAGGTCGCCAATACCTCCCACCTCGACGGCGCCGGGTCGTGGCTCATCGCGCCGTTCCTGGCCAAAGGTAGAGTAACCGGTGCGGTGGCGGTGCGCGGTGAGCCAGCCCGCTACACCGAGGCCGATCTCGCCCTGCTCGAAGGCCTCGTATCCCAGGCCAGCATCGCCCTGGAGAGCGCCCGCCTGGTGGATCTCCACGATGATGGCCGCCGGTCGTGGCAGGAAGTCGTTGACGCGATCTCGCCGGCCATCTGCATCGTAGACCGGGGTGGCCGCATCCGGCGGGCCAACCGGGCCTTCGCCGATCTGGTCAATGCCCCCCCGGCCGGGCTCATCGGCCGGCCCTGGCAGGCCTTCGTCCCGCCGGAGTGGGCCACCGACCTGCAGCGGACGCTGGATCAGCAAGGAGTGGGCCGGGAGGCCGAGCTGCGCACCGGCGAGCGGACTTATGCGGTGACCGCGGTGCCGATCAGCAGCACCGACCGCTCGACCGTCGTCCTCCTCTTTGACGACCAGACCGAGCGCCGCCGCCTGCAGGACCAGCTCATCCAATCCGAAAAGATGTCGGCCATCGGACAGCTCATCGCGGGGATCGCGCACGACCTCAACAATCCGCTCGCCTCGGTCGTCGGCTTTGCCGACTATCTCACCGAGGTGCCCCAGGTGCCGCCGGCGCTGCGCGAGCCGCTGGCGGTCATTCAGGAGGAGGCGGTGCGCGCCTCCAACATCGTCAAGAATCTGCTGAGCTTCGCGCGCAAACAGGAACACCAGCGCCGGCCGACCGCGCTGCAGCCGCTCCTCGACGCCACCTTCCTGCTGCTGCGCAATCAGCTCATGGCGCATCGGGTCGAGGCCAAGGTGGAGGTCGAGCCCGATCTGCCGATGCCCGACATTGATCCCAATCAGATCCAGCAGGTGTTCGTCAACCTCATCAACAACGCGGCCCAGGCTATCGCCTCCACCGGGCGTCCGGGGACAGTGGAGGTGCGGGCCCGGCGCTGGATGGACGGCGTCGCCATCGAGGTGTGCGACGACGGCCCCGGTATGTCGGAGGCGCTCGCGGCGCAGGTGTTCGAGCCCTTCTTCACCACCAAGCCCGAGGGCGAGGGCACCGGCTTGGGACTTTCGATCAGTCAGGGCATCGTCCGGGAGCACGGGGGCCGTATCATGCTCTCCACCGAGGAAGACAAGGGTTCGACTTTCACGGTGCAGTTGCCACTGGCCACCCGCACCCCCGCTCCTCCGCCGGATGCGGACCACCGAGTCCCCACCAAGCGGCTGCGGGTCCTGGTAGTGGATGACGAGCCGCACATCCTCCATTACATGCGAGCCACCTTGGAGGCCTGGGGCCACATTCCCGTCGTGGCCGGAGACGGAGAGGAAGCGCTGACCCTGGCCACCCGCGAATCGTTCGATCTGGTCATCTCCGACCTGCGGATGCCGCGCCTGGGCGGCCGCGAATTCTACGAAGAGCTGGCCCGCCTGCGTCCCGCTCTCGCCACCCGGCTGGTCTTCAGCACCGGCGACACCGTCCGCGGCGACACGCTCGCTTTCCTCGAGTCGCTCGGCCGCCCCTACCTCCACAAGCCTTTCAGCCTCGCCGAGCTTCGCAGCCTGCTCGGTCAGGTCGCGCGGGAGAGCGGACCTCACGTGCTGCTGCGTGACAGCCGGCCCGTCGAGGTCGTTCCGGAGACGTGAGCGGCACCCGCGTGGTGCATGTTGCCTCGGGCCGGGAATGGCGCGGCGGGCAACGGCAGGTGTGGTTGCTTGCCCGAGAGCTCCAACGGCTGAACGATATCAGACAGGTGGTGGTGACCGGCGCCGGCACCGAGCTGGCTCTGCGGCTGCGGGCCGACCGCGTGCGGGTTCGGGAGGTGCCCTGGCGGGCCGGCCTCGATCTTCGGGCCTGCGGCGCCATCCTCTCCGAGATGCGCCGTGGCCCCTCCCTCCTCCACGCGCACGACGCGCATGCGCTGACGCTCGCCGGTATCTGCTCCACGCTCCGGCGCAGCCCGCTCATCGTGACCCGGCGGGTGGACTTTCATCTGCGCCGGCGCGGGTTCTGGGGCCGGGCCGACCGGGTGATCGCCATCTCCAGGGCGGTGGCCGCTATTCTAGTAGAGGACGGCATCGCCCCGGATCGGGTGGTGCTGGTTCACGACGGCGTCTCGCTCGAGGCGGCCCGTGCCGCTCGGCCGCTCGGCATCAGGGCGCGGCTCGGTCTCGCCCCGACCGCGACCGTCGCGGTCAACGTGGCCGCGCTGGTTCCGCACAAGGATCACGATACCCTTCTCCGGGCCGCCAAGCTGCTGGAGAACCGGTACCCCAGCCTGCACTGGGTCGTCGCCGGTCAGGGTGAATGCCGGCCCGGCCTTGAGCGTCTCCTCGATGAGCTCTCCCTGCGCCGGCGGGTTCACTTTCTGGGACAGGTGCCGGATCCGTTGGCTCTCATCGCCGACGCCGACCTCTTCGTCATGAGCTCCCGGGAGGAAGGGTTGGGCACCTCGGTGCTCGACGCGATGGCGCGTGGCATACCAGTTGCTTCCACCTCCGCGGGCGGGCTGCCCGAGATGCTGGCTGACGGGGCCGGACTGCTGGTGCCCACCCAGGACCCCGGGGCACTGGCCGAGGCGGTCTCCCGCATCGTGACGGACCCCACGCTTCGGGACTCGCTGGTGCTCCGGGCCCGGATCGTGGTGGATGATTTCAGCGATGCTCGAATGGCAGCGGCGGTCGTATCGGTGTATCGTTCCTGCGCCCAGCTACCTTGACGGCTCATGATTTACGTCTGCATACCGAGTTACAACGAAGGCCCCACCGTAGGCCTCCTGCTCTGGAAAATCCGCCAGATCTTCGCCGGCTTTCCGCGCGAGTATCAGTTGCTGGTACTGGACGACGGCTCCACCGACGCCACCGCGGAGGTGCTCGCGCCGTACGCCCGGGTGCTTCCGCTGACGGTGATACGCCATGAGCAGCGCCGGGGATATGCCGCCTCGGTCGAAGCCCTGCTGGCCAAGGCGGTGGAGCTGACCGACCGGCCCAAGCGGGACGCGGCCATCCTGATCCACGCCGACTTCAAGCACAACCCGCAGATCATTCCGGACCTGGTGCGGCGGATCGAGAGCGGGGCCGACATCGTCGTGGCCCAGGGCAAGCTCCAGGGTGAGCCGTCGCAAGCGTACCGGTTGCTCCGCCGGCTCGCGCCGCAGCTCCTGCGGGGTGTGGTCGCGGTGCCGGGAGTGACGGATCTGGTGTCGGGTCTGGCCATCATCCGATTGGTCGCGCTGCGGAACGCGATGCGGGTTCAGGAGGGTTCCCTCCTGGTGACCGACGGCTGGGCCGCCAACGCCGAGCTGTACTGGCGGGCCGGGCGCTACGCCCGCCGGGTGGAGGCGATTCCCTCAATCGAGCGGCACGACCTGCGGCAGCGCCCCACCCGGGTGCGGCCGCTGGAGACCGCGATGGAACTCTGGCGCGCCCGCGCCAAACTACGCAACGCGCCGATCGCCCCCTCGGCCGCTGAGCCGGCCCCCCGGCGCGAGACCGAGCGGCCGGCCGAGGCGGTCTCGTGACGGCCGTCGTCCTGCTGCTGATGCTGTTCCAGGCAGCCACCGTGCCGGCTTCCCGCGTGAGCATACCACCGCCGCTTCCCTTTGCGGTCGGCGAAACCCTCAGCTACTCCGCCAAGCTCGGCATGCTGACGCTCGGCTCGGCCACGCTGGAGGTGGCGGGCATGGATTCGGTGCGCGGTGCGGAAACCTTCCGCTTCCGATTCCGGCTCCAGGGCAAGAGCGTCTTCTACTCGCTCGACGACGTGTTGGAGTCATGGGTCGGCACCCGGGACTTCAGCTCGCGAAGGTTCGTGCAGGACTTCAGGGAAAACGACAAGCCGAAGCACCGCCAGTTCGAGATCTATCCCGATTCCGGTTTCTACCGCGAGCAGGGCCGGGACACCACCTTCGCCACGCCCAAGGAGCCGCTGGACGACGCGGCCTTCTTCTACTTCGTGCGGGTGACGCCGCTTCAAGTCGGGAAGAAGTACGTGTACGACCGATACTTCAGGAAGGACAAGAACCCGGTCACCATCGAGGTCGTCAAACGCGAAAAGATGGAACTGCCCGACGGCCGGGAGGTGTCCTGCCTGGTGCTGCACCCGATCATTGACACCAAAGGGCTGTTCTCCAAGCGCTCCGACACTCGAATATGGTTGACCGACGACGGGCGGCGTCTTCCGGTCCAGATCCGCACCAAGTTCCCTTTCGGCACCGTTACCCTCCGCCTCAAGAACATGGTGCTTCCTCCGGTGGCGACCTCGACGTCGGCCCGCTGAGGGTGGCCTACCAGGAAGCCGATTTCAGCCTGCTCAAGACGGTGCCGGTCGCGGGCCGGCGCAACAAGGTAGACGGGGCGCTTCTCGCCGCCCTGCCCCAGAGCGACCGGTCCTTCACCGCCTTCCTCGCCAGCCTTCCCGATGTGCTTGCCGCGCGCGACCTCCGCGCGGTGATCGCCGGCGTAGCCAGCGCGTCGGCCACGGGGCGCGGCGTCGTGCTCCTGATCGGGGGCCACGTGATCAAGGTGGGGCTCGGGCCGCTGATCAACGCCTGGATCGAGCGCGGCGTGGTGACCCACCTCGCCCTCAATGGGGCGGCGGCGATTCACGACTACGAGCTCGCCGCGTTCGGAGGCACCAGCGAGGATGTCGAGAGCGGGCTGGCCGACGGCAGCTTCGGAATGGCTGAGGAGACCGGGGCTGAGATGAACGCTGCCATCGGCGCGGCGGCAGCGAACGGGAGGGGGATGGGAGAGGGATTGGCCGCGGCGCTGGCGGCTCGCGGACAGCTTCCCGGTGGAGACGCGTCGGTGCTGCTGGCGGCGCGGCGACACCAGGTGCCGCTCACGGTTCACGCGGCCATCGGAGCCGAGATCATCCACCAACACCCCTCGGCCGACGGCGGCGCGATCGGCTCCACCAGCCACCTCGACTTCCGCCGCCTGGCCGGGTCACTTCCAGCGCTGGATCAGGGAGGGGCAGTGCTCAACTGGGGAAGCGCAGTACTGCTCCCCGAGGTGTTTCTCAAGGCGCTGACGGTGGCCCGCAACCTCAACGCGGGCCGCCCAACCCACTTCCTGGCCGCCGACTTCGACATGCAGCGCCACTACCGCCCGGCCGTCAACGTGGTCCAGCGCCCCACCCGCGCCGGCGGCACCGGCTACCTCCTCACCGGCCACCACGAGCTGATGATTCCGCTGTTGGTTTGGGGGGTGTTGGGGGGTATGGAGTCTTAGGTCTTAAGTCGAAGGTCCTGCAGCACCGAGCCGACGCGGCCGCAGACCCAAGACCTCCGACCCAAGGCCTTCGACCTTTGACCTAAGACCTTCGACTTCCAACCTTCCACCTAAAACCCTCGACAGACCCAAGCCCTCCTCACCCTCCCCGCTGTCTCCGGCGCGACGACTCGCAAAACCAGATAGATCAGGAAACCGACGAACGCGAACCACAGGAGAGTGGCGAGCAGGCCTACCACGAGACCGAAGAGGCTGAAGAGCACCTTCAGCACCATCATGGCAACCACCGCCAACACCGCGAAGCCGAGCAACTTCCGAAACATGTAATTTCCTCCTGGCAGCAGGTCGAGGCGCCGTACGCCCCGACGTTTCAACAAGTTTCATAGGAAATATAAGTGACTGCATCTTACGATGTTGTCGTCGTCGGTGGCGGCCCGGTAGGAGCCGCCTGTGCCCGAGAGTTGGCGCTCGAAGGGAGACGGGTGCTGGTGCTCGAGCGGGGAGGAGACATCGGACAGGGGTGGCGGGCTGCTGCCGGCATGCTGGCGCCACAGATCGAGTCTCGCCGGGACGATCCGCTGCTCGAGCTGGGCCTCGCCGCGCGGGAGCATTACGCCCCTCTCGCCGCCGCGCTGGCGGAGACGACCGGAATAGACATCGGGCTGTGGCAGGAGGGGATCGCGGCGGTCGCGGCGAGCGACGCGGAAGGGTACGAGTTGAAGGCGCGGGTGGAGTGGCAGCGGCAGCAGGGGCATCTCTCCGATTGGCTGGATGCCGGCGAAGTCCGGGCCCGCTGGCCCTGGCTGGGTGATACCGCGGGAGCACTGTGGGCGGCCCACGACGGCGCCATAGAGCCGGAGAAGCTGGTGCGGGCACTGCTGGACGATGCCCGGCGCGTCGGCGCGGTGCTGGTGGAGGATACGGTCACCACCATCGAGCGGGTGGGGTATCGGGCAACAGCGGTTGTGGCGACGGGGGGACGCTACCCGTGTGGCAACGTCGTGCTGGCGGCTGGCGCCTGGGCCCGGCAGATCAACGGTCTGCCCCGGCCCGTCTCGGTGGAACCGGTCCGAGGCCAGATGCTGGCATTCCCCTGGCCCCAGGGCGTTCCGCGGGCCATCGTCTACGGCAAGGACTGCTACATCGTGGCCCGGGGTGACGAGGCCATAGTCGGCTCCACGATGGAGTTCGTCGGCTTCCGACCCGAGGTCACGGCTGAGGGACTGAGGCACATCCTGGCCGCCGTGTCCGCCCTGGCCCCGGTGCTGGCCGGGAGCCAGCCGCGGCGCCGGTGGGCCGGCTTGCGGCCGGTCACCCCAGACGGCCTCCCGATCATCGGCCCGGAGCCACGGCTGCAAGGTCTCTGGTACGCCACCGGCCACGGCCGCAACGGCATTCTCCTGGCCGGCCTGACCGGCCTGCTCATCAGGCAGCTCATGGACGGCGAACCCACCGCGGAGGATCTCCGGCCGTTTTCGCCGGGGAGGTTTTGGGAGTGGTGAGGGGGAGCGCTTTGGGTCGGAGGTCGAAGGTCTTGGGCCGCGGGAGCGGAGGCTCGGTGCTGCAGGACCCAAGACCTTCGACCTGCGACCTCCGACCCCAAAGCCCCCTTCGCTTGTGAACGCTCCGCAATGGCGTGTAGACTGAGTGGCGTTTTCCGCTACCCAGGAGCTTCCCCGACCGATGTCACTGCCTGATCCTGCGTCCTCCGAGCCGCGGGCGGCCGATCGCGATCTCATCGCGAACGCAGCCGGCGGGGACGAACGCGCCATCGCCGCGCTCTACGACCGTTATGGTGAGGTGTTGTATGCCATCGCCTACCGGATCGTCGGGCAGCGGGCGGACGCCGAGGAGGTGGTAATCGAGGCCTTCGCCCAGGCGTGGCGCGACGCCCCGCGCTTCGAGGTGGCGCGCGGCTCGGTGGCCGGCTGGCTGACCATGATCGCCCGCAGCCGGGCCCTCGATCTGGTGCGCTCTCGGGCGCGGCGCGAGCGTATTACGGCATCGGCCGCCGCCGACCGGTCGGATGGCTCTCCGGCAATGGGCGGATGGCGCTCCGATCCCGCTCTCTCCCTGGACCAGAGCGAGCGCCGCCAGCAGGTGGAGCTGGCGCTGCAGAAGCTCTCCCCACCGCAGCGCCAGGCGATCGAGCTGGCTTACTTCGAAGGGCTCTCTCAGTCGGAGATCGCCGAGCGGCTCAAGGAGCCGCTCGGAACGGTCAAAACCCGCGTGCGGCTCGGCATGCAGAAACTGCGCGAGTGTCTGCGACCCTTCTACTTCGAGCGGGGCAGATGAGCCGGCCCGAGCAGGATTCGCCTCAGGATCTCGCGCCGGCGTACGCTCTCGGGATGCTGCCGCCCGAAGAGTCGCGGCGATTCGAGAGCTTCCTGGCGACCTCTCCCGAGGCCCAGCGCGAAGTGGCGGAGTTCCGCGACGTGTCCGCGCTGCTGGCCTTGGGTGGAGGTGAGGGACCTCACTCGGGCCTCCGTGCCCGAGTGCTCGAGCGGGTGAGAAAGGACCAGGGGCGGCCACTGCCGGTTGCGGCCGGGTCGAGCCGTCGGCCCGCGGCCGCGCTCTGGATTGCAATGGCGGCGAGCCTTCTGGCCGCGGTCGGGCTCGGCGCGGGACTGCTGTCGCTTCGGCGGGAGGTGGGGCAGCTCGAAGCGATAGTGAGCCAGCAGCGAAGCACCCTGGCGCAGCGCGAGCGCGACCTGGCCTCACGGGAAGCGACTCTCAACCGGATCTTCGGGCCGGGCGTGCAGATGTTCCAGCTCACCGGCAGAGGCGACCCCGGGCCGCGGATCCAGCTTTTCTGGGATCGCCAGCACAATCAAGCGATCGTTCACGGCTTTCGATTGGAGCCGGTGCCCCCGGGTCGAGCCTACCAGCTCTGGTTCATTCGCAATGGCAAGCCGGTTCCTTCGATTACCTTCAGGCCCGAGCCCGACGGGCATGTGAAGGTGGAGCAGGTGGCGGTGCCGGCCGACGGCTCAGTCAGCGCGGCGGCAGTCACCATGGAGCCCGAGAGCGGGTCAGCCCAGCCGACCTTGCCCCTGCTTCTCGCCGGAGAGCTGCAGAAGTCGTGAGATCGGCTCGCGGCTGGTGCATCGCGCTCGCGGCCGTCGTTTACGGCGGAAGTCCCCTCGTGGGCCAGCAGGCCGGGGCCGCCGCTGCCCACGAGCGCACCGAGTACGTCGCCTGGCTCACTGGCGCACCCAACTCACCGCTCGCGGCCATCGCGCAGCAGCCCATCGGTCCCGGCATGCGCCTGGGGCCGGCCGATTCCGACGTGCCTCTGGAGGGTGTTGACGAGCACCGGGTGCGAGAACAGGCGGGGGCCGTCAGCCTCGAGGGACCGGGTGGGAGGCGCCTTCTGCCCCGCGGCCGCCCGGTCACCTTCGGCCGATACACCCTGTCGGTGGGCGGGCCCACGGGAAGGAGCGTGCTCACCGTCTTCGGCGCTTCACCGGGCGGCAAACCGCCGGAGCATTACCCGCGCGATCCCAGAGCGGTGTTCGTCGGCCCTCTGGCGCCGCCGGCACGCAGCGGCACCGTCCGAGTTCTGGCAGTGGACGGAGTTGAAGTCGAGGCCGCCGAAGCGGGGAGCGTCGCCGTCCCCATCGGGGGTACATCGGTTCGGCTCACCGTGAGACGGATTCCTACGGCCGGGGGCGAGGAGTCGGAGCTGGAGATTTTTTTCCGCGATGCCACCAACGGAGACGGTACCTATCCCGCCGGACGTTTCGTGTCACTCCTACCGCAGGGCGCCGGGATGTATCTGCTGGACTTCAACCGCGCGCGGAATCCATTCTGTGCCTACAGCTCAGCCTATCCGTGCCCCGCTCCGTGGCGAGGCAACACCATCGCGGCTCCGCTCCGAGCGGGCGAGCGATACGCCGGCGGCGGGCTCGCGGCACCGGCAGGGTTGGAGGCCAGATGAGGTGGACCCCGCTCCTCCTGGCGGGGCTGCTCGGCGCCAGCTCTCCACCGTCGCCGGCGGGCGAATGGAAGGCCGTGCTGGATCTGGCCGGTGGTGAGTTGCGATTCGGGCTCCGGATGGAGCGGAACGGCGGCGGATTACGGGGAGCGCTCTGCAACGGCGCCAAGTGCGACCAGCTCTCCGCCGTGCGCCAGCGGGGAGACAGTCTGGTGCTCGAGATGGCCGACTACGCCGCCACCATCGGCGTTGTGATCAAGGGAGACTCGCTCACCGGCGTCTACCGGAACGTCGGCAACCGAGGTCCCCGGGTCATTCCGCTTCGCGCCTCACGCGGGCGCTGGCCGGCCGCTCGCGGGCCCGAAACGCTGCTGGGCCGGTGGGACGCCACCTATCTGCAGGACTGGGGCACCAGCCCTCGCGTCTTCCAGTTCCGCAACGGGCCGGCCGGGCTCGAAGGCACCGTGATCTCCAACACCGGAGATTATGGGCACTTCGCCGGCCAGGTGGCGGGAGACAGCTTCGCGCTGGCCCACTTCGACGGGTCGTTCGTCTACCTGCTCACCGGCGTCCTCCGCGGCGATACCCTGCGCGGCGTCTTTCACGCTGGCCTCCGGACCCAGACGCCGTGGATCGCCGTGCGGAGCACCGGAGCCCCGCATCTCAAGCCGCCGGCCGAGATCACCCAGGCCGACACCGCCGCGCCGTTCCGGTTTTCCTTTCCCGACCTCGATGGCAAGATTGTGAGCGAGCGGGACCCCAGGTTTCGGGGGAAGGTCGTGCTGGTGGACATCTTCGGCACCTGGTGTCCCACCTGCCACGATGCCGCGCCCGCATTGGTACGGCTCTACCGGCGCTACCATGGCCAGGGCCTCGAGATCGTGGGACTGGCGTACGAGGTGACCGGCGACCCGGACGTAGACCGGCGCCAAGTGCGGCGCTACCGAGCCAAGTTCGACATTCCCTTTCCTCTTCTGCTGGCGGGCATCAACGACACCGACGCCGCCGCGGCCACGCTGCCGCAGCTGCGCGGTTTTACCTCGTTCCCCACTTCCATCTTTCTCGGCCGCGACGGCAAGGTGCGGCGGGTACATGCCGGCTTCTATGGACCGGCCACCGGGGCGCAGCATGAGCGGCTGCTCAGGGATTTTGAGCGGGAGATCGAGCGGCTCTTACTGTCACGCTGAGCGCAGCGAGGCGGCCATGCGTCGGGGTATGCCCCCTTCGCTCCGCTCAGGGTGACATTTGACTCTGCCCCTTAGGAGACTCGCGATGGCAGGACCACTGTCGAGAGAGCGGATCGTCGCGAGGCCCGGTTTCAACCGCTGGCTGGTTCCTCCGGCCGCGCTGGCGATTCATCTCTCCATCGGCATGGCGTATGGCTTCAGCGTGTTCTGGCTCCCGCTCAGTCGCGCCGTCGGCATCACCGAGCCGGTCCCCTGCCCCGACAGCATGGCGTTCTTCGAGCACCTGGTGGCGACGTCCTGCGACTGGAAGATCAGCACCCTCGGCTGGATGTACACCCTCTTCTTCGTGTTTCTAGGCTCCTCCGCCGCGGTGTTCGGGCGGTGGCTGGAGCATGCGGGTCCTCGCAAGGCCGGCGTGGTGGCGGCGTTCTGCTGGGGCGGCGGGCTCATGCTCTCGGCGTTCGGGGTATACCTCCATCAGATCTGGATGATGTGGCTGGGCTCGGGTGTCATCGGCGGCGTCGGGCTCGGCCTGGGCTACATCTCACCGGTCTCGACCCTGATCAAGTGGTTCCCTGACCGCCGAGGAATGGCGACCGGCATGGCCATCATGGGGTTCGGCGGCGGCGCGATGATCGGCTCACCGCTGGCGGACCTCCTGATGAAGCACTTCGCCACCTCCACTTCGGTGGGGGTGTGGCAGACGTTCCTGACCCTGGGGATCATCTACTTCCTGGCGATGTTGGCGGGGGCGTTCGGCTACCGCATCCCCCCTGCCGATTGGAAGCCGGCCGGGTGGACCCCGCCGGTCGAACACCGAGCCATGGTCACCACTCGTCACGTGCACGTGGATCAGGCGTGGCGGACGCCGCAGTTCCGCCTGCTCTGGGGAGTCCTCTGCCTCAACGTCAGCGCCGGCATCGGGGTGATCGGAATGGCGTCGCCGATGATCCAGGAGGTTTTCGGAGGCGGGTTGATCGGTCTGTCCGGTGTGCCGCTACGGGAGCTCGGCACCGCCGAGAAGGCACAGCTCGCCACCATCGGCGCGGCGTTCGCGGCGCTGCTCAGCGTCTTCAACATCGCCGGCCGCATCGGGTGGGCGTCGCTCTCGGACTACATCGGCCGCCAGCGCACCTACTTCATCTTCTTCGCGCTCGGCACCGTGCTGTACGCATCGGCGCCGTTCGCCGGGCGGATCGGGAGCGTGACGCTTTTCGTCATCCTCTTCTGCATCATCCTCACCATGTACGGCGGAGGGTTCGCCACCATCCCCGCCTACCTGGCCGACATCTTCGGCACCCAGTTCGTCGGGGCCATTCACGGCCGCCTGCTCACCGCCTGGTCGGCGGCCGGGATCCTCGGGCCCGTGCTGGTCAATTACATCCGGGAATACCAGATCGAGCGCGGCGTTCCCGCGGCGCAGGCGTACAACGTGACGATGTACGTGCTGGCGGGACTTCTCGTCCTCGGATTCCTCTGCAACCTTGCCATTCGCCCGGTGGCGGATCGTTGGTTCATGTCCGACACGGAGGTGGAGCGGGAGCGCGCGTTGTTGCGGGGAGCGCCCAGCCGCGCCTGAGCTGCCGATTGCATAAAGTACCCTGAGGCTGAATATTGACTCCGCTCTCGGCCCGGAAGGCAATATGGTGGACATTGGCGAGGCCGAACGGCCTGGCTCGGGAAGTTGGGTGCTCGTAGCGCTGGCCTGGATCGCGGTCGGGTTGCCGTTGCTGTGGGGGATCTGGACCACCCTGCAAAAGGCGGCCGTGCTCTTTCGGTAGGGTGACCAGGACCCGACAGGGGCGTTATAAACGACGCAACTCTTTGCATCGCCTCCACTTGAACTTATCCAATCCGATCTTCCGGGTCCGCGCCGATCCCTTGGGGACTTGACGGCGGGCACCGGGTACCCAGATTGTAACTCCGTCAGCCACATAACGCTGCGTTTGCTTCAGCGCCATCTAGACCCTTGGGGAGGGTGCTTATGAGGAAGGGCTCGCGTTGGCTGGCGTCTCGGGTCTCCACCCATCAGGGTCGAGAGTGAGTACATGACCACATCGAATCTGTCACGCGGCGCTTTGGTCTTCGGACTTCCGAAGGCCAGGGATTGAGCGTCAGGTACGGCCGGTAGGGCTCCCGCGGGCGGGATCCCTGCCGGCCGCGTTGTTTGGGAGAGTTGATGTGAGGATGGGAGCAGGCAGTGGTAGTGGAAGAGGTTGGACTGAAGCGGACCGCACACGTGGGGAGGATTCCTGGCCGGAGCGGCAGAAGGCCAGGCGGCGGAGCAGTCCTGCCAGCAGCAGGAGCTCCGAGCGCAGCGAGAGGGCTGCGAATGGACCGGCGACTCGGCCGATGTCACCCGGCCGATCGGGGAGGGGGCTGCGGCGGCGCCCGCGTCGAGTCGCTGGTGCAGGAATTCGTCCCGGAGGTCGACTGTCGTCGGCGGTCATTTTACACTGAGGGAGACGCATCTATGAAGCGAGTCGCAATGTTGTGCATGGGCTTGGCGTTGGGGGCGGCGCAGGCCGCAGAAGCACAGCTCACGATGCAGATGAGCAACGGCTGGAGCTTCACGTTCAGCGGGAACGTGAATGCGTTCGCCGTCTATGAGAAGGAGAATGCCGGCACGACGGTAACGACCGGCGGGATCGTCGGCGGAAGCGATGCCAGCGCAACCCGCATCCGCACCGGGTTGCTCCCGGCTTTCGCCGTATTCGACGCTAAAGGCAAGGAGGGCAACACCAACGTCGGCGTACACTTCGGGTTTGCGCCGCAGATTCAGTGCGGCGCCGTGGACGGGGCGGTGCAGCACGACTGCTTCGGAGCCCAGATCGACATGCGCCAGGTCTTCCTCACCGTGGGTGGTACCTGGGGTCAGATCCTGGCCGGCCGCGAGCTCGGGTTGTTCGGTCGGCAGAACATCCTCACCGACCAGACGCTGTTCGGCGTCGGCGCCACCGGTGGTCAGCTTTCGGGCGGCACCACCCTCGGCCGTATCGGTTTCGGCTATATCTATCCGCAGTTCAAGGCCCAGATGACCTACAGCACGCCGGCGGACCGGCCGTTCCAGCTGTCGGTCGGCTTGTTCGATCCGGCCAGCAACCCCCCGTACAACCTAATCGAGCTTCCCCGCCTCGAGGCCGAAGGTGTCTGGAGCTCCGGAGCCACCAAGGTCTGGGTGGGCGGCCTGCTCCAGAACAACAGCTTAGGCATCGGGCTGGATGAGAGCGCCACGGCGTGGGGTGGAAGCGGCGGCGTTCGCCTGGGTAGCTCCTCGTTCTCACTGACTGCTAGCGGATACTACGGCAAGGGCCTGGGAACGACCCTCCTGTTCAATCTGGGCACCGGAGGCGCCGGCACCGGCGGCGGCGATGACCTTCGGACGTCCTATGGCGGTATCGGACAGCTGACCTTTACCCCTGCCAACAGCAAGGTGACTGTCGCGGGAAGCTGGGGTATCAGCGTCCTGGATAACGCCGACTCGGAAGCGACCACCTTCAGCACCAAGAACTGGCTGGCCTCCGGCGGGCTCTACTACCAGGCCACCAAGTCGCTCAAGGCCGTAGCAGAGTTCAATTACGCAGTGACCAGCGGCGACGACGACCTTTCCGACGAGAACAACTCCATCGCTCCGGCGGTGGGCCTGATGCTGTTCTTCTAGGGTTCCACGCCGGGAGTTTGTTGCCGATTCTTGTCACCCTGAGCGCAGCGAAGGGGCCGTAACGTCGCTTCGGCCGCTTCGCTGCGCTCAACGTGACAACCTTGCTCCCCCCGTGAGACCTTCCTATCCTCGAGGCACCCCGACAATGCGATACAGTCTCCCGCTGGTCACAGCCGTCTTGCTCGCCGGCTGCGGCGGAGCCATGACCACCACTCTCACGGGAACGAGCCCGGTCCCGACGCCGGATGCCTTTGCCTGCGTCCGCGGCCAGCTCAAAGCGCTCGACTTCCGCCAGAGCTCGCTCGACAACAATGAGAATCGGGTGACCGCCCGGCAGTACGACGAGACCGTGCGGCGGCCCGACGTCAGCTTTCGGCGGCTGGTGGACCGCCTCGAGATCGAGGTTGCCCCCGGCGCCGACGGTGCGGTCACCACGCTCACGGTCAAGGCGAGCACCTTCGCAGAGCTTACCACTCAGCGGGGACCCACCGAAGTGCAGGAGCGGACCTCGGAGCGGGCGCGCACGGCCGCGGAAGCGATTGTAAAGAAGTGCAGCGGCGGTGGTCAGTAGGAATCACGCGTAGCCCCTGGCCCGGGAGAGGACTAGCTTTCACGGCACAGCAAACGTGCAGCATAGCTTGAGGCCTCACCGTGGAGATTCGAAGTGGCGGTTCCGCTGGTTCAACTGACGCGCTCGGCCGACGTGGCGCCCGACGACGGCCCGCTCCCCACCTCCATCGCGCCGGCCCGCAAGCCGGGGTGGCTCAAGGTCAAAGCACCGGGCGGCCCCAACTACGTGCATCTCAAGGCGATGATGCGCGAGCTCGGGCTGCATACCGTATGCGAGGAGGCGCGCTGTCCCAACGTCGGTGAATGCTGGGAGCACAAGGCCGCCACCTTCATGATTCTGGGCAACGTATGCACCCGGAACTGCACCTACTGCGCCGTCGCGCACGGCACACCCAAAGCGTTCGATCACCTGGAGCCGGTGCAGTTGGCCGAGGCGGTGGAGCGGATGGGGCTGGAGCACGTCGTCATCACCTCGGTAGATAGGGACGATCTGCCGAACGGCGGCGCCGAAGCGTTCGCGGGTTGCATCACCGAGATCCGGCGGCGGCTGCCGGACACGTCGGTCGAGGTGCTGATCCCCGACTTCAAGGGCTCGGAGCGGGCTCTTGCGATCGTTATGCAGGCCCGCCCCGATATTCTCAATCACAACCTGGAGACGGCGGAGCGGCTCTATCGCCTGGCGCGCCCGGGCGGCCGCTATGACCGCGCGTTGCGCCTGCTGGCCAATGCGCGGAGGATGGATCCCAGCGGCCTCACCAAGTCGGGCGTCATCCTGGGATTGGGCGAGGAGTGGGACGAGGTGGTGGGCTGCATGCGAGATCTGCGGCGGAGCGACGTCAACATCCTCACCCTGGGCCAGTATCTTCGCCCCTCCAACGGCCACATGCCGGTGGCGCGCTACTACACTCCCGACGAGTTCGCCGAGCTGGGCGAGCTGGGTCTTTCGCTGGGCTTCTCCCACGTACAGTCGAGCCCGCTCACCCGGTCGTCTTATCACGCATGGGAGCAGGCGAGGGCCGCGGGCACTCGTCCTGAGCGGAGCGAAGGAAAGGTGCTCGGCTGATGGCGACCCGCGCCCGCCCCCACCCCCGCCCCCGCGGCGGACTCGATTCCACCCGTGCCGAAGCGTATCGCGGCTGGCTGCAGCAGATGCTGCTTATCCGGCGGTTCGAGGAAAAGGCCGGCGAGGCGTACAGCCTCGGTAAGATCGGTGGGTTCTGCCACCTCTACATCGGGCAGGAGGCGGTGGCGGTCGGCAGCCTGGCCGCCCTGGGACCGGATGACTACATCACCTGCTCTTACCGCGAGCACGGCCACGCCCTGGCGAGGGGAATCTCCGCCCGCGCGGTCATGGCAGAGCTGTTCGGCAAGGCGGCGGGCTGCTCGGGCGGCAAGGGCGGCTCGATGCATCTGTTCGACGCCTCCATCGGCTTCCTCGGCGGCCACGGGATCGTGGGGGCACATATACCACTGGCGACCGGAATGGCATTTGCGGCCAAGTACCGGGAAACCGACCAGGTGGCGGTATGCTACTTCGGCGAGGCAGCCGTCAACAACGGCGCCTTCCACGAGGCGCTCAACATGGCCGCGTTGTGGAAGCTCCCCGCCATCTACATCTGCGAGAACAACCGCTACGGGATGGGCACCGCCCTGGAGCGGGCCAGTGCCATCTACGACATCTCGGAGCGGGCCTGTTCTTACGACATGGCCAACGAAGTGGTTGATGGGCAGGACGTGCTGGTGATGCACGCGGCCATGGAGCGGGCGGTCCAGCGGGCTCGGGGCCAGAAGCTTCCTACTCTGCTGGAGGTTCGCACCTACCGGTTCATGGGGCACTCGATGTCGGACCCGATCCACGGCCACTATCGCACCCGCGAGGAAGTGGAGGATCAGCGCAAGCGCGATCCCATCGCGGTCTGGTCCCAGCGCCTGGTCGCCGAAGGCCTGATGGATGAGGCGTCGGTGAAGACGATGGACAAACGGATGCTGGAGGAGGTGGAGGACGCCTATCAATTCGCCGAGCAGGCACCGGAGCCGGAAGGGGACGTGCTCTTCCGCGATGTGTATGCCGAGCAGTAGCGTTCGTGCTCTCTGTCACGCTGAGCGGAGCGAAGCGGCCATGCGCCGGCCTATGCCCCCTTCCCCCTCGCTGCTGGTCGGGGTCAGGGTGACAGCCTAGATCATGCCGACCCTGACCTACCGCGACGCTCTCAACCAGGCTCTCCGCGAGGAGATGCAGCGGGACACGAACGTGTTCCTCATGGGAGAGGAAGTCGGGGTATACCAGGGCGCCTACAAGGTGAGCCGAGGGCTGCTGGAGGAGTTCGGGCCGATGCGGGTGGTGGACACGCCGATTACCGAGCTTGGATTTGCCGGCGTCGGCGTGGGTGCGGCCATGGTGGGACTGCGGCCGGTGGTGGAGTTCATGACCTGGAACTTCGCCCTCCTCGCCATAGACCAACTGGTGAACTCGGCGGCCAAGATGCGCTACATGTCGGGCGGCCAGGTCGGCGTGCCGGCGGTGTTCCGCGGCCCCGGCGGCTCGGCCCTCCAGCTCGGCGCCCAGCACTCGCAGGCATTCGAGAGCTGGTACGCCCACATTCCCGGGCTTAAGGTCGTGATGCCGGCCACCCCCGCGGACGCCAAGGGTCTGCTCAAGAGCGCCATCCGCGACGACAATCCGGTGATCTTCATCGAAGGCGAAATGCTGTACAACGTGAAGGGGGAGGTACCCGAGGGGGAGCACGTCGTTCCGCTGGGCCGGGCGGACCTGAAGCGCTCCGGTGGCGACGTGACCATCATCTGCCACTCCAAGACGGTCGCCGTCGCGCTCAAGGCGGCCGAGCAGCTCGCCGCCGAGGGCGTAGAGGCGGACGTGCTCGACTTGCGGACCATCCGGCCGCTGGACACCGAGGCAGTGCTCGCCTCGGTGTCCCGGACCCACCGCTGCGTGGTGGCGGAGGAGGGATGGCCCTTTGCCGGCGTCGGCGCGCAGGTGGTGGACATCATCCAGCGAGAAGCCTTCGACGAGCTCGATGCCCCCATCCTCCGGGTTACCGCCGCCGACGTGCCGATGCCCTACAACAAACAGCTCGAGCGGGCGGCCAAAGTAGATCCCGCCAAGGTGATCGCCGCGGTCAACTCGGTGCTGTATCGGTCGGGCCAATGAGCGATGAGTCGAAGGTCTTAGGTCGAAGGTCCTGGGTCCGCGGAAGCGGAGGCTCGGTGCTTCAGGACCTGAGACTTTCGACTCAAGACTCCTAGATCATAGCCCATAGCATCCAATGGACCCCGGAAATGTCAACTAAAGTCGTCATGGAGGCGCTCTCTCCCACTATGGAGGAGGGCCGCCTCGTCGAATGGAAGAAGAGCGAGGGCGAGGCGGTCGCCGTCGGCGACGTGCTGGCCGAAGTCGAGACCGACAAGGCGGTGATGGAGCTGGTGGCCCGCGCGGGCGGAACCCTGCTCAAGCAGGTGGTTCCCGCCGGCGCGACGGTCCCGGTCTCCGAGCTGGTGGCGCTCATTGGAGAGCCCGGCGAGCCGACGGAGAACGGGGGCGCGCCGGCCCAGGAGCAGGCCACCCAGCCTGCTCCGGATCGGAACCGGCCGGTGTCCATGCCGCCGGCGCCCCCGGAGGACGCCGCGAACGAGGCGCCGGGGCCGGTGCAGATGCCGGGACCCGGGGTCGAGTCCGCCGCTCCCGCGCCCGCATCCGCATCACCGGGCGGACGAATCAAGGCATCGCCGCTCGCCCGCCGTATCGCGGCCGAGCGTGGGGTGGAGCTGGCAAGCATCAGCGGGTCGGGGCCCGAGGGGCGGGTGGTGGCCCGCGACGTCGAAGGCGCCGCCACAGCCGGCCCCGCCGCCGCGCCCCCACCGGCTCCGCGTGCCCCGGCTCGCGCCCCCATCTCGAGGGCGGAGGGGCCGTTCACCGATGTTCCGCTGAGCCAGATCCGGAAGACGATCGCCAAGCGGCTCACCCAGTCCATCGGACCGATCCCGACTTTTTATCTCACCACCGAGATTGACATGGAGCGGGCCTGGGATGCCCGCGAGGCGCTCAAGGCGCTCGGAGAAGGCCCCAAGATTTCCTTCAACGACATCATCCTCAAGGCCGTGGCCGCCGCCCTGCGGCAGCATCCCGCCTGCAACGCCTGGTGGCAGGACGATCACATCCGCTACTGGAACGAGATTCACGTCAGCATGGCGGTGGCAATCGAGGAGGGACTGATCACGCCGGTCATCCGCCACACCGACGTGAAGACGCTGCGGGAGATCTCGACCGAGTCCAAGGACCTGGCCGCCCGCGCCCGGGACCGGCGGCTCAAGCCCGAGGAATACACCGGCGGGACCTTCTCGGTATCCAACCTCGGCATGCTCGACATTGACGAGTTCACCGCGGTGATCAACCCGCCGGAGGCGGGGATCCTGGCGGTCGGCCGGATCGTGGAACGACCGGTGGCGCACGAGGGCCAGATTGCCCTGCGGCGCCGCATGCGACTGACCATGTCCTGCGACCACCGAGTAATTGACGGCGCCACCGGGGCGGAGTTCCTCAAGACATTCAAGGCGATGCTGGAGAATCCGTTGGTGATGGTTTGGTAACGGAGAGTGACAAGTGCCAAGTGACAAGTTGGTGCAAAATGGGAAGGCGTATGAGCTGAAGGCAACCCACTTTTTGCACTGCCACTTGCCGCCCCCTTGTCACTTGTCACTTGTCACTTGTCACTTATTGATCTCAAACGGAGACAATCTTGCCCAACCAGTTCGACTTGATCGTACTTGGCGGGGGTCCGGCTGGCTATGTGTGCGCCATCCGGGCAGCTCAGCTCGGGCTCGCCACCGCGGTGGTGGAGAAGGACAAGCTGGGCGGCGTGTGCGTGAACATCGGCTGCATCCCGACCAAGGCGCTGCTGCACAGCGCCTATGTCGCCAACCTGGTGGCGCACGACGCCAAGGAGCTGGGAGTGGACGTCGGTGGAATCAAGACCGACTACGGGGTGGCCATGCGGCGGTCGCGGAAGGTCTCCGAGCAGAACTCGAAAGGCGTCGAGTTCCTCATGAAGAAGCACAAGATTACGGTGGTGAAGGGAGCCGGGACGCTGGCCAAGAACCGCACCGTCCAGGTCGGCAAGGACGAATATCAGGCCGGGAAGGCCGTGGTCATCGCCACCGGCTCCAGGGTAAAAGGCATTCCCCAGATCGGGCTGGAGATTGACAAGACCAGCGTCATCAGCTCGGACGAGGCCCTCTTTCTCGAGCAGGCGCCCAAAACGCTTGCCGTGGTTGGAGCGGGAGCGGTCGGGTGCGAGTTCGCCGACGTCTTCAACGCATTCGGAAGCAAAGTCACTCTCATCGAGGCACTGCCGCGCATCCTGCCGCTGGAGGACGCTGAGTCCTCAGACGTTCTCACCAAGAGCTTCAAGAAGCGGGGTATCGCCGTCTTCGCTGGGGCGCAGGTCAAGAAGGCCACGGTGGCCAAGGACAAGGTCACACTGGCGGTCGAGACCGGCGGCAAGACCGAGAGGGTGGAGGTAGAGAAGGTGCTCATGGCGGCTGGACGCGCCGTGAACACCGAGGGAATGGGCTTCGCGGAAGCCGGCGTACAGCTCACCGACCGCGGATTCGTGCGGGTCAATCCGGGCACGCTGGAGACCACGGCGCCCGGTGTCTATTGCATCGGCGACGTCGCCGGGCCCCCGATGCTGGCGCACAAGGGAAGCCGCGAGGGGGTATTCGTGGCGGAGCTGGTCGCGGGACATGCCCCGCACCCGATCAAATACGACAACGTTCCCAGCGTCACCTACTGCCACCCCGAGGTGGCCAGCATCGGCGTCACCGAGGAGCAGGCCAAAGAGCGGAAGCTCGACTATCAGGTGGGACGCTTCCCTTTCAGCGCCAACGGCCGCGCCCGCACCGCCGGAGAGACGGAGGGCTTCGTCAAGATCATCCGGGACAAGAAGTACGGGGAGATCCTGGGGGCCCACATCGTCGGCAGCCACGCTTCGGAGATCATCCACGAGCTGACCGTGGCGCGGGAGAACGAGTACACGGTCGAGGAAGTGGACCTGGCCATCCACGCCCACCCGACGCTCTCCGAGGCAATCGCCGAGGCCGCGCTCGACTCGATGGGACGGGTGATGCACATCTGAAGGAAAATCCGCTCGCGCTCACGGCCGCCGCGGTGGGCGCCGCCGTGTCCTTCGGCCTTTCGCTGATCACCGCGACGGTGCTGCTGGTTGATCTGCTGCGCGCGCCGGCCGGCACCGGCAGCCCCGACCTGGGTGCTCCGCTCTATCTCCTCTTCGCGGGAACGCTGGGCGGTATCGTCCTTTCGGGAGTGGTGGCCTGGCGGCTCATGGAGCCGTTCTCGTCCACCTACCGCCGGGGCGGTCTCGCCGTCGTCAGCGCTTTCGCCACCGTGCTGTTGATGCTGATCTGCATGCCGGTGAACCAGCTCTTCGGCCGGCTCGGGCTGCTCGTCCTGCTGGGTATCGCCGGCCTTGCCGCCCTCCTCCTGGCACGGCTCGCGCGCAGACTCGCCGCGGGCGCATGAGCCGCCGGCTCCTGGTCCACGACCTCGGCCATCGAGAGTACGGCGAGGTGCTCGAACTGCAGCGTGACCTCTGCCGCCGGCGGGTGGCGGGAGCGCTGGCCACCGACGTTCTGTTGCTGGTAGAGCACCAGCCGGTGATCACGCTGGGCCGGGGCACCCGCGCAACCAGCCTTCCGCTGCCGCCAGCCGAGCTCGAGCGGCGGGGCGTCAGCGTGTTCGAGGTGGAGCGAGGCGGCGATGTCACCTACCACGGCCCCGGACAGATCGTGGGCTATCCGATCCTCGACCTCCGCGAGCACCGCCAGGACCTCCACTGGTACCTCCGAACACTGGAAGACGGCCTGATTCAGGCACTGGACGCGCTCCACGTCGAAGCCGGCCGGATCCCCGGGCAGACCGGCGTATGGACGGCGGGGAGGAAGATCGCGAGCATCGGGGTCCATGCGAAGCAGTGGGTCACCTTTCACGGCTTCGCGCTCAACATCACCACGGACCTGAGTTACTTCGACCTCATCGTGCCCTGCGGCATCGAGCAGGTGGTGATGACGAGCGTGGCCGAGGAGCTGCTGCGGTCCGATGGGGAAGTGCTGTGGGCGGAGGCGAAGAGGGAGGTCGTGAAGGGGGTGGTGCAGGCGTTCGGCTTTGCGAACTCCGCCGACCAGGATCCCCTGTGGTGAAAACGCCCCGCTTGCGTTCGCCGGGCAATTCGGTTTTCCTGCCTGCATGGCTGAATCACCTCTCCGCCCATCGCCGGAGGCTCAGGCCGACCAGCGCATCAAGGAAATCCTCCGGGCTGCGGACAGTTGGTCAAAAGAGGCTCCTGGGACGCTGATGCCGGCCATCCGAGCCGTCTGCATCCGGCTGGCTGAGATGGTTGCGGACCAGCGGCACTACCTGGCGCCGCTGCCGGAGCCGCAGGAGGCCGAGCGGCGGACAGTGCTGACGCTCATCGCCGACCGCCTCCGGTCGAAGCCGGTTACCGAGGGCCTGGACCAGCACCTCAAGTCTTTAGAAGAGCTGGAGTTGCGATCTACCGGGTCGTGGTCTACGGTGGCGTCGGCCCAGACCGAATGGATCACCGCCGCCATCCAGTACCTCGAGAGCTGCGTCGCCAAGCTCCCGGCCGGCGAGCGCCCCGATTCGTACTGGGCCGACGATGTCGTTGCCGGTATCATCGCCTCGGCGCGGGCCCTCATCGGCGTGGACGAGCTCCAGGCGCGCACCGAGGCGCGATACTCGGGCCCCATGAAGCGAATCTCGCCCGAAGAGGTCTGACTACGCCTCGACCGCCTCCCCCATCCTCGCCGGCTCCCCTTCCACCCGCGTCCCCTGTCCTCCCTTTTCCGCGAACAGCTCCAGGAACCGCCCGAACACCTGGATTCCGGTCCACAGCTGTCCCAGGTCGAGCCTCTCGTTGGGCGAGTGCAGCCCATCATCCGGCAGGCCGATTCCCGTGAGCATCACCGGGGCGCCGGTGAGACCGAGCTCGGGGATGATCGGGATGGAACCCCCCGACCGCGCCGGCACCGTCCTGCGGCCCACTACCGACTCGAATGCCTCGTCCAGCACCTGAAAGGCGGGATGGTCCACCTGCACCTGCACCGGATCGCCACCGTGCAGGATGGTGACGGTGACATCGGCCCACTTGGGGGCGAGGGCGGCCACGGCACGCTCGAGCTGACGTGCCACTTTCTCGAAGCGCTGCCCGGGCACTAACCGCAGGCTCACCTTTGCCGTGGCCTGCGCCGGGATGACCGTCTTGGCTCCCTCACCGGTGAACCCGCCCCGTATGCCATGGATCTCCAAGGTGGGCAGCGCCCACACCCGCTCGAAGACCGAGTAGTCGCTGAGCCCGGTGAGCGCCCGCGCGGTGACTTCCTCGCGCAGGTAGCTCTCCTCGTCGAACGGCAGCCGCTTCCAGCTCTTGAGCTCCTTCTTGCCCGGCGGCACCACCGCTTTATACAGCTTGGGGATCAGGATCTCTCCATCCTCGTCCTTGAGGCCGGCGAGGATCCGCACCAGGGTTTCGATCGCGTTGGGGGCCACGCCTCCGTAGGCGCCGGAGTGGAGGTCGCGCTGCAGCGTGCGCACCGATATCTCAGCATAACACAGTCCGCGAAGCGCGGTATAGACCGCTGGCCACCCCGGTGCGTAGTACGACATGTCGCACACCAGCGCCGCGTCGGCACGGGTCCGCTCCGGCTCGGCCCGCAGAAGATCCACGATCGTTTCGCCCCCGCACTCCTCTTCGCCCTCGAAGATGAAGTGCACGTTGAGCGGGGGCCGGCCATCGCCGTCGAGCACCGCCTCGTAGGCCTTGAGGAGACAGAAGACCTGTCCTTTGTCGTCCGCCGCTCCGCGGGCGTAGAGCCGGCCGTCGCGGACAGTCGGATCGAACGGCGGAGTCTCCCACTCCTCGATCGGATCGGGGGGCTGCACATCGTAGTGGCCGTACACCAGCAGCGTCGGCCGATCGGGGACCTGTGGACCCTCGGCCCAGACGACCGGATGGCCCTGGCCCTCGATGAGCTGAACCACCGGACATCCCAGCCTGGTCAACTCCGCCCGCAGCCATTCGGCCGCCCGGCGGCAGTCCGATGCGTGTGCCGGCAGGGCGCTTACGCTCGGGATGGACAGAAAGTCTACCAGCTCCTGGAGCAGCCGAGGCTGCTCGCGTGCGACGAAATCGGCATCCATACGCATCTGACTCGCGGCGAGGGGAGGGGAACGGACTTCGCCCATAAAGTATCCCCTGCGGCCGAGGCATGCGAGGCTGCGGCCGCTCTCATTTTATCAACAGCGGGAGGAATGATGAAGCGTCAGATCACCAGGAAACACCTTTACGGCCTGATCGTGGGATTGGCCGCCCTCAGCGCTTCGGCCGCGACGGCGGAGGCTCAGGAAACCCAGCGCCAAGGCGAGCAGGACTCCACTAAATGGGGTTACTCGACGGACAGCACGCCCGAAGTGCAGAATCCACCGGGTTATCGTGGTATGGAGCGTCCATCGAACGTCTTCACCGATTCGGCCGGGCAGGATTCGGCGGCGGCGGATTCATCGGGCCGCGATTCCGCCGGAGCGGTCGAGGATCGTGTCACCGGCACCTACGACGACAGCACCTGGCAGGATACCAGCGCCGCGCGGCAGAATCCGGCGGGTTATCGGGGGATGGAGCGGCCGGTGGATGACGATACCACCAAAGCGGGGAAAGGCGAGCGCAAGCAGAACAAGGCAAAGCGCCGTCTCGGGAAAACGGCGAGCGACAGCGGCACGGTCAGTGACACTTCGGCAGCCGACAGCGTGGCGCCGAGCAGCCGATAATCGAGCAGGTCGTCACCCTGAGCGCAGCGAAGGGGCCGTAGCGTCGTTTCGGCCGCTTCGCTCCGCTCAGCGTGACATGTCCTGTCTCGCAACACCGCCGAACTCCGCCCCGAGGCTACTTCCCAGCAGCCTGCTCCAGCCTCCCGAACGCGCTGTCACCCTCGACACCATCCATCAGCTCACCCAACGCGGCGACACTGCTCCGTATGTCCCGGTCGTGGCGCTGGTACCACCGCTCGAACAGATCCAGCCTGGTGCGGTAGATCGTGGCGCCTATCAGGCGCGCGTTGTTGACCGGCCGGTCGGCGGCAGCTCCGAATCGGAGCGTCCGCAGCCGGGCCCCGACCGACCCGTCGAGCTGCTGCCGCGCCCAGGCCCCAGCTTCGGCGCGGCCGGCTTCGAGCGCCGCCGAGTCGGGCTCTGAGGCATAGAGCTGCTCCAGCCGAGCGACCAAATCCTGGTAGAACTCACCGAGCACCATCTCGTCGTGCCAGCGGTCGGCCGCCTGGCGGGCCCTCGCCGTGTCCCCCCGCTCGATGAAGAACGACTGGGCCGACCGATAGCCGACGAACTGGGCATAGCTCTCGTTGAAGGGGGTGGCGCTTTTCACGTAGAGCGTGTTGTGCGCGATCTCATGGAACACCAGGGCGGCGAGTTCCACCGAGTCACGACTCAGCGCGGTGGAGAGCAGGGGATCGTTGAACCACCCGAGCGTGGAAAAGGCCGACGAGGGGCGAAGGTAGACGTCGTAGCCCCGCGAGCTCATCTGGTCCGCCGACCGGCGCGCAACGGCGAAGTCGAAGAACCCCTTGTAAGGAATCCTTCCCACGATGGGATACTTCCAGGTGTAGGGGCAGATGCAGTCTCGGGGAGCGGCCTGCAGCACCAACAGGAGCGTATCGCGGCCGACATCGGCGTAGGTGGTGTAGGTCTCTTTGGCGTTGAGTCCCAGCCGTGCGGCGTAGTTTCGCGTCTGCAGAACCAGCCGGAGCGAGTGCCGTACTGCCGGATCGGTTTCCCGGCTGGCCACGAGGTCGCCGATCGGCTCCCGGGACTGGAGGATGCGGGTCTCCTCCATGCCGGCTCGAGAGATGTAGCGGACGTCTTCGCTGGCCAGGTACGCGGTGCCGTAACCGGCAAAGAGCGCTGCGACGACGGCAAGGAAGATCATCCGGGTCACCGGATCCGCACGAGAGCGGCGCGCGGCGCGACCGAGGCCGGCAGCGCGGCGTCGGCATCATCCCGGGTGAGCCGGAGCTCCACCGCGCCGGCCGATGGCTGCTGGGCTATCAGGAGGTGGCGGCCCGACCCGCCCCGGAGCACACCCAGCCGGGAATAGCTGCCCGTCGTGGTACTGTCCGGCGTCAGGGGATAGGGTTTGGCGAACGCGCCTTCGTCAAAGTTGACCTGGAAGAGCTCCCGAAAATTCCAGGTGGTGTACTGCAGCCGCGAGCTGGCGGGGGTAAAACCCGCAAGATTGTCCAGGTAGTTTGCCAGCTGCCACTCCGCCACGAGCTTGTCGAACGGCTCGCCCACCAGGGCCGTGACGTTATCGCTGCCGACCCGGCTGGTCTGCACCAGCTGGCGGGTCAGGTCGGTGCCCGCCGGAAGGGTGGAGGCGAAGTGGTCGGCGAGCCAGCGGACAAAGAGCCAGTTGGCGCCCCGCTCCGGCAGCTGCCCGGAGGAGGCGGCGGGCTCGATCAGAAAATGCTGCTCCAGGGAGTCCAGGTAGGCATAGGCGTTGTCCAGGTTTCCGACCCCTATGAACTGCGCCTCGCAGGAGGCGAACCGCGCCGACTGGCACTCGGTGTCCGGAATGAGGCGGCCGCCCAGCTCCTCGGCGAAGTGAGACAGGCCCTCGTTGAGCCAGGTCTCCTCCGCCGGGGCATTCCGGACCAGCACATGCTGGTTGAAGCTGATCATGTGCTGGAATTCGTGAATGAAGACCGGGGCCAGGAAATCGGTCGCGAACTCTTTGTCAATGCCGCAATCGCTGTTGTCAGGATCGGGGACGAGGCTATAGAAGATCTCGCCGCCGTTCGAGTTGTCCTGGGCCGGCAGCAGATCGAGGCCGAAGAAGTAGCCGAGGATGACGCTTCCATCGGCGTCGCAGTTGGGACTGAGCTCGTTGATCCGCTGGGTAAGCAGGACGACCACCACACCGTTGTCGTCGAGGTCGGACTCCCGGCCGAAGGCGGTGGTGTCAATGGCATAGAGCTGGTCGTCGAACAGCCGGCCGACGTTGGCGAGGTCGGCGTCGGTATACCCGCCCGCCGGGGCTCCGTCATCCACGAAGATGGCCACCCGCTCGGCCACGACTTTGGCCGTGGCGGTGGAATTCACGAACGATTCGCAGGTCGGAGTCTCGCACACCTCGAAGGTCCGCTTGTCACCCACCACCGGCGGGGTCGGCGCTTGGCGGCCCACCCGCGAACGGGAAAAGGCGGCGGCTCCCGGCACCCGCGACAACGCCTGTTCTCGCTCCCGGAGAGTGGCGTGGAAGGACGCGGCGCGGGTGGGGCCGCGCCCCCGTCGCGCCTGCGCGAGCTGCGGCTCCACCGTTGCTATGCCAGGAGTGCTCGCCGTCAGCTCGTACCCGGCGGTGACTCCCCCTTCGTCCTCCTCCCCCTGTCCCGAGAGTGCCACGTAGAGATATCCCGCCCCAGCGGCCCCGGCCGCCGGCAGGCGCACGCACGCGGTCTCCGCCGCATCCACCACGGTGTGCTGCCCCACCGCCAGTGATGTCGTCGGCGCACTGGAGCAGTCCAGCAGTGGATCGGGATCGGGACCGGTGCCGCCGTTGCTGCAGGCAAGCAGCGCGGACGCTAGGGAACCCAGGGTCAGGAAGGTGCGAGAAGATGTCACTATGGGGATGCTCCGAGCCTTGCGGATGGGGGCGGAAGGATCTCAGCAAGATAAGGAATGGCAACGGTTTTTGACAATCGTTCGAGGCTCCGGTACCTTCTCACCGTGTCCCAGAACAACTGGCTGTCAGGGGTCCGATTCGGGAGTGACGGACTGGTCCCCGTGGTCGCCCAGGAGAGCCGGTCGGGTGACGTCCTCATGGTGGCCTATGCCAACCTCGAGGCGCTCCAGCGCACTGCCTCCACCGGCCTCGCCCACTACTTCAGTAGAAGCCGCGCCACGCTGTGGCAAAAGGGAGAAACCTCCGGCCACGTCCAGCGGGTCACCGAGATCCGGGTGGATTGCGACGGTGACACGATCCTCTACCGGGTCCAGCAGACGGGACCGGCGTGCCACGTCGGAACCCGAACCTGCTTCTCGACCGCGATATGGGCGGCGGCGAGGCAGGAAGGCAGCGAGGATCCCGGCGGACATCTGCTGACCCGCCTTGCCGGCACCATCGCCCGGCGCGCCCTGGAGCGCCCCGCCGGCTCCTACACCGTCGCTCTACTCGACCGGGGTGTTCCCCAGCTCTCACAGAAGGTCGGGGAGGAGGCGGTGGAGGTGGTGGTGGCCGCCAATGCGGAGAACAACGGCCGCCTGGCATCCGAGGCCGCCGATCTGCTCTATCATCTGCTGGTGTTGCTGCAGGCTCGCGGAGTGACGTTGGATGAGGTATTGCGGGAGTTGGAGGGAAGGGAATGAAGAAAGTGCTTGGTTCTAAGTGCTCAGCGCTCAGTGGGTGGCAAGTGACAAGAGAGGAAGTGAAATCGGAGCCAACTTTCGCACTTTTCCCTTGCCACCCACTTCGCACCAAGCACTTAGAACTTAGAACTATCTAGAATGTCTTTCGTCCACCTCCACACCCACAGCGAATACTCTCTGCTCGACGGGGCCAACCGGATCGAGGATCTGGTGGCGCACGTCAAGAAGCTGGGCATGGACAGCCTGGCCGTCACCGATCACGGCAACATGCACGCGGCCTGGGACTTCTACGAAGAGGCCAGGGCGCAGAATATCCGGCCCATCCTGGGCTTCGAGGCCTATATGGCTTTCGGCCCCCGCCAGGCGCGCGAGCGGCCGACCTGGGCTCCGGCGGCGTACAGCCACCTCGTACTTCTGGCGCGAAACCAGGCCGGCTATCGCAACCTGGTGCGTCTCACCTCGATCGGTTACACCGAAGGCTTTTACCGGCGGCCGAGGATTGACCGGGAGGTGCTGCAGGAGCACTCGGAGGGAATCGTCTGTCTCGCGGCCTGCCTCTCGGGCGAGGTGGCGCTCTACCTGCGCCAGGGGAAGTACGACCAGGCGCGGCAGAGCGCCGAGTGGTTCGCCCGGACCTTCGGGCCCGGCGGCTTCTGGCTCGAGATCCAGCAGCACGGCATCGCCGAAGAGCGGCTGGTCACCGAAGGTATGCTCAAGCTGGGCCAGGAACTGGGCCTGGGTGTGGTGGCCACCAACGACGCGCACTATCTCCGGCGGGAAGACGCCGAAGCTCATGACGTGCTGCTCGCCATCGGCACCGGCAGCGACCTCGATGACCCCAAGCGCTTCCGCTTTCTGGGGCAGGAGTCGTACGTCAAGTCCGAGCGCGAGATGCGCGCGCTCTTTCCCGATCATGAAGAGGCGCTGGCCAACACCCAGGCGGTAGCCGATCGCTGCGAGTTCGACTTCGAGAAGCGCTACTACCTCCCCAGCTTTCCCCGCCCCGCCGCGTACGCCAGCGACGAGGCGCTGCTGGATCATCTGGCGCGCGAAGGCGCCGAGCGGCGGTATGGTACGCCGCTGCCGGCGGCGGTGGAGGACCGGCTGGCGTACGAGCTTCGGGTGATCAACACCGCGGGCTACGCCGGCTACTTCCTCATCGTCCAGGACTTCATCGCGGCGGCAAGGGAGCGCGGGATCCCCGTGGGGCCCGGCCGCGGCTCGGCGGCGGGCTCGATCGTGGCATACGCGGTCGGGATCACCAACGTCTGTCCCCTCAAGTACGACCTGCTCTTCGAGCGCTTTCTCAATCCCGAACGGGTGTCAATGCCCGACATTGACGTGGACTTCTGCTTCGAGCGCCGCGGCGAGGTGATCGAGTATGTGCGGGAGCGCTACGGGCGCGCCAGCGTGGGGCAGATCGTCACCTTCGGCACCTTGAAGGCCCGGGCGGCGGTCAAGGACGTCGCCCGGGTGCTGCGCATTCCCCCCGGCGAGGCCGACCGGATCACCAAGCTGATTCCTTCGGGCCCGGCCTACAACCTCACGGTGCGGGTCGCGGCCGAGAAGGTTGACGAGATGAAGGAGTTGGTGCGGGGCAATCCCGTCTACCAGCGCCTGGTGGATCTGAGCGGGCGGATCGAGGGCATCTCCCGCCACATGTCGGTGCACGCAGCCGGCGTCGTCATCGCCCCGGGCCCGCTCTCGGAGTACGTGCCCGTCTGCACGGCACCAGCCACGCGGGGGAGAAGCGAGGCCAACGGGTCGGAGGGGGAAGAGGCGATCATCACCCAGTACGAGATGGGTGCGCTGGAAAAGGTCGGCATGCTCAAGATGGACATGCTGGGCCTCAAGACCCTCACCGTGATCCACGATGCGGTCAACATGATCGCTGAGCTGCACGGGGTGCGGCCCGACATGGACGCGCTCGACTTCGACGACCCCAAGGTCTACGAGCTGCTGCGGGAGGGGCGCACGGCCGGGGTGTTCCAATTCGAGTCGCCGTTGGCCACCGACACTCTGCGCGCCATGCGGTGCGACCGGTTCGACGACCTGGTCGCCTCCAATGCGCTGCTCCGCCCCGGCCCGCTCGATGCCGGCATGCACACGGTGTTCATCCGGCGGAAGCTGGGCTTGGAGAAGGTCAGCTACCCGCACCCCTCGCTCAAGGACGTGCTGGAGCCGACATACGGGGTCATCACCTACCAGGAACAGGTGATGCGGATCGCCAACGTGCTCGCCGGCTTCAGCCTCGCCGAAGCCGACGTGCTCCGCAAGGCGGTGGGAAAGAAGGATGCCGAGCTGATTCGGAAGGAGCTGGGCAAGTTCTGCGAGCGGGCAACGGCGCTGGGCCACCCCAGAAAGCTGGTGGACGATCTCGCGGCGCAGATCGAGACCTTCGGGCGCTACGGGTTCAACAAGTCGCACTCGGTGGCCTACTCGATCCTCAGCTTTCAGACCGCCTGGCTCAAAGCCTACTACCCCGCCGAGTTCATGGCGGCGCTGCTCTCGTCGGAAATCGGCAACACCGACAAGGTGGTGCAATACATCAACGAGGCCCGCGAGCTCGGACTGGAGATCCTGCCGCCGGACGTCAACGAGTCGGGCTTCAAGTTTACCGTCGTTGGCGAGCGGCGCATCCGCTTCGGACTGGGCGCGGTGCGAAACGTGGGTGAAGGCGCCATCGAATCAATCATCGAGGGTCGGCGCTCGGCGCCCTACACGACGGTGCCCGACCTGGTGGAGCGGCTCGACCTCCGGCTCTGCAACAAGCGGGTGCTCGAGTCCCTGGTGGCGGCCGGCGCCTGCGATTCCCTGGGGGGCCACCGCAAGCAACTGGTGGAGGCGCTGGAGCCGGCGCTGGCCGAAGCGCAGCTGCTGCAGCAGGAGCGGGAAGCGGGACAGACCTCGCTCTTTGGAGACGGCGCCGAGCCCGGCCGGGAGGCGGCGGGACATCGGGGCAGAACAGCTCTTCCCGACCTGCCCGCCTGGAGCGAGGCGGAACGGCTAGCCAAGGAGAAGGAGGTCCTCGGCTTCTTCATCTCGGGCCACCCCTTGGAGCGATTCCGGGATGAAGTCGAGCTCTTCGGTACCCGCACCATCGCCACGCTGGGGGAATGGAGCGAGCACCAGGTGAGCGTCGCCGCGGTGGTGACGGCGGTCAAGCGGCAAATCTCAAAAAAGAGCGGCAAGGAGTACGCGCGGCTGGTGTTGGAAGATTTCCACGGCACCGCCGAAGCGATCGTGTTTCCCGACGCCTGGGCCAAGCTCAACCAGATCATCCTGCCCGACGCGGCGCTCCTGCTCACCGGCGGCTACAGCGACCGCGACCGGGGAGAAGATCACGCGCCGTTCATCGTGGAGACGGCCCGGCCGCTGGACCAGCTCAAGGGCTCCGGGGCGGTGGCCTTGAGCCTCCGCTGGCGATCGCCCAGCGCGCCGCCGCCCGAGAAGCTGAGGGCCGCCGCCGCGCTCTGTTCGGCGCACCCGGGTCCGACGCCGCTCTATATTGAGTGGAGCGACGGAAACGGAGAGGCCATCCGTCTCCGCTCCCGCCGCGTCCGCGTCGCGGCGGAGGACGATCTCGTCCGAGCTTTGCGCGACCTCCTCGGCAGCGAATCCGTCCACTACGTCAAGGCGGGATAACTCGAATGGCCTCAGCTTACACGCTGGAGTTCGAGAAGCCGCTCCTCGAGCTGGAGCGCGAGATAGACGACTTGAAGCGGATCGGGACGGAGCGCCAGATTGACATTGACGGCGAGTTGGACGGCCTGCAGATCAAACTGGAATCGCTGCGGGCTGACATCTATCGCAACCTGACGCCGATCCAGCGGGTCATGGTGGCCCGCCATCCCCGCCGCCCGTACACCCTCGATTACCTCAGCACCATCTTCACCGACTTCATCGAGCTCCACGGCGACCGGCTCTACATGGACGACTCCGCCATCGTCGGCGGGTGGGCCAGGCTGAGCGGGGTGTCGGTGATGGTGATCGGCCACCAGAAGGGCCGCGACACCAAGGAGAATCTCAAGCGGAACTTCGGGATGCCGCATCCCGAGGGTTACCGCAAGGCGCTCCGCATGATGCAGCTCGCGGCCAAATTCAGCGCGCCGGTCATCACCCTCATTGATACGCCGGGAGCCTACCCCGGGCTGGGCGCGGAGGAGCGGGGCCAGAGCCAGGCGCTCGCCCGCAACATTCTGGAGATGTCGAGCCTGGCCACGCCGGTGGTCGCGGTGGTGATCGGGGAGGGGGGCTCGGGCGGCGCGCTCGCCCTGGGTGTGGCCGACCGGATCCTCATGCTGGAGAACTCGGTCTACTCGGTCATCTCTCCCGAAGGGTGCGCCGCCATTCTGTGGAAGGATGCCAGTCAGCGCGAGCGGGCGGCCGACGCGCTCAAGATCACCGCCGAGGACCTGCTGCGCCTCAAGGTCATTGACGAGATCGTGAAGGAGCCCGTCGGCGGAGCCCACATTGATCCCGACGCCACCGGTGAGGCGCTGAGGGAAGCGCTGATCCGCCACGTGAGCGAGCTGCGAAAGGTCCGGCCCGACAAATTGGTACGCAGGCGGGCGGACAAGTACGGCGCCATGGGCGCCCACGCCGAGAGCTGAGTGCCCCAGACCATCGAAGTCCGCTTCAAGGGAACCCGCAAGGCCTACTTCACCTGGGCCGGCGAGGGCGATCCCATCCGGGTCGGCAGCCACGTCATCGTAGACGTCGAGCGGGGACACGACCTCGGGCGGGTAACCGCGCTGGGCGATGTAGCCGCCAAGAAGTGCGCCTCGGGCTGCTCCGGCTGCGCCGTCGGCGAGACCGAGGAGCCGGAGCCGCTGAGATCGGTGCTTCGCGTGGCCACCGCCGAGGACCTTCTGATCCGGGACGAGCTCCGCCGGTCGGAGGAGGACGCCCGACGTAAGGTGATCCAGCGGGTGCGGGCCCACGAGCTGATCATGAAGGTGAGCGATACCGAGTGGCAGTGGGACCGCAACAAGCTGACCATCTACTTCACGGCCGATAAGCGGGTGGACTTTCGGGCGCTGGTGCGCGACCTCGCGTCCACCTTCCGCACCCGCATCGAGCTGCGCCAGATCGGCGTGCGGGACGAGGCGGCTCGACTCTCCGGGGTTGGGCGCTGTGGGCGGGAGTACTGCTGCTCCACCTGGCTCACCGAGCTCTCGCCGGTCAACCTCGGCCTGGCCAAGGACCAGCACCTCTCGCTCAACCCGGCGCAGATCTCCGGCGGCTGCGGCCGGCTGCTCTGCTGTCTCAAGTACGAGCACGAGTTCTACGTCACCACCCGCCGGCGTTTCCCCAAGGAAGGAAAAACGATCAATACCGCCATCGGGGTGGAGAAGGTGGTCGCGGTGGACATCTTCCGCGAACGGGTGTTCCTGCGGAGCGACGAGCAGGGCTCGCGCATCATCCCGCTGGTGCAGCTCCAGGAAGAAGTGGAGCGCCTCGGCGAGGTGCTCATCACCGCCGAGTATCGCGACCGGATCGCGAGCGCAGGGAACACCGCCACCGCCGCGGCACCCGACTCGCCCTTGCAGCCGGAGGCGCCCGCGGAGGGTACGGCGGGTCTGATGTCCTCCCGCCGGCGGCGTCGTCGCGGTGGGCCGCCGGGGTAAAGCGGCACTGCACACCACAGAGGCACAGAGGCACAGATACTTGGCTCGTCACCCTGAGCGGAGCGAAGGGGGCATTCCTCAGCGCATGCCCCTTCACTGCGTTCAGGGTGACAGGGCCGCGACCCCGTTAACATTCTCATGAACGCGTGCCACAACCTCTGCTGAGATCGGTTCGTCCGGGAGCCTCGAGTGTCCAAGTTCTACCTGACCACGGCCATTGACTACTCCAACGGCGATCCCCACCTGGGGCACGCGCTGGAGAAGGTGGGCGCGGACTGCATTGCCCGCTACCGCCGGCTCCGGGGGGACGAGGTCCACTTTCTGATGGGGATGGACGAGCACTCGCAGGCGGTGCTGCAGGCGGCGGAACAGAACGGCAGCTCGCCCCAGGATTGGGTGGACCGGATGGCGGAGCGGTTCGAAGATTACTGGCGCCGGCTCGAATGCAGCCACGACGACTGGATCCGCACCACGGAAGTCAGGCATCGGGAGGGAGTGACGGCGCTGTTGGAGCTGATCCGGAGAAACAATCCCGAGGACCTCTTCGCCGGCGAGTACGAAGGGCTCTACTGCATCGGGTGCGAGGAGTTCAAGCAGCCGGCCCAGACCGTGGACGGGCGCTGCATCGAGCACCCCACGCTGGAGCTGATTCCTACCCGCGAGCGAAATTATTTCTTCCGGCTGAGCCGCTATCGGGACCCACTGCTCGAGCGCATCCGCTCGGGCGAGCTGCGGGTCGAGCCGGCGATCCGGCGCAACGAGATCGTTCGCCTGCTGGAAGACGGGTTGCAGGACATCTCGGTGTCGCGCCAACGGCTCGCCTGGGGAATTCCCTTCCCCGGCGATCCCGAGCAGACGGTCTACGTCTGGTTCGACGCCCTGATCAACTATCTCTCGGCCACCGGATTCCCCGCGCCGGGATACCAGCGGCTCTGGCCGGCAGACCTCCATGTGATCGGCAAAGGGATTACCCGCTTTCACTGTGTGATCTGGCCTGCCATGCTATTCAGCGCCGGGTTGGCCTTGCCGCTGGAGGTCTGGGCCCACGGATACGTACAGTGGGAAGGCACCAAGATGTCGAAAACGGCGGGAACGGCGGTGAGCCTGGGCGAGGCTATCGGCCGCCACGGCCCCGATGCCTTGCGATACTTTCTGCTGCGGGAGGTGGGATTCGAGGCCGACGGCAACTTCACCTGGGAGCGATTCGACGAGCGCTACACCGCGGATCTGGCCGACGGCCTGGGCAATCTCGCCTCGCGCTCGCTGGCCATGTTGGCCAAGTACCGCGCCGGAGCGGTTCCGAGCGCGCCCGCTACGCCGCTCGATCAGGCGGGACGGGACACAGTGGCCAGTTACAGCCGCGCCATGGACGAGCTGGATCTGAGGGAAGGCGCCGAATCCGCGTGGGCACTGGTGGGAGCCGCCAATCTGTACATTCAGCAGACGGCGCCATGGAAGGTGGCCAAGGAGGGCAAGGAGGCAGAGCTCGATCAGATACTGGCTGCCCTGGCCCGGGTGCTCTATCGCCTGGCGGTGCTCACCAGCCCCTTCATTCCGGGCAAGGCTCAGGCGCTGTGGCAGGCGTTGGGCTTGTCGGGCGAAGTGTCCCGGACCTCCTGGAGTTCGCTCGAGGAGCCGCCCCTCGCGGGGTCGACCACGTACAAACCTGAGGCACTCTTTCCCAAGCCGGTCACGGTGTAGAGCTTAGCAGTAGAGACATCAAAACTATTTGACAGTCAAAGAGTTATGCGATTCTTCGCACTCTTGACATCGAGGGTGCCGATGGCAAATATAGGCGCAGTCCCGTGACTCAGGTCACCCCTCGGCAATCGGCAATTCGCCACATTACCGGGTCGGCCTGCAGTCTGTTTCGCTGGCATCAACCGAATGAAAGAGAGCTGGATGTCCAAACGCCGCTGGACCGTCGTCTTAGTTCCGCACGGGTCGGAGCCCTCGAAAGTCATCGAGGTCTCCTACAGCGTGTTGAAGATGATGGCAGCAGGCGTGGCGACGGCCGTAGCTATCGCCTTGATAGTCGGCTACATCACTATCTCGCGCACCGCCGATCTTTCGCGCAGCGCCCGACTGGCCCATGAGAACTCGGTGTTGACCCAGGAAATGGGCGAGCTGTACGGCCGGCTGTCTCTGCTGGCCGACACCATCACCCGTATATCCCAGCGAGACGCCCGCATCCGGGTACTGGCCAACCTCGAGCCGATAGATCCCCAGGTGCAGGCAGCGGGCATCGGCGGACCTACCCTCGCTTCTCGCCCTGGGCCCGGAGAATCGGGTGGCGCCATAGACCGCTCGTACGAGATCCGGGTAGATCTCAACGCGCTGATCCGCCGCGCCAACCTGCTGGCATCATCGTTCGAGGAGGCGGCCGACAGTCTGGCAATCCACTCCGCCCGCCTGGCCGCGACACCTTCCATCATGCCGACCCAGGGCTGGCTCTCCAGCGCGTTCTCCTCGATGCGCTCACATCCTATCCTCCATCTGGCCCGGCCGCACGAAGGCATTGATGTCACCGCGCCGATGGGCACGCCCATCGAGGCACCGGCCACGGGCGTGGTAACCGATGCGGGCTGGGAGTCGGGATACGGCAATACGGTTACGATTGATCACGGATTCGGGGTCATGACCAAGTTTGCCCACGCCTCGAAGATCGTGGTGGGCAGCGGCCAGCGGGTCAAGCGGGGACAGAAGATCGCGTTGGTGGGCAACAGCGGCCTGGCCACGGGCCCCCACCTGCATTACGAGGTGCACGTGAATGGACGGGCGGTGGACCCCCTGCGCTACGTGCTGCCTGACCACGTAGTGACCGACTGAGGCTAAAACTGCACCTTCGGCGCCGTCTCCGATCCTGGTGCCGCTTCGAAGTACTCTCGCGATCCCGACCCGAAAATTCTCGCCGTCAAGTTGTAGGGAAAGCGCCGGATATAAGCGTTGTATTCGCCCACGGCGGTGTTGTAGTCCTGGCGGGCGACTGCGATGCGGTTCTCGGTTCCTTCCAACTGATCCTGCAGCGCCCGAAAGCTCTCGCTGGAGCGTAGTTCGGGATAGTTCTCGACGATCGCCAGCAGCCGGCCGAGCCCGGCGGTAAGCTGCTGATTGGCTTCGGCCATCTGCCCCACATCTCCACTCTGAACCGCTCCTGACAGGCGGGCGCGCGCGTCGGCCACGCTGGTGAACACCGTGCTCTCCTGCTTGGCCACGCCACGGACCGTTTCCACCAGATTGGGCACCAGATCGGCCCGGCGCTGGAGCTGGGTCTCGATCTGGCCCTTGGCCTGATTGACCCGCTCATCCATCGTTTGGATCTGGTTGTAGCCGCACCCGGCGGCCAGGAGCACCAGGGCCAGGAGCGAGGTCGAAACGGCCGGCGAGCGCTTCATCACTGATCTCCGAGGTGAAGTTGATCGAGGAATCGGGCGGCCTGCGCCACGGCTTCCAGGTAATGCTCGAACTCCGCGGGCGAGCACCGCCAGTTGCGCTCGCCGCGATGGCTGAACACATGGATCAGGTGCTCGCGGCCGGCCCCGATGGCATCGGCCGAGGCGCCCGCTAGCTCGACCGGATCGGCCGGAACCGGACGGCCGAGCAGGGTGAGGAGCGCACGCAGAAGCACCAGAACCGTACCGGCGCTCTTGCCGGCCAGCGCGCCGAGCGCCTGGGCATCGCCGGCTGACGCGGCGTAACCCTGCCGAAGCCGGAGCAGCTTGCCCCGAAACTCGCGCTCGAGCGCGCGCCTGAGGTCGGAGCGCTCCAGCGCGAGGCCCGCCATCGGGTCATCGCCCCGAAGCACGGTGTAGCCGGTCCGCATGTCGGCGATCTCGATGGGAAACACGTCCGTGGCGCGTGACCACTCCGAGCGGCTGATCAGGAGCGGCGGCTCGTACTCCGACTTGCGCCAGCCGGAAAAGGCCCGGCCAAGGGAGCGCAGCACTGGAGGGGAAAGGTCCTCGAGGATGAGCATCAGGTTGACGTCGGAGCGGCCGGGGACAAAATCTCCCCGCACGGCCGATCCGTAGAGTACCGCGCTGTATCGTCCGCCGAGCACCGTGTCGGCTTCCGCCAGGAAGGGGGAGACCAGCCGATCTACTTCATCGCGCATCAGAATCTCCCTCCGGCGCCGCCACCGCTGAAGCCGCCGCCACCGCCGAACCCGCCGAATCCACCGCCGCCGCCGCCGAAGCCGCCACCACCGAACCCACCGCCGCCGCCCCAGCCACCGCCGATCCAGGGACCTCCCCAATATACCCCTCTCCTGCGGCGCCGACCCCCGCGCGCACCGGACATCACCAGGAAAAAGAGGGCGAACAGAAGCAGCGGCAGCAACCCGCCGAGCGGCCGGCTTCCTCCGCCGCTGGGAGCTACCGGCTGGAAGTTGGTGAGCGCGGTGTCGCTTACCCCATAACCCCGGGCGATGATGCCGGCGAGCGTCTCGACCCCCGACGCGAGCGCGGGTCCGTACTGCTCGTTGCCCACCTGGGCCGCGATCAGGTCGCGCACTCGGCCGGCGGTAGCGTCGGTGACGATTCCTTCCAGCCCCTGCCCCACCTCGACTCGGAGGTGCCCCGTGCCCGGCTTTCCGCCGGCTCTGGGGACGAGGAGCACGATAGCGCCCGCGTTCCGCCGTTGGTCGCCGATCTCGGCGCTCGCGCCCACTCCCCACCGCCGGCCGATGGCCAGCGCCACCTCGGCCTCGCTCCGGTCTCCGATGGTGGGAAGGGTGGCGACGGCGATCTCGGCGCCGGTCGCGCCGCGCAGCCGCTCGATCAGGCTTTCCATGCGCGACTCGGAGGCCGGATCCACCACCCCCGCCACATCGGTGACGAAGCCCGAGGGTTGCGCCGGGAAGAGTCGCTCGACCTCGGGGTTCTGCGCCACCGCCGCGACGGCCGTCAGTTGAAGCGCCGCTAGCAGGGCGGTAGCTTTGGCTCGTGTCCCTCTCAAGAACTCTCCTGATGATGGCCGCCACGGGACTGCTCGGGGCGGGCCCGATCGCCTGCGAAGGATCGCGCGATGTAGCCGTCCGGGTGTCCATCCCCGGGCCCGACTCGGCCGAGACGCCAGTCTCCGGGATCGGCCTGGTGGCGTTGCCGTACGATCGAGACAGCGTGCTCGCCGCGCTGGCAGCCTCGGCCGCTTCCCCCCGACCCTCGACCGCGGAGCTCGACAGCCTCTTTCACGACTTTCGCGCCCCGTTCACCAGCTATTCCGGCACCATCAGCAAGCTCGACCGGCTCCGTGATTCGACGGCGGTGCTCCAGACCCGGCTCGACTCCATGCCCCGTAACAGCCCCGAGTACCGTCGGCTCTACGCCGCATTCGCGCGGCTCACCGATTCCCTGGTGGCAGCTCAGGGCCAGAGTGAGCGCGCCCGGATCGGGCTGGACCGGGCACGCGCCGGGTTTGTGCCCCGAGCCGAGAGTTTGCGCACCGAGCTTCGGCAATGGGAAGATAGCACCTACGCCGGCTACGACAGCATCGTGCGCAATCTGGCTTTGCGCCGTGGTCGGGACGGGATCACCGACACCACCGGCGCCGACGGTTGGGCCCACCTGCAGCTCCGCGGTGGACCCTGGTGGATCTACGGCCGATCATGGGACGCGACGGACCCCAATGCCGAGTGGTACTGGAACCTGCCGGTGGATGGAGACACCGTGCTGCTGTCGAGTAGATCGGGGCGGCGGCAGGCGAGGTATTAGGGGCGGGGTGGAAGCTATCGGCTATCGGCTATCGGCAGAGCGTTGCATGCTCGATCGTGTCACCCTGACCCCGAGCAACGCGAGGGGGAAGGGGCATGAGCTTGGGTATGCCCCCTTCGCTTCGCTCAAGCTGACGAGCGATCCCTTCGTCTATCATCATGCAGAGGTCCACCACGTGATTCATCTTCTGTGGGTTGCAGCATGGCCAACCGCCGTAGCACTGGCACTGGCGACAGCGCTGCCACTCGGCCTCACCGCCCAAACCGCCGAGCCCAACCCGCTGGCCGCGCGGACCAAGGGTACGGCGACAGCGCCGGTGACGGTGTACGAGATGTCCGACTTCCAGTGTCCCTACTGTCGGAACTTTGCCCTGCAGACCTTTCCCGCCCTGGAGCGGGAATTCATCGCCACCGGTAAAGTGCGCTGGGTGTTCGTGAACTTCCCGCTGACCAGCATCCACGCCAACGCGGTGCCCGCGGCCGAGGTGGCGCTGTGCGCCGGGAAGCAGGGCGCCTTCTGGCCGGTGCACGATCTGCTTTACCAATACCAGAAGACCTGGGCCCCGCTCAAGGAGCCGGCGCCCTTTTTTCTGTCTCTGGCCGACTCAGCGGACATCTCCAAGCCGGAGCTGGTCGAATGCGTGAAGGCGCCGGCCACCCGCACCGAAGTCCGGACGGAAGCGGAGGGCTCCCAGCGCGCCGGCGCTGCCAGCACGCCCAGCTTCTATATCGAAGGTGGACTGCTCTCGGGAGCGCATCCGCTGCCGCTCTTCAGGCAGGTACTGGATTCGGTGTACGCTTCGAAAACGAAAAAGGCCGGGCCCTCGAGGTAGAGATCGGCCCACCGTTTCAAACCCGCTGTCACCCCAACGTCAGGAATACGTCGTAGAGCGCGTGGGTCCACGCCGTGATTCCAAACCCGCGAGTGAGGTAGAGCGCGCTGAAGAGAACTCCGGCGATGACCCGAAAGGTGAACGACGGGAGCTCGAGTCTGTCGCCGTAGGGACCTACGTAGTGGAACCCAGCGAAGATGAGCGCCCCCACCACCGTGGCCGCCAGCCCCGCTCCACCGGCCGTCCACCCCAAGCGGCGCCCGGCCCAGGCGAGCCCGCCCACCAGCAACACCCGGAAGAGCAGCTCCTCATAGATGCCGGCGCCCAGCGAGATCATGAGCTGGGTGGCAGGGCCCATTCCGGTTTCCTGGATCACCGTACCCGGCGCCGGCAGCGCGATGTCCAGACCCGGCAGCAGCACTCCGGTCAGCGTACCAGCTATGATCCCGAACGCGAGCGCGTGGACTGCGGATTCCACCGCCATCAGCAGGAACACTCGTCCCTCGATCGGTTCCCCCTGCCGGAGGTCGCGCGCCACCAGCACCGCGCCGGTACCAACCAGGAGCGCCCCGAAAACCAGGAGTCCAGCGCGTCCACCGAACGAGACGAACAGGCTCTTGAGCAGGACGTCGGCCCCGTTCCGCACCCCTGCCAGCGCAACGTAGGACAGGGAAAGCGCCAGGAGCTCGTACGCGACCAGCAGGGGCAGCGCGAAGATGAGGCTATAGCGGGGCGCCCGGGTAGCGCACCAGTAGGTCTTCAGGAAGCGGGAGGAAAGCATGGCCGGCACCACAGGGACAAAAAAAGGGGCCGCCTATGGCGGCCCCCCCAGGTAAGAGTCGCCTGGGCTCAGGGTATGCAGCTCAACCTAATGGCCGCAGGCGACCCTTAGCTCTGTAGACAATGGGATCACCTCCTCGGTAGCGGGTGAGACATAACTTCTGACTGAATTTTAAATGGATCCACCTTCAGGCTGCAACCCTCCCGAGACCGCCAGGTTCCGGTTGACGGGGTGGCCCGGTTGGGGCCAAGATTGCCGGCATGTCTTCCACCTCGCTGAGTTACCGGGCAGCGGTTCGGTTGGGCACGGCGCTCGCCCCCGCCCTGGCGCACTACTCTCCCAAGGTACGAGAGGGGCACCGCGCCCGGCTCGGTGCCGGGGGACGGCTCTGTCTCTGGGCTCGGGAGTCTCGAGATCCCCAACGGCCCCTGGTATGGCTGCACGCCTCCTCGGTGGGGGAAGGGCTTCAGGCGGAGAGTGTGCTCGGCGAGCTGCGCCGGGTTCGCCCCGACTGCCAGTACGTGTACACCCACTTCAGCTCCTCCGCCGCGCCGCTGGCGCTCCGCCTTGCGGCTGATGTCGCCGATTACCTGCCGTACGACCTCCGCGGCCAGGTGGACCGTCTGCTCGATGCGCTGGCGCCCGACCTTCTCGTTTTCGTCAAGCTCGACCTCTGGCCCGAGCTCGCCACCCGGGCGGCCGCACGAGGTACCGCGGTGGCCATCGTGGCGGGAACGGTCAGCTCCAGCAGCGGCCGCCTGCGCTGGCCGGCGCGCTCGCTGCTGCGCGCCGGATACGAGGCGGTGGCCGCCGCCGGCGTGATCTCCCACGAAGACGGGGAACGCCTTACCCGTCTCGGCGTTGACCGCAACCGCGTCGAGGTGCTCGGCGATCCGCGTTTCGACAGCGTACTGCACCGGGTGCGGGCGGTTTCGGCCCAGGACCCGTTGCTGGCCCTCGGCAGCGGCGCGCCGACCATGGTAGCGGGCTCGACCTGGCCCGGCGACGAGGCGGTGTTGCTCGGCGCGTTCACCCGGATCCGGAGAGATCGGCCCGAGGCCCGACTGATACTGGTGCCGCACGAGCCCACGCCGGATAACCTCGCCGCTGTGGAGCGCGCCGCGGCTGGAGCAGGCCTCCCCCGGGCGGTTCGGCTGGAGACGGTGGCCGGGCCGGCGCCGCTGCTGCTGGTGGATCGGGTTGGCATTCTCGCCGCGCTGTATGGCGGCGGAACGATGGCCTACGTAGGCGGAGGATTCGGGAGAGCGGGACTGCACTCGGTGCTGGAGCCGGCCGCGTGGGGATTGCCGGTGATCTTCGGGCCCCGCTGGGAGAGCAGCCGGGACGCCGGACTGCTGCTGCGGGCCGGCGCCGCCGAGGCGCTGCCGGCAAGCGGAGCTCGCGAGGCCGGAGCGGCGCTGTACTCGCGCTGGAAAAGTTGGCTCGACAGCGAACCGTTGCGGCAGTCGCAGGGAGGACGGGCCCGGGAAGTAGTAGAGCGGGGAACCGGGGCCGCGCGGCGCTCGGCGGAGCTGCTCGACCGGCTTACACCTCGGCGGCGACATCCTTACGGCCGGCGTACCGGGTGATCAGCGGCGTCACCGAGCCTCCGTGTACCACCACGGATACCGCAACGGTCATCATGGTGACGGCCACCAGCGGTTCCGCCAGCTCCGGGGCAAGGCCGTGCTCGATCGCGTAGCTCATGTAGTAGACCGACCCGATTCCGCGGATCCCGAACCAGGCCATCAGTCCGCGCTCCACCCGATCGGTGCCGGAGCCGACCAGTCCGACGAGAACCGAGAGCGGGCGGATGATCAGCAGCACCAGGGCGATGAGCCAGAGCGCGCCCGAGGGGAGCGGATACATCGCCAGCATCCCGCCGACCAGGAGCACCACGGTCACCTCACCGATGCGATCCAGTTGCTCGTTGAAGCTCAACACCGCTTGTGCCATGTATTCCGGGGCTTTCTCCTCGTGCGTCGCCAGATCCTCCTTACTCTCGCTCGTGAGGACGGGCGCGATCTGGGGAGCCGTTCGGGAGCCCGCCTCCGCCACCTCGATCCGCCGCAAAGCCAGCCCTGCCGCGAACACCGCGAGAAACCCGTACGCCTCTACCGCGATCGCGGTCCCGTAGGATAGCGCGATGAGACCGAGCGCGAGAAATTCGTCGGGCCCCAGGCCCTCCCGGTGTACGCGGCGGAGATGGAGAACCAGCCGGCCCACCGCGGTGCCGAGCAGAGCTCCGATGGCCAAGCCCGCCGAGACGGCCCAGAGCAGATCCAGCGACACCCAGCGTAGCCCGTCCGCTCCCAGCTCTCGCGCGCCCAGCAACCCCAGCCCGAGAAGGACGAACGGGAAAGCGGTTCCGTCGTTGAGGCCGGCCTCCGCGGTGAGACTGAAGCGAAGGCGATCGGGAGACCAGGGGCTCTGCACCTGGACGTCGGAGGCCAGCACGGGGTCGGTGGGCGCCAGCACTCCACCCAGCAGGATCGCCGCGCCCCAGGGCAGGTCGAGCAGCCACTGGGCCGCGCAGGCAATGAGGCCGACGGTCAGCACCATCGAGAGCACCGCCAGGCGGAACGGAACCAGCCAGAAGCGGTCGCGCAGCGGCAAGCGCAGCTTGAGGCCAGCGGTAAAGAGCGAGACGATCACCGCCGCCTCGGTCAGCAGCTCGAGAAAGCCGCTGTCGGCGATGGGATCGAGCCTGATCAGACCCGCGCCCATCGGGCCGAAGGCAAAGCCCAGGACCACGCAGATCATGGCCGTAGAGACCGGCAGCCGCTTCATCAGCGAGCCTCCCGCCGCGATCATGACGAGCAACGCTCCCACGACCAGGTACCACAGGACGTGCTCGGAAGGGACGGCGAAAGTGGGCAAGCGAGGGACGGTTAGAAGCGACGCGGCGGAGGGGGCGGGCTACGGAGCCGCTGGAGCCGGCAAGCCGGTGACCACTCCTTCGTAGGTCACCGAGCGAGGCACGATGAGGCCCAGAGTGAGCCCGGTAATGAGCAGGTCGCTCCAGCGGCTCCTTACCCGAATCCTCAAATCGGCGATGCCGCTGCCTCCCACAAGCTGCGCGGCGAGCGCCTTTCGCAGCGATGGGTCTCGGAACCGCAACAGGCCCCAGATGCCGAACACCGCCCGAGTGGTGACCGAGAAACGGGGACCCTGCGGAGGCTGCCCGGCCGGCGAGGCGAGAGCGGCGGGGACGCCGAGGGTGGTGGCGTCGAAGGTCTGAACGCAGCCGACCAGCAGAACCAGGAGCAGCAACAGCGGGGCGGCGTCCCGCGTTCTTCTCACAGTCCGGGAACCCGGAAGTTGTAGTGGGCACCGAGGCCCAGCACCCCGGGGTTGAGCCCGCCGCTGACGATGAGGTCGTAAGCGGCGTGGATGCCCAGCCCGCTCAACGTATTCAGCTCCAGGCCGCCGCTCAGCGCAAACTCGGTATCCGTGGTAGAGCCGCCGTCCGCCGACCGCCGCAGGATGTCAATCCTCGGTGCCAGCCACGGCCTGATCGCCAGAGCGGGATTGGGGATGGTGAGCGCGAAGCCGACCCCGATGGGAAAGCGCCACTGGGTCACGTCTCCGCCCGGCAGCAGGCCCGCGTCCGGTTTGGCGTAGCCGACACCGGCCTGAAGGCTCACGCTGAGGGGCACCAGCGGCCCCCCGAAAACCCGATAGTTCCCGGTAGCTCCGACGGAGAGATCGCCGCCGGAGGGCCCCTCAGGGTTGTAGGACGAGATGATTGCGGTGGCTCCCAGCGGGCCGAAGCCCGCGCGCCCGGTGAGGGCGAGTCCGGTGCCGCCACCGGCATCGTCATTGGGAAAACCGACGTCGGCGTAGAGGCCGATGCCCCGGGGCACCCCACTGTTGTAGACCGGAATCCCGGGCACTTGTGCCGCCGCCGGCGCGGCCCCGAGGGCAAGCGCGAGGATGAGGACCGTTCGATGGGTGGTGATTCGCATTCCGGCTCCGGGTGGAGTATCTGGGGGCGCAGGGCTCGGCCCCACAGTGCGGCGCCAGAAGCTACTCGGAGGCTTCGAGGGAAGTCAACCGAACCGGACACACGAACACCCGGCCGCGTCTAGCGCGGCCGGGCGTAGA